>JBIKOJ010000018.1:0-37568 GCA_044358135.1 Acetobacteraceae bacterium | reverse complement strand
TGCAGCCACTCCCACTGCACCACGGCGGCCTCGAACAGCGCCGTTGGCGTATCGGCGTTGTATTCCAGCAATTGTGGCGGCCCGTTGCCGTCCCAGCGCAGGTCCATGCGGCCATACAGGCTGGGCTCCTGCGCCTCCCAGCTGCGCACCACGATCGGCCAGACTGCTTCGGGGATGCCCAGCAAGGCATGGGCGCCGCGGCGCACCGCATGCTCCACGGCGGCCAGGCACAGCCGCTCCAGCTCCATCGTCGCGTCGTCCAGCGTGTCGATCTCCGCGGCGCTGAACGACCAGCAGGCGGTTTCGTCCCAGTAGGGCTGGCCGGCGATGTCGGCGAAGGCGAAGCCGATTGCCTCGAAGCGTGCCAGCCGATCCGGGCGCGGCGCGATGGCGTGGCGCCGCACCTCAGCTGCCGCTGCTGCTGGCATGCGCCGTTCCGGTCGCCCCGAACCCCCCGCGTGCCACGCTGGCCGATGCGGTGCTGGCCGAGCCATCCGTGCCTGTGCTGCGCAGTGCGGCGCCGGAATGGCCGCCGGAGGAACTGCGCGACGTGGACGTGTTGCCGGGCTGGCAGGCGCGCCCCTGGAGAACCGCAGGGTCGCAATCCTGCTGGCGCCACAGTGGCACGGCGGCGGCGGTCACCAAACCGCCCCCCATCAACACGAGCAGAACCTGCGCCGATCGCCGCATGGGATGGAGCCTAGGCCGAAACCAATCCGCCACGAAAGGCCCTCGCCGGGCACGCGGCGCGGCGTGGCCTCAATCCCCGACGAGCGCGAGCTCCTCGCGCAGCGGTGCCAGCTGCACCGGCACGAAGGGTCGCGTCGGCTCGTCGATCAGGTAGCCGGTGCCCCACACCGTGCGCACCAGCGTCGAAAGCCCCTCGGTGGAGAGGCGTTTGCGCAGCCGGTGCATCAGCACGTTGAGCGATTTCACGTCCGGCTCCTCGAACTCGCCGTACAGCAGGTCCATCAGTGCCGACTTGCTCACCACCGTGCCCTTGCGCAGCGTCAGCAGCTCCAAGACCTTGTATTCGCTGGGCGAAAGATGCAGGTCGCGGCCGAAGGCGGTGGCCGCGCGGCTGTCCATGTGGAGTTCCAGCGGCCCCACTGCGAGCACGGAGCGGGTGAAGCCGCGGGCCCTTCGCACCACGGCGCGCAGCCGGGCGCACAGTTCGCCGGTGTCGCAGGGGATGTCGATCACGTCGTCGGCGCCGGCATCCAGCATGCGTGCCCGCCCGCGCCCCTCCAGCTGCCGGGCCAGCGCGACGGCGGGCAACTGGCAGCCGGCACTGCGCAGGCGGCGGATGAAATCCACTCCGGGGCCGCCGGCCTGGCCCGCGCCGAACATGATCACATCGTAGTGATAGTGCCGCGCCATCTGCGCCACGTCGTCGTGGCTCTCGGCGCGGTCCAGCGAAAACGATTCGCCCCCCAGGATCACGGCGATGTCGCCGGCCAGGAAGCCTTCGAGGGGTGCCAGGAGGATGCGCATTCTGTGCCTGCTCCGTTGCTGCTCTCGGCCGCCCGGCCCGGCCGATTTTGGCCGGAGATCCCAGGGACCGCGCGCGGGCAGGGCCGGCCCCGCGCATTTCTGGATACGCAATCGCGATGCCATCATGATGAAAGCATTCATGCGACAAACGGATGGCGAAACGTGTCGCCTCGTCGCCGCACAGCAAATGTCACGGTAAATCAACGTGAATATTGATGGGTGGGGCAACGCGCGCCGCAGATTGCAAGGCGAATTGCCTTGCCTTCCGTCGCATCCTGCAACTTGCGTCAGCCACCGTGAAGGCGAACCTAGGCCTCAGCCGGCCAGCTCCAGCGCGGCCCGGGCCAGCACCTGCACGCCGGCGGCATAGTCGGCCTGCTCCAGCGCCTCGTGCGGGTTGTGGCTGCCGTTCTGGTTGCGCACCAGCACCATCGCCGCCGGGATGCCGGCCTGGGCGAACATGCCGGCATCGTGGCCCACCGTCGGCATGCGGTGCCGGCCAAGCCCCAGCGCGCCGGCCGCTTCATCCAGCCGGTCCACCAAGGCGGGATCGAGCGGCGTGGGCTGGGAGCCGGTGTCGGCGCCCAGCTCGAACCGCACGCCGCGTTCCGCCTCGATCTCCCGCGCCCGCGCGGCGGCATACTCGCCGGACTGGCGCAGCACATCGGGGTTGGTGGCGCCGAGGTTGAGCGTGAAGGCCACCTCGCCGGGCACCTTGGTCATCGCATGCTGGTCTGCCCGGGTGGTAACGATGCCCACGGTGCAGACGAAATTGTCGTCGCCCAGCGCCATGCGCCCGGTCCAGAACGCATCCATCGCCATCACCAGCTCGCTCACCGCCACCACGGCATCGCGACGGAAGTCGCGCGGCACCGCGGCGGAATGGGCCCATTCGCCGAAGCATCTGGCCTGTGCGTGGCGGATGTTGCCGCGGATCGCGGTGGCGATGCCGATCGGCACGTCGCGCCCGATCAGCAGCGGCCCCTGCTCGATATGCAGTTCCAGCCAGCAGGCGAGGATTTCCGGCGAGAGCGACGGGCCGTGCTGGCCGTGGAAACCCAGTGCCGCCATGTGGTCGGCCAGGGTGCGCCCGGTATCGCCGCGCACCAGCTTGCCCATGGTGGCGTGCGGCACCAGGCCGAGCGCCATGCGGCTGCCGAGATAGGCGGTGCCGTACCAGGGGCTCTCCTCCCCGCGCAGCCCCACCAGCCGCAGCGACCGCGCCGGTGTGGCTCCGCAGCGCTTCGCGGCCAGCAGCACCGCCAGCCCGGCCATGATGCCGGCCAGCCCATCGTAGTTGCCGCCATCCGGCACGCTGTCGAAATGCGAGCCCAGCCCCACCGCCGGGGCGCCCGCGTCGGCCCCCGGCAGGATCGCATGCAGGTTGCCGAACCCGTCGTATTCCGGCGCGAAGCCGGCCTCGCGCAGCACGGCTGCCGTTGCCTCTGCGGCGCGTTGCTCGGCGGCGTCGTAGGGGGCGCGGGTGATGCCCAGCGTGCCCTTGGTGTCGGCGCCGACGCGCTTCATCAGCGCCCAGCTTTCCGCGGTGGCCTTCTTCAGCGCCGCGTCGAACCCACGCATCAGCGCGCCCGCCCGAGCACGAGGGTCTTGGTGCGGTCGGTCGAGACCACCAGCCCGTCTGCCGCCACGCGGATCACCGCGAACCACGGCTTGCCCGGCGCGCGCAGCGGCGCATCGGCAGGCATCGCCATCAGCAGGTCGGGCTCGATCCAGGACAGCGCCAGCCGCAGCGCGCCGTAATCGGAGCGGATGGTGAGCGTGCCGCCATCCGCCGAGACCACCGCATCCAGGCCCAGCGTGGCATTGGCATAGGCCCCGGCCAGCGCCGTGCTGCTGCCGGCCCCAGGCCGCACCCGGCGATAGAGGCGCGGCGCGCCGCACCAGCGGGCCGGGATCGTGTCGCCCTGCGGCAGCCCGAAGCTCAGATGCACCACCGCGCGTTCCGGCGCGAACTCGCCCGGCGCGATCTGCTCGATCGTGCCGCCGCTGCCGCCCTGGCTGGTGAAGCTCGGCCGGCCGGGCTCGTCGATGATCTCGAACACGTCGTCGCCATCCGCCTGCCGGTACATCCCCGCCGCCGCGGCCAGGCGGTGCAGATTGCCCTCATCCGGCACCGGGGCCAGCCGGTCGGCCAGGAACACATCCGCCATCCGCCGCGCGATCGAGAAGGGCGCGATGTCGTCCCGGTTGCCCAGGATCACCACGCCGGCGGACTCGTCGGGGAAACGCACGGACTCCGATCGCCCGCCGGCCACCCCGCCGCCATGCCCCACATTGCGCAGCCCGCGATACCGCGTAACGGTGAAGCCCAGCGCGTACATCGAGAGCGACCCGTTGGCGAAGCGCGTCGGTTGCTCCATCCGTGCCAGCAGGTCGGCCATCTCCGGCGTCGGGTTCGCCAGGTGGGCCTGCCAGCGCAGCATGTCTTCCAGCGTGGAGCTCATGCCACCCTCGCCGCCGAGCACGATGCCCCAGTGCGCCCGCTCCCACGCACCGTCCGGCCCCTTGGAATGGTGCATCGCGGCGCGCGGCAGGATCTGGCTGTCGCGGTGCTGCAGCACCGTGTCCTCCATGCCCAGCTTGCCGGTGATGCGTTCGCGCAGCAGCTCGTTGAAGCTGCGCCCCGAGACCTCCTCGATGATCTCGCTGAGCAGGAAGAACCCGGTGTTGCAGTAGATCATCTGCTCGCCGGGCACGTAGTTCATCTCGCCATGCCGCGCGATGATCGCCCGCGCCGTGGCCCGGGTGGAGGGGCAGGGCAGGGTGAGCCCGCTCCAGGTCAGCATCTCCAGGAAGTCGCGCAGGCCGGAGGTATTGCTCGCCAGGTGCCGCAGCGTCGGAGCATGCGGCAGCTCGGCCAGCCACGGGGCGTAGCGCCGCACCGGCGCGTTCATGTCCAGCTTGCCCTCGCGTTCCAGCATCAGCGCCAGCAGCACGGTGAACTGCTTGGTTTGCGAGCCGATGCGGATCACGCTGCGCGGGCCCAGCGGAATGCCCTGCGCCAGGTCCGCCATCCCATAGGCGCCCTGGTGCACCACCTGCCCGCCGCGCGTGGCGGCCACCACCAGGCCGGGCGTATCCGGCCCGGTCCAGCCTTCGAACAGGCGATCGATCTGTGCAAGCTGCGCGGTCATCGGCGTGTCCCCCCGGTCGGTAGAGGAAGCCTATGCGCTCGGCGAAGCCTGCGAAAGCGGGGCGGCTACGTCGGCTGCAGCGGGTAGCAGGCCTGTGCGGACAGGGAGAGGCCGGTCTTCAGGATCGATTGCGCACTCACCGGAAACGCCACCGTCGCCACCACCTTGCGGCCGCAGGTCTCGGTGCTGACGGTGAAGGCGTTCGCCGCCACCGCAACGCCCTGCGTCTGGGTCTGCGCATAGGCCTTGGTGGCGTCCGTCGTGCCGCAGGTGGCCACGTTCACCGCCGAGCAGCGCGCCGCGTTGGTGGTGGCGAACTGCAGGGCAGACTTCATGCGGATCACCATGCCCAACTCGACCACGCCGAACAGGAACAGCGTCAGCGGCAGGGCGATCAGCCCCATTTCCATGCTGATCACGCCGCGCCGATCTCGTCGCAGGGTGGGCCCGGTCATTGGATGCGCGACAGCGCCGTGGCGGTGATCACCAGCGGGTTGCTCACATAAGGGTAGGAGAAGGTGAAGCTGTAGGTGGCGCGCGCATTCACCCGCACATAGGTGCTCGCCCCCGCACCATCCGCACAGGCGCTGCCGCATTCCACGAAGCCGATGCCGGCGCTGCCGTTCGGGCACCCGCACACCGTGGCCGGCGCGGGCGTGGCCGCCAGCGTGCCCAGCGCCGAGGAACTCGTCACCGCACTGGCGATCAGGGTGGCGTTGAAACCGTGCGCCGCGGCAAAGGCGGCACCGACATGTGCCGCCGAGACCACCTGCATCCGCGTCCAGGACGCTCGGCCGAAATCGTACACCCCGGCCATCGCCACCGCGAGGAAGCTGGCGGCGATGGCGAATTCCACCGCCGCCATGCCGCGCCGGCCCAGCCCGCCGCGCATCCCCGCGCTCATTGCACCAGCACCAGCGCGGGCAGGCTGCCGGGCGGGTCCGAAATGCCCACGCCGCCGCAATCATGCTTGAAGGTGTTGTTGCCGTTGAAGGTGATCGATCGTGCCACGATCTGCGTGCACTTGGCGCTGCCGTTGTTGCCGGAGACCGTCACTGCCGCATTGGCGGCATAGATCGCGCCGACGATCGCCAGGCTGGAGCCGCCGCCGAAATCGATGGTGGAGGATGTGGGCGCACTGCGGTGCATCCACACCGCGATGCCCTTGGCGATGCCGGTGGCCGGCGCGGTCAGGTTCACCGTCTGGTTGCCCTGCACCTTCAGGCTGCCATGGTTGCTGCCGGTGGAGCTGGTGAAGAACAGCGCCACGCCGGTGCCGTTGATCGTCCAGTCGCCGTTGATCGAAAGCTGGTCGCGGTCGATCATGTAGATGCCGGGCCCGAGCGTCAGCGTGTTGCCGCTGCCGGTCAGCTTCAGCCCGCCGCAGAACACCCAGATCCCGTCCGGCTTGGCGGTATAGCTGGCGGAGTTGCTGTGCGACGCGTTGGTGGAATCGCAGCGCGCCGGCACCGACGGGATCGCCCGCGTGGCATAGGGGTCCGCCACCGGGGAGGCACCAGTCTGCAGCGACTTCCGCACGCACAGCCCGCGCTCGGAGGTGGTGCCGGCATTCAGGCACGGCGACACCTGGCTGTTCACGCTCCAGCCCCCGGTGACATAGGCGTTGAGCGCGGTCAGCGTTGCGTTGCTGGTCAGGGCGATCGCGTTGTTCGCCGTGGAATTGGCGTAGACGTTGCAGTGGGAGATGTTGACGGTGTTGGTGCCGTTCATGCTCACGCCGGTGCCGCTGGTGGCCAGCGCGATGATGCAGGCGCCGCCGCCGCTGGTGGAGGGCGCGGTGATGGCGCGCGCGGTTACCACCGGCGGGGTCAGCCCCAGCACGCTGGCGAAGATGCTGGCCTGCGGCTGGGTCACGCTCACCAGGATCGCCGCCGGGTTGCCGGCATAGCTGCCCGAGGTCGGCGGGTTCTGCACGGAGATCGCAACGCCCTTCGTGCCGTTGACGAAGCCGTGGTCGGCCAGCACCGATACCGCCTCGGTGGTCACATTGGCATCGGAGCGATAGGCCCGCCCGGCGGCGATCGCCGCCTGGTCCGTGGCCCCCTGCAGCGAGACCTTGGCCGTCTCCCAATAGGTGGTGTCGATCGCCAGGCCCATGAAGCCGATCAGCACCGGCGTCGCCATGGCCAGCATGGTGGAAACGCTGGCGCGGCGGTCGCCCGGCAGCCAGCGCGGCAGCGTGGCGAGGGCGGTGCGGAGCAGCGGGGCAATGGCGCGCACGGGGAACCTCCTCTACGCCGGCACAGCAGGTCGGTGCGCGCCGGAGCGAGGCATTCATGGGCGCCGTTTTCTGTCATTCAGGTTACAGCGGCGGCGCCCGGCAGCGTTCCATGGCCAGAATCTTCGTGATGAACTCCTGAACGGTTTCAGAGTGTTGCATTAACCAGTTCATGTGTTACGTTTCGACATACCAACGCCTTCAGCGCCCGCCGGCGAGCCGGGTTGCCCGCCGCCTGCACGCAGACGATCATGCCCTGGCAGCGACGGAGACAGGCATGGGACTCGCGGGTCGGAACTTCGACGTGATCGTCATCGGCGCGGGATCGGCCGGCGCCGTGCTGGCCGCACGCTTGTCGGAAGACCGCCAGCGCCAGGTGCTGCTGCTGGAAGCCGGCCGCGATTGGCGGGCCGGGGACGCCCCCGCCGGCATGCGCAGCGCCAACCCGCTGCGCATCATCCTGCCGCCGGAGATGCAGGCCGCCTGGCAATACCCGGGCCTCATGGCCCGCCGCACCGCGGTGCAGGAGCCCAAGCTCTACTGGCGCGGCCGCGGCCTGGGCGGCAGCTCCGCCGTCAATGCCCAGATCGCCATCCGCGGCGTGGCCGATGCCTTCGAATCTTGGGCCGAGGCCGGCTGCGAAGGCTGGTCCCACGCCGCCCTGCTGCCGCACATGAACCGCATCGAGGCCGACCCGATCGGCGGCCCGCACCACGGCGGCGCCGGCCCGGTGCCGGTGTATCGCGCGCCGCGCGAGACCTGGGGCCCGATCGACCGCGCCCTGCACGATGCCGCCCTCGCCCTGGGCTACCCCGCCCACGACGACCTCAACGCGCCGGAAGGGGAGGGTGTCGCCACCTACCCGATCAACAGCCGCAACGGCGTGCGCGTCAGCACGAACGAGGCCTTCCTGGAACCGGCCCGCGGCCGCCCCAACCTCACCATCCAGGGCGAGGCGCTGGTGGAGCGCGTGCTGCTGGAAGGCCGCCAGGTACGCGGCGTGCGCGTGCGCCTGCCGGGCCGGGGCTGGATCGACATCGCCGCGCGCCAGGTGGTGCTCTGCGCCGGCGCCGTCCATTCGCCCGCGATCCTGCTGCGCTCCGGCATCGGCGACCCCGCGTCCCTCGCCCCGCTCGGCATCCCCGTGGTGCACGCGCTGCCGGAGGTCGGGCGCAACTTCATGGATCACCCGATGCTGCGCGCCGGCGTGGTGCTGAAGCCGGAGCACCGGCCCACCGACCCCGACGCCCGCCACACCAATCTTTGCGTCAGCTACTCCTCCGGCCTTGCCGGCACCGCGCGGCGCGACATGCTGATGATCGCCATGAACCACCGCGGCGTGCTGCCCGAAGGCACCGGCCCCGGCTCCCTGGTGGTGGGCGTGTTCGAGGCCCGGTCGCGCGGCGAGGTGAAGCTGCTCTCCGCCGATCCCGCGATCGATCCGCTGGTGGAGGAGAACATGCTTTCCCACCCCGACGACCTGCTCCGGCTGCGCGATGGCATGGCACGCTTGGATCGCCTTGCCGCCCATCCCGCCATCTCGGGGATCGCGGAGCGGGTCACCGTCGGCACCACCGACCTCACCCTGCCGCAGGCCGTCGCCCTGTCGGAAGCGGAGCAGAACGCCCTGCTGCTGGCCGAAGCCACCGACGCCCAGCACGCCGCCGGCACCTGCCGCATGTCCGCCTGGGAAGACCCGCGCGGCGTCACCAACCCCGATGGGAGCGTGAAGGGCCTCACCGGGCTGCGCGTGGCCGATGCCTCGCTGATGCCGGCGGATTGCCGGGCCAACACGCATTTCACCTGCATGTTGATCGGGGAGAAGGTTGCAGCGGATATGAGAAAGGAAGGCGTTCTTTTTTGAAAAAAAGAACCAAAAAACGTTTACCCGATTGCAGCGAGGCTGGCCTCGGCGCAATCGGGTAAATCGTCTACTCCAAGCGTCTTGCTAGTCGCCATCCACCTTCATGGATTCAGGCGAGAACGCCGGATTGTTCACGCGCTCGAACGCCGTCTCGTCGTTCCACGGCCCGACCATGTCCTCGTTGCCCTCGTCGTCCTTGCCGGTGGAATCATTGAAATACTGATCCACCAGCCCCGCGGTCGGCTCGATCAGCCCGATCTGCAGCGGGGGCTTGCCCAGGCTGTCCAGCGCCAGCATGAACGCCTTCATGTGGGTGATCTCGCGCGTCATCAGGAACTGCAGCGCGTCCTTGCTTCCGGGATCGTCGCAGTAGTCGATCAGCCGCTCGTACACGATCTTGGCCCGCGCCTCGGCGGCGATGTTGCTGCGCAGATCAACGTCGATCTCGCCAGTGATCTTGAGGTAGTCCGCGGTCCAAGGATTGCCGGCGGAGTTGAACAGGTTCACCCCGCCGCCGCCGCACACCGCCACCAGCGGATCGGCATCGGCCAACTCGCGGTCGAACTTGGTCGGCTTCAGGTGCAGCCTGGCCAGGGAGCCGATCACCTCCAGGTGGCTCAGCTCCTCGGTGCCGATATCCATCAGCAGGTCCTTCAGGCCCGGGTCGTCGCAGTTGAGGCCCTGGATCGAATACTGCATCGCTGCGGCCAACTCGCCATTGGCGCCACCGAACTGCTCCAGCAGCATCTTGCCGAAGCGCGGGTCCGGGTCGCCCACCTTCACGGTGTACATCAGTTTCTTGACGTGGTGATACACGGTGCTTGCCTCCTGCAGGGGAATTACCGTTGGTAACGCCCCCGCTACACACGGGTTCCGGACTACTCGCCGGCCTGCTGCAGCCCGCCCTGCCGCACCGACGCCACCGCCCGCACCCGCGCCGCCTTCCGCCCGGCCAGCCGGTCATGCACCGTCAGCGCCTGCGCCACCACCTGGTCCATGTTGTAGTAGCGATACGTGGCCAGCCGGCCGACGAAGGTCACATCCGGCTCCGCATCCGCCAGCGCCTGGTAGCGCGCATACAGCGCCGCGTTCTCCGGCCGCGGCACCGGGTAGTACGGGTCGCCTTCGGCACTCGGGAACTCGTAGGTCAGGCTGGTGCGCCGGCTCGTCTGGCCGGTGAGGTATTTGTATTCCGTGATCCGCGTGTAGGGCACGTCGGGCGAGGGGTAGTTCACCACCCCCACCGGCTGGAACCACTCCCGGTCCACCGTCTCGTGCCGGAACTTCAACGAGCGATACGGCAGCTTGCCGAGGCGATGCCCGAAATACTCGTCCACCGGCCCGGTGAAGATCAGGTGGCCGAATTCCACCTCGTCGCGGATGTCCTGCCATTCGCAACCCAGCATCACGGTGATGTTGTCGTGGTCCAGCATGTTCTCGAACATGCGCGTGTAGCCGTGCAGCGGCATCTGCTGGAACGTGTCGCCGAAGTAGCGGTCGTCGTCGTTGCTGCGCACCGGGATGCGCCCGGCCACGCCCTTGTCCAGCGCGCTCGGCGGCACGCCCCACTGCTTCAGCGTGTAGCCGCGGAACAGTGCCTCGTACAGCTCGCGCCCGACCTTGGACAGCACGATGTCCTCGCTGGTGCGCACATCGGCCACCGGCACCGCCTTGCTGGCCAGGAACGCCTCCACCTCGCTCTCGTTGAGATCCAGGCCGAAGAACCTGTTCACCGTGGTGCGGTTGATCGGCACCGGCAGCAGCTGGTCCCCCACCCGCGCCAGCACCCGGTGCTCATAGGGCCGCCACTGGGTGAAGCGCGAGAGATACTCCACCACCCGGGGCGCATTGGTGTGGAAGATGTGCGGGCCGTAGCGATGCACCAGCAACCCGGCGCCGTTGTGCTCGTCGAACGCATTGCCGCCGATATGCGGCCTGCGGTCCACCACCAGCACCTTCGCGCCATCCGCGCGCGCCAGCCGCTCCGCCAGCACCGCCCCGGCGAAGCCGGCCCCCACCACGAGGTAGTCGTAGCGCGGCCGGCGGCTGAGGCGCGGTGCCGCCATGCGGCGCGGCACCGCCGCCGGGATACTGCCCTCCAGCTTGGCCGCGATCATGGCCCACATCGCCCCCCAGGTGCGGTCCCAGGACATGCCGGCGAGCATCCGGTCCACCCCCGCCAGCCAGCCGGGCTGCCGCGTGCCGATCTCCAGCGCCGCGCCGATGCCCGCCACAAACGCCTTGGCGCCGCGCGCGATCGCCACCCCGGGCAGGTCGCTGTACTGCCGCACCACATCGGCCACCGGCGTGGAAACCACCGGCCGCCCCGCCGCGAGGTATTCCGGCAGCTTGGTCGGGCTGATGAAGCGGGTGGATTCGTTCAAGGTGAACGGCATCACCGCCACGTCCCAGTGCCCGACATACTCCGGCAGCTCCTCGTAGCGCTTGCCGCCGAGGTAGTGGATGTTCTCCCGCCGCGGCAGATCCTCGGGCGAGATCTTCACCACCGGCCCCACCATCACGAACTGCCAGTCCGGCCGCGCCTCGGCCGCGGCCGCCAGCAGGTCGAGGTCGATACGCTCGTCGATCACGCCGTAATAGCCGATGCGCGGCCGGCCGATGCCGCCCTGGTCCGCCGGCTCCGCCCCGCCGGTGCGTGCGCGGCCGAAATGCGCCGCATCCACGCTGCTGGGGAAGGGATGGATATCCGCGTGCTTGTCGCGCTTGGCTTCGTACAGCCCATGCCCGCCGGTGAACACCAGGTCGGCGCGTGCCATCAGCCGTGCCTCGCGCTCGCGCAGGCCGACGGGCGCGCCGCGAAATGCCGAGAGCTCGTCCATGCAGTCATACACCACGGCGCCCGCCTGCAGGTGGCCGGAAAAGCCGAGCATCATTGGCGTGTAGTACCACAGCAGCGGCCGTACGATGCCGCGCTCGGCCACCAGCGCATCCAGCGCCGCCCGTTGCGCCGCCTCCGCCGCCGCCTCGTCCATGCCGTCCGGCAGCCGCATGCGCGCCACCTCCAGCTGCGGCGAGCGCGGCTCGATTTCCAGCACCGGGGCGACACCGGGCGCGAAGACCGGCTCTTCCCAGAAGATCACCTTTATCTGCCGCGACAGTCGCGTGATCAGGTGTTGCGGCCGCTGGAACACAAAATCCCATCGCAGATGGGAAAAACAGATCGCGGTCTTCTCAATAATATCCAGGCCGACCGAGGATGTTGCGATATGCTTGTGTGCCACTTTGCTCTCCACCGTCTATGCCGGTGCAGGAATGCTTGGCCGCGCGAAAGGTTCCTCGTCGTTTCATTTGCACGGGGTGATACGTTTCCGGGCACCCCGCCGTGGGTTTCTGCCCCGGCATCATCTCAGCCCCCTGTCGGCGCCGCCGCGCCCGCCGGTCGCATCCGGAACCCGGTTGCGAAGCGGCCGTTGCCCCGTCCCGCAGACAGGAGACGACGATGCGACACCTCACCCTCGCGGCGCTGCTTCTGGCCGCCCCGCTGCCCGCCCTGGCGCAGCAGAGTGCGCCCTCCACCACCGCCCCGGCCGTCTCCGCCACCACGGCGGCCACGCCGATGCCCACCACGGCTGCCGAGTATCTCGCCATGGCGGCCTCCGGCGACCTCTACGAGAAGACCTCCAGCCAGTTGATGCTGGAAACGCCCCAGGCCAACGCCACGTTGCGCGGCTTCGCGCAGGAAATGGTGCAGGACCATACCGAGACCACAAACCGCCTCACCCAGGCCGCCCAGCGCGCCGGCATCGCGCCTGGGGCGCCCACAATGGCCCGCCAGCACCAGGCGATGATCGAACAGCTGCGCGCTGCCAACGGCGCCCAGCGTGACCAGATCTACCTCACCCAGCAGATGCAGGCGCACGAGCAGGCCCTCGCCCTGCACCAGACCTATGCACAGCGCGGCGACACCCCGGCCCTGCGCGAAGCGGCGCAACTGGTGGCCCAGGCAGTGCTGGACCATTTGCAGAAGCTGCAGCGCATCCGCGCGGGCGGGTAGGCTACAGCCCGGCCTCGCCCAGCCGCCGCGGCACCGCCATCGCCTCCAGCAGCGCCCGCGTGCGCGTGCCGTGGGAGTGCGGCAGGCGCAGGAAGGCGGCGAGGTCCACGGGGTGGTCGATATCCATCGCGATCCCCGGCTGGCGCACCACCAGGGGCACCAGCCCAACCGCGCGCGCGGCGTCCAAATGCGGGAAGTAGGAGTTCTCGCCGAAGCGCAGCGCCACGGCCAGCGGCGGCGAGACGATCACCGTGTTCGATCCCTGCTCGTCATGCGCCGGCACGATGGTGAATCCGGCCGAACCCGCATGTGCCGCCAGTGCCGCATCGATCTCGCCCGGCGTGGTGGCGGGAATGTCGATCGGCAGCGTCAGGACGCCCGCCGCCCCTTCGGCTGCCAGCACGCGCCGCCCGGCCTCCACGCTGCCGGTATGCCCGTCGCGTGCGCCATCCTCGATCACCCGCCAGCCCTCGCGGCGCGCGATCGCCGCCGCACGGGGTTCCAGCGTCACCAGCGCCACACCGGCCAGGCGGGTGGCGCCGGCGAGCGCCGCCAGCACCTCCTCCATCATCGTAATGGCCAGGGCATGCCGCTCCTCCGGCGACAGGAAACCAGCCAGGCGCTGCTTCGCGCCCTCCAGCTCCTTCACCGGAATCACGGCCCAGATGCCGCTCATGCGCGCAGCGCGTCAGCCAGCTCCAGCGACACCTGCGCCAGCGCCACCTTGTCCTCCAGGGACGTCATCAGCGTCGGTGCCAGCACGCAGCGCGCCGCCAGCCCGTCCGCCTCGGCCGCGTCCTGTTTATCCAGCACATAGCCATCCAGCAGCGCGCCATAGCGTTTTGCCACGGAGGCGGCCCCCGCCGGCAACCCAAGCTCGGCCATCATCTTCGCCGTCGGCCCCTTCACCGCCTTGCCGCCGATGATCGGCGAGACCGCCACGCACGGCGCGGTGCGCGCCGCGAACGCCTCCCGCACGCCCGGCAGCGCCAGAATCGGCTCCACCGAGATGAACGGGTTGGAAGGGCAGATCACGATGGCCCGCAGCCGCGGGCTGCCAAGCGCCGCGAGGAAATCTGGATGCGCCCGCGCCGTCTCGGCACCGTCGAACCGCAGCGCCTTCACCACCGGCCGGCACTGGCGGTCGACGAAATAGTCCTGGAAATCCAGCAGCCCCTCGTCGCTGTCCACCCGCGTGCGCACGGGATCGTCGGACATCGGCAGCACGCGCGCTTCGATCCCCAATCGCCGCGTCATGTCCGCGGTGACGGCGGACAGCGACTCGCCGGCCTTCAGCCGCATCGTGCGTGCCACATGCAGTGCAAGGTCGCGGTCGCCCAGCCGGAACCAAGCCGGCCCGCCCAGCGTGGCCAGCACCTCCATGAAATTCCAGCTTTCGTCCCGCCGTCCCCAGCCCAGGGTCTGGTTGTCCAGCCCCGACAGCGCATAGGTCAGCGTGTCGATATCCGGGGAGATGGAAAGCCCGAGATGGTCGAAATCGTCGCCGGTATTGGCCACGATCAACAGGTTCTCGGGCGCCACCACCTTCGACAAACCGAGCGCCAGCTTGGCGCCGCCCACGCCGCCAGACAGCGCCACCACGAGATCGCGGCTCATCGAAAAAGGTCCTCCTGCGCCGGCCGCACCAGCTGCGCCGCCCCCATCGCCGGCTGCGACCACGCCAGCCCGCGCACCAGCACCACCGGCTGCCCTTCGGCGCCCTGGCCCTGCAGCAGTGAGGCCGCTGCTGCAATTTCATCGGCAAAGCCGCTGATGCTCACTTCCAGGATGCGCCCGAACAGATCGGGATTGCCGCGCAGGTCCACCAGCGCCGGCAGGCCCGCCGCCCCGATGGCGATGCCCGCCGTGCCGCGCCGCCACGCCCGCCCGAAACTGTCGGAGATCACCACGCCGAGCGGCCCGCCGACCGCCGGCGCCAGCCGCGCCCGCAGCCGTTCGGCACTGGCATCCGGGTCCTCCGGCAGCAGCAGAACCCGCTCGGTGCCGTCCTGCGCGCCGACATTGGAATGGTCGATGCCCGCATTGGCCATCACCCAGCCGCGCTTATGCTCCACGATCAACAGGTTCGGCCGCGCCCGCACCACCCGCACCGCCTGGTCCAGGATCACCTGCACCACGCGCGGGTCCTTCTGCACCGTCTTGGCGAGTTCCACCGCCTCGGCCGAGGCCACCACGGAGGGGATCTCCACGATCCGCCCCTCCGCCTTCGAGACGATCTTCTGCGCCAGCACCAGCACGTCGCCGGGCTGAAGCACCAGCTCCGCCCGTTCCAGCCCGGCCTCGATCAACGCGGCGAGGTCGTCCCCCGCCCGCACCATCGGCAGGCCGGGCAGCGCATGCAGCGAAAGGGAGGCGGCCACGTCAGCCGAACTTCTTCCGCAGCAGCGGCAGCACGGTCTCGCCGTACAGCTTCAGGAACCGCGCCTGGTCCGGCCCCGGCGCATGGAACACCAAATGGCGGAAGCCGAGGCCGACATACCAGCCGATCTTCTCCACATGCTCCTCGGCATCGTTGGAAACGATCCAGCGCTTCGCCGCCCGCTCCAGCGGCAGCGCATCGGCCAGCCGCTCCATCTCGACGGGGTCCTCCACCGACATCTTCTCCTCCGGCGAGAGGGCCAGCGCCGCCCAGTGGCGGGTATCCTCCAGCGCGCGCTGCTTGTCGGTGTCGAAGCTGACCTTCACCTCGATCATGTTGTCGTAGCCCGGCTTCTCCTTGCCCGAGGCCGCCATGCCCTCCTTCACATTGGGCAGCAACGTCTCGGTATAGAGCTCCACCGCCTTGCCGGAGGTGCAGATGAACCCGTCCCCGGCGCGGCCGGCATACTTGGCGATCATGGCGCCCGCGGCGGCGACATAGATCGGCACCGGCGTCTCCGGCCGGTCGTAGATCGTGGCGTTCTCGGTCTTGTAGTAGGTGCCCTCGAAGCTCACCCGCTCCTCGGTCCACAGCTTGCGCATGAGCTGAACCGACTCGCGCAGCCGGGCGAAGCGTTCCTTGAAGTCCGGCCAATGGATGCCCATCGCCGGCACCTCGTTCAGCCCCTCGCCAGTGCCGATGCCCAGGATCACGCGGCCCGGGAACATGCTGCCCAGCGTGCCGAAGGCCTGCGCCACGATCGAGGGGTGGTAGCGGAAGGTGGGCGTCAGCACCGAGGTGCCCATCACGATCCGGCTGGTGCGGGCGCCGAGCGCGCCGAGCCACACCAGCGAGTTCGGCGCATGGCCGTCCGTGTGCTTCCAGGGCTGGAAATGGTCGCTGATGAAGACGGATTCGAACCCCGCCTGTTCCGCCTGCACCGCGTAATCCAGCAGTTTCATCGGCGCGAACTGTTCCGCCGAGGCCTTGTAGCCGAGCTTGAGCATCTGTTCCGTCCCCGATTGCCTCGCCTGCATATGGCGCGGCGCCGCCCCATGGCCAGTCGCACCACGCAGTCTATAGTCCCGCCCGACCGCGGCAAACAGGGAGGGCATGATGGGCATGAAGCTGGGGGTGGCCTTCTCGGCCACCGACATGGGTGCCGCACCAGGCGTGCTGCGCGACTTCGCCCTGCTCGCCGAGGAGATCGGCTACGACGACCTGATGCTGCCCGACCACGTGCTGGGCGTGAACACCGCCAGCCGGCCGGATTGGGGTGCCCGCAACACCTCGAAGGACGCCTTCCACGACCCGTTCGTGGCCTTCGGATTCCTGTCGGCCGTCTGCCAGCGCATCCATTTCTCCACCCAGGTGCTGATCCTGGCCCAGCGCCAGGCGACCCTTGTGGCCAAGCAGGCCGCGAACGTGGACGTGCTCAGCGAGGGCCGCTTCCGGCTCGGCATCGGCGTGGGCTGGAACGAGGCGGAGTTCATCGGCCTCAACGAGAACTTCCACGACCGCGGCCGCCGCTCCGTGGAGCAGATCGAGGTGATGCAGGCGCTGTGGGCGGCCGACCATGTGGACTTCAAGGGCAAATGGCACACCATCCCCGATGCCGGCATCAACCCGCGCCCGGCCAGCGGCCGCGTGCCGGTGTGGTTCGGCGGGCACATGGATGTCACGCTGCGCCGCATCGCCCGCCTCGGCGATGGCTGGATGATGAACGTGCATCCCCCCGGCGAGGCCGCGCTGGCCGATTTCGCCACGCTGCGCCGCTACACCGCCGAAGCCGGGCGCCCGGCGGAGAGCGTCGGCATCGAGGTCTGGACCTCCATGGGCGCCGGCACCGAAGACGATTGGCGGCGCGAGTTCCAGTTCTGGAAGGAGGCCGGCGTGTCGCGCGTCACGATCAACACCACATTCAATCGCAACCACCACAAGCGCATCGCCGGCCGCAGCTTCGCCGAGCATGCCGCGGCGATCCGGCGCTGGCACGCCGCCGTGGCCGATCTCGCCTGATTCCGGCTGAAATCGCCCCTTCGCCTCCCTATATTCCGTTGATTGAGATGGGGAGGCGTTAATGGGTGACGGACTGATTCAGACGGCACAGTCCTGGCTGCAGGCCGGGGCGGGGTGGGCGCCGGCGATCGTGTTCGTCATCACCTTCCTGGAGTCGCTGCCGGGCATCAGCCTGCTGGTGCCGGCCACCGCGCTGCTGCTGGCCACCGGTGCGCTGCTGGGCACCGGCACGTTGGAGCCCGGCCCGATCGTGATGGCGGCGATCGCCGGCGCCATCGTGGGCGATGCCGTGGGGTTCTGGCTCTCGCGCGCCTACGGGCCGCATCTGGTGCGCCGCCTGCTGCCGCGCAGCCAGCGCCGCGCCTATGCCCAGGCCCTGCTGCTGTTTCGCCGCTTCGGCTGGGCGGCGGTGTTCTTCGGCCGCTTCCTCGGCCCGGTGCGCGCGGTGGCGCCGCTGGTGGCCGGCGTGGCGCGGATGCGGGAGCGGCACTTCCAGGCGGCCAACATCGCCTCCGCCTTGGTCTGGGCGCCGCTGCTGCTGCTGCCGGGCTACGCCGCCGCCCGTGGCGCGGAGGAGGTGGGGATGGAAGATCACCACCTGCTGATCGGCTTCCTGCTGGCCGCCAAGCTCGCCCTGGCCTGGTTCCTGGTGAAGCGCTGGCGGGCGCGCCAGGCCTAGCGGATCGCGCCCGGCAGGTTGCCGGGCTTGCCGAACAGCCAGCCCTGGCCGTGGTCCACGCCGAGTTCGCGCATCAGCGCGGCCTGCTCGTCCGTCTCGATCATCTCGGCCACGGTCTTGGCGCCGGCGCTTTTGGCCAGCTCCACCATGGACTGCACGATGCCGCGCTCGCGCGGGCCCTGCATGGCGGCCTGCACGAAGCTGCCGTCGATCTTCACGTAATCGACGCGGAACTGCTGCAGGTAGCGGAAGGCGGCCGCACCGGCGCCGAAATCGTCCAGGCACAATCCCACGCCCAGCTCGCGCAGCTTGGCCCAGGTGGCCGAGGCGGTGGCGAGGTCGTCGATCTCGGTCGTTTCGGTCAGCTCCACCAGCAGGCGCGGCTTGCCGGCGGTGCCGGGCGGGAGGCGAAACTGGCCCAGCAGGCCGAACAGGCGCTGGGCGAAATCCGGGCTCTGCAGCGACAGGCCGGACAGGTTCACCGCCACCGACACGCCGGGGGTGGAGCGCAGCGCCATCAGTGCCTGCTCCATCACCGCGAGGTCCATCACATCCGACAGGCCGACCGCCTCCGCGAACGTCACGAATTCCTGGATCGAGCCCATCGGCATGCCGGGCGTGGCGATCGGGCGCAGCAGCGCCTCGTAGTGGTGCACGGCGCGGGTGGCGAGCGAGACAACGGGTTGGAACAACAGGCGAAAGCGATGGCCGGCCAGGGCGGCGCGAACCGATTGGGTGCGCAGCTCCGCCTGGGCCAGGATGCCGGTAAGGCCGCCCGAGCCACCCACGGCGTTCACGCCCGCGGTGCCCTCGGAGGTGAAGCGCGAGACGGCGTAGCGCAGCACGCGGTTGGCGGTGGCAGCACCCATCGGGCCTGATTCCAGCGACATCTCGGTGCCATGGACCTTGGCGATGTTGCGGGCGGCGGAGCGGGAGAGGAACTGTTCCAGCTTGCGCACCAAGCCGTCCATGCCGTTATGGGCCAGGCCCAGCACGCCGAAGCGCCCCTCGGCCAGCTCGCTGCCACGGGCATCGGGGCCGCAATCGCCCATCAGCGTGGTCAGGCCATGGCGCAGGCGCTGCTGCTCGGCGGCGGAAAGGTGGTTCTTCACGTCCTGCCAGCCTTGCACCTCCACCAGCCCCAGCGGGCCGGTGCCGCCGTCGCGCATGTGGGATTCCGCCTCGCGGGCGAAGTCGGCGGGTGTCTGGATGGCGGCGATGTGGTCGCCGCGCTCGGGGGCGGGCAGGGGCACGGGGCCGATGACGAAGCACAGCCTGGCGTCCTCGCCGGGCACGGCGCGGGCGGCGACCAGGGCGGGGCTGCGGGCGGGATCGGCAAGGTGGAGCACCATGGCGGGCATCCGTCCGCGCACCGGGGCCAGCGCCTGGGCCATGGCGAAGGCGGGCTGGTCGCCGGGGGAGATCAGGGTGGCGATGTTGCGGCCGATCATGGCGCGGGCGGGCTGGTTGTAGTGCTGCTGGAAGCTGCCGCTGGCGAAGGTGATCAGGCCGCCCTTGGTGGTTTCCACCAGCATGTCGGCCGCGGCGAAGGCGAAGGCGCGCAGGCGGTCCCGGGCGCGCGCCTCGGCCGTCTCCTCCGGCGTGGCGAAGGCGTCGGCGGCGGGCGTGCCTGGCGCGGGCGCGGGCGCGGGGGGGGGCGCCTGCTCCGCTGTCGTGGCGGGCCGCGAGCGCCGGACCAGCTTGCCGAACATCGTGATTCCCTGTTGGAGCGGGGATGCCTGTTCTGCGGCGGCAGCGTTAAGGGGGCGTGAAGATCGGCGCCCACGCGAACGCGGCAATGCCGGAGGTAGCCGTGCGGGCGGGACCTTTGCCGCGGCGGCGAAGCGTGGTCTGCTGGGGGACCGAATCACACAAGGGGAGGCACGGCATGTTCAGCCACATGATGGTCGGCAGCAACGATATCGACCGGTCGAAGAAGTTCTACGACGCCCTGTTCGGCGCGCTGGGCGGCAAGCCCGGCTCGGTCGATCCCAAGGGGCGCCTGGTGTACGTGCATGATGGCGCGGTGTTCCTGGTGACCGCGCCGATCGACGGAAACCCGGCCACCTATGCCAATGGCGGCACGATCGGCTTCAAGGTGAGCGGGCCCGAGATGGCCAATGCCTGGCACGCCGCGGGCGTGGCCGCGGGCGGCAAGGCCGTGGAGGATCCGCCGGGGCCGCGCGGGGCGCTGTACCTGGCCTATCTGCGCGATCCCGACGGCAACAAGCTGTGCGCGCTGCACCGCATGCCGGCCTGAACTGGCATCCTGCGGTGAAGGGGCCGCCCCGGTTGGGGCGGCCCTTTTTCGTTCAGGGCTTCAGCAGCAGGTCCAGCCGCGCCATTGCCAGGGCTACGCAGTCGGCCGCCGTGGCGCCGGTGAAGACGCCGGGGCGGAGCGACCAGGTGTAGAGGCCGAAGATGACCTCGCAGGTGGCCTCCGGCGGCAGCGTTCGGAACTCACCCGCGGCGGCACCGTCGCGCAGCACGTCCTCAACGAAGGTAAAGAAGGCCTGGCGGTCGCGCAGGTTCTGGGCTTCGGTCTCCGGCGGCCAGTACCACGTGAGGGCCATGAGCGGGCCCAGGAGCCGGCCACGGGCGAGGTCGCCCTCGGCCCAGACGGAGATGACACGTTCCAGGCGTTCGCGGGCCGTGCCGGGGAATGCGGCGGCGCGCTTCGTCGCCTCGAACTGCGGTTCGTTGTGGCGCTGGACGATGGCGTAGAGCAGGCCCGCCTTGCCATTGAAGTAGGTGTTGATGAGCGAGGGCACCACGCCGGCACGCTTGGCGATCTCGGTCACGGTCGTGTCGTCGTAGCCGCGATCGCGGATCAACGCCTCGGCGGCGTCGACCAGCTTGCGCTTGGTGTCCTCCTTGCGCTGGGTGCGGCTGTTCTCCTCGCCGCGGGCGCGGCGGGGCAGGGGCGGGATGGTCATGGGCGGTCTCCGGTCTCGCCTGGGGATGCCAGCGAAATCGGAAATATTCAACGAAAGAGTTTGATCGGATCTCCGTCAGAGGCGGGGCGGATGGCGGGCGACGCCGCGTTCATCGATATCGCACCCCCAGCCCGGCGCGGTGGGAACGATGAAGTCGCCGTTCTCCAGGGTGGGTGGGGTGGTGACGAGTTCGTCGCGCCAGGGCGCGCTGTCGATGTCGATTTCCATCACCGCGAAGTTGGGGATGGTGGCGCAGAAATGGGCGCCGATCACGCTGGAGAGATGGCCGTAGTAGTTGTGCGGCGCGCAGTTCACCTCATAGGCGTCGCAGAGGGCGGCGATGCGCAGGCTTTCGGTGAAGCCGTTCCAGATCACGTCGACGATGGCAACGTCGGTGGCGTAGGCATCGAGGAAGGGGCGGAAGCCGCGGCGGCCGATGACGGATTCAAGCGAGGCGATCGGGCAGGGGGCCTGGCGGCGAATGAGGGCGAGCGAGGCGGGGTCCCAGGTGTCGATCTCCAGCCAGGTGAGGTCGTAGGGGGCGACGGCCTCGGCGCAGCGGAGATAGCCCGCGGTCTTGAAGTTGTAGTTGAGGTCGAGATGGAGGCCCATTCCGGGGCCGGCGCCGTCGCGGAAGGCGGCCAGGGTGCGGCGGATGGCGTCGAGCACTTCGGGGGTGGCGTTCAGCTCGGGATGGCCGGGGCCGCGGGCGAAGCCGGGGAACCAGGTGGTGGGGTCCGGGCGGTCCAGCATCAGGATGTTGGTCTTGAGGGCCTTGAAGCCCTTCGACTTCACTTCCTCGCCGAGGCGGGCGACGTCGTCGTAGGTGCGCAGCGGCGGGGTGCCCATGAGCGCGGCGGAGCGGACGCGGTAGCTGCCGCAATGGGAGAAATAGACCGGCAGGCGGTCGCGGACCATGCCGCCCAGGAGGTTCCAGACCGGCACGCCGAGGGCCTTGCCCTTGATATCCAGCAGGGCGTTGACGATGGCGGCGATGGCGCGCTGGTTGACGCCGCCGGGGGCCTGGATGGTGCGGGAGAGCAGGGTGGATTCGATGTGCTGCAGGCGCATCGGGTCCTGGCCGATCACGGCGTCGGCAAGGCCGTGGATGATGGCGGTAAGGCCGCGGGAGCCGTCGGCCTCGGTGTATTCGGACCAGCCGACGATCCCGTCGGTGGTTTCGATGCGCAGGAAGGAAAAATTGCGCCAGCCGGCGTCGGCGTGGAGGTCGTCGATGCGCTTGATCTTCATGGCTTTGTCCTCCCGGGGGCGTTTGTTGGGGGAAGGATGGCACAGCCGGGGTTTGTTGCCGATGGGGGCGGGTTTGGTGGCTAGTGAAATGGTATCGGAGCACTATGGGCGTGGGTTTGCACGCCCGGACGGCGCCGGCCAGCCCCGCGCGTGATACCAGCCTGCACAATGGCCGGACGAGCCAGTCATTGCGCAGGCTGATGTTACTTCCCGACCATCTCGCACTTGAATCCTTCGCCCCAGCGCTTGACGCGCATCGTGCTGGGCGAAGGGAAGTGCGAGGTGCAGCACAGGGTTTCGGTGTCGCAGTGTCGTTCCAGGAAGGCGCGGCGGGTGGCGGCGGCCTGGGCGGGATTGGCATCGGCGCGCATGTTGAGTTCGGGGTAGCGCGCCTGCAGGCGGGTGTGGATGAGGTCGCCGGTGAAGACGGCCTCGGTCTTGCCGCGGCCGAGCTCGACGGCGACGTGGCCGGGGGTGTGGCCGGGGGTGGGGGTGAGGCGAAGATGGTCGCCGAGCGCGTGGGTGTCTGCCACCATGTCGGCACGGCCGGCCTCGATCACCGGCAGGACGCTTTCGGCATAGACCGGGATGGGCTGGGCGGCGTGGGCGGCGTTCCAGTGGGCGTATTCGCGCTCGGCGAAGACGTAGCGGGCATTGGGGAAGGTGGGGACCCACCGGCCGTTCTGCAGGCGGGTGTTCCAGCCGACATGGTCCACATGCATGTGGGTGCACATGACGTAGTCGATGTCCTGCGGTCGGGCGCCGGCGGCGGCAAGGTTGGCGAGCCAGGTTTCGTCCTGGCGGTGGTTCCAGGCGGGGAATCGGGGGTTGTTCTTGTCGTTGCCGACGCAGGTATCGATCAGGACGGTGTGGTGCGGGGTGCGCACCAGGTAGGACTGGATGCAGAGGATCAGCTTGCCTGTCTCCGGATCCAGGTCTGTCGGTTCCATCCAGTTCCGGTTGGCTTCCAGTAACTCTTCCGTGAGGTCCGGCAGGAAGTCGCGCGGGGCGCTGAACGGAACCACCTGTTCAACGATGCGCTGCACGGTGACGTCGCCGACGTTAAAGGGCAGGAACATCCGGGGAACCTCCGTGCGTGGCTTTGCCTGCCCGCATTCTCGGCCAGAAGCCGGATGGGCGCCAGACCGATGGCGCGGCGCACCGTGCGTGCGGGTTACGCTCTGAAACGTTGCCGGTTGCGACTTTGCATTGAAGTCTGCACTTGCGTCATGCAATTTTGACGTTGAGCATGCGATATGACGCGCGGGGATGCATCCCGCGCTCGTGCAGGACAAGAACGATGGGGCAGGCACGATTGGCGCGGCGCGCTACGGGTCGACATCTGACGGTTCGGAAGGGATGGGGCGCTGGCGTCGCGCTGATGCCGGCCGTGCCATGATCCGGGAGAAGGAAGCGGTCGGCACGAAGCCGGCGCCGACGGCCCAGGGCAGCGCCTATGTGGTGGCGACCGATGCCCAGCTGCGCGACGCCCTGATCGGGACGCTGCGCGCGGCGGATCTGGAGGCCATCGCGTTCCCAACCGTGACCCATCTGACGGCACGGCTGGAAGGATTGCCGCCGGGCTGCATCGTGTCTGGCCTGTGCATGGAGTCGGGGGAGGGGGCGCTGCTGCTGGGCGAGCTTGCAGCGCGGGCCTGCCCGTTTCCCGTGGTGGCGCTGGCGCCGGCGGGTGATGTCGCCGTGGCGGTGAAGGCGATGAAGGCCGGGGCAGCGGATGTGGTGGCGCTGCCGCTGCAGCCGGGCGCGCTGGCAGAGGCGGTGCGCGCGGCGCTGGCGGCCTGGACGGCGCGGATCCGGGGGAGCGCCGTGCCGGAGGCGGTCCGGCTGCGCCTGGCCCGGCTGACCCGGCGCGAGCGGCAGGTTCTGGAGTTGATCGTGCGGGGCGATGGCAACAAGGCGATCGCGCATGAACTGTGCATCTCGCCACGCACCGTGGAGGTGCACCGGGCCAAGGTGATGGAAAAGCTCTCCTGCCGCACCCTGTCCGATGTGATCCGGCTGGCGATGCAGGCGGGGTTGTTGCGGGCGTGATTCGGTTCGCCTTCTACGTGTGAATAGATAGGTAATTTCCCCGACTACCATTGCATGCATATCGGGACGATGTTGCGAGGCGATGCGTGCGGGGTCACGAACGCCATTACAGCGAAGGCCCGTTCCCCGCGCGGATTGTCCAGTGGAGCCGCAATATGACCCAGGATGCCGCCGTCTTCCGCGACCCCAAGCCAGGTATCGACCAAGCGCGCCCCGCGGCTGCGCCGACACTGGATTTCCTGGATGCGCTGCTGGCGGCGCTGACCCAGATGGCGGCGCTGAGCCCGCGCCGGCAGGCCGACGTGGCGGTGGCGATGCGGCGGGCCGGCCTGGGCTGCGCGGTGGCAGACGTCATGGCGGCGCTGGACCATCTGCGCCGCGAAGGCTGCATCGAGAACCCATTGCAGCTTTCGGATGGTGGCATCCTGGTTTCGGTGACGGCGCGGGGAATCGAGCGCCTGGCGGCCACCGCGCACCGGCATGTGGTGGCGGAACTGATGGCGCCGGCGCCGCAATAGGGCGCCGGGCGCGGCTGCGCGTATCGCGGAGGCCGGAATCCGGCTAAGTCGGCGGGAATGCGCATCCTTTTCGTTACCGCCAACCGGGTGGGCGATGCGGTCCTGACCACGGGCGTGCTCGACCACCTGATCCGTCTGTATCCGCATTGCCGGATCACGGTGGCCTGCGGCCCGCCGGCCGCCGGGGTGTTCGCGCGCATGCCGAACCTGGAGCGGCTGCTGGTGTTCGCCAAGAAGCCGTGGCGCATGCACTGGCTGGGGCTGTGGCGCGAGGTGGCGTTCACGCGCTGGGACCTGGTGGTGGATCTGCGCGGCTCCGCCCTGGCGTGGCTGGTGCCGGCGCGGCAGCGGCGGGTGATGCGCCGGGTGCCCGGGCGCAAGCACGAGCAATTCGCCACCGTGGCGGGAATTGCGGGGCCGGCGCCGCTGCCGGTGGCCTGGACCGGGCCGCAGGACGAGGCCCGGGCGGCGGCGCTGCTGCCGGCGGGGCGCCCGGTGGTGGGGCTGGGGCCGACGGCGAACTGGTCTGGCAAGATGTGGCCGGCGGAGCGATTCGCGGAGCTGTTCCACAGGCTGGCGGCGGGGCCGCTGCCGGGGGCGGTGGCGCTGATCCTGGCAGGCCCGGGGAAGATGGAGCAGGAGATGGCGGCGCCGCTGGCGCGACTGCTGCCCGACGCGATCGACACCACCGGCCAGCTGGCGTTGCCGGAGGTGACGGCCTGCCTGCGGCGTTGCGCGCTGTATGTCGGCAACGATTCCGGTCTGATGCACCTGGCCGCCGCGGCGGGCACGCCGACAGTGGGGCTGTGCGGTGCCACGCGCGACCGGGCGGCGCAGTTCGTGCCGGCGGGTCGCCGGGCGCGCTGGGCGATGGGTTCGGGCGAGCGGATGGAGGATCTGACAGTGGAAACAGCGCTGGAGGCGGCGCTGGACATGCTCTCCGACCTGCCGGAGCCCGGCTGATGTGCGGCCTCGCGGGGGTGATGACGCGCGACGGGGCGGCGCCGGAGGCCGTGGTGCTGGACCGGCTGCTGGCCGCGCTGGCGCATCGCGGGCCAGACGGGCAGGGGCGGCTGGTACGCGGGGATACCGCGCTGCTGCACACGCGGCTGGCGATCGTCGATCTCGTGACCGGGGACCAGCCGCTGTTCGCCGGGGCGGAGCCGGGCACCGGGCCGGCGCTGGTGTGCAATGGCGAGATCTACAACAACCCCGAGTTGCGCGCGGCGATGGCGAACACGCCGTTCCGCACCCGGTCAGACTGCGAGCCGGCGCTGTGGCGCTACCTGTCGGACGGGGAGCGGTTCGCAGACGGGCTGCGCGGGATGTACGCGGCGGCGATCCACGACCCCGCGCGCGGACGGCTGGTGCTGGCGCGCGATCCGTTCGGGATTAAGCAGCTGTACTACGCGGTGACGGAACGGGGCTTCTTCTTCGCCTCCGAGCCGCAGGCGCTGCTGGCGGCGGGCGTGGTGGCGGTGGGGATCGACGCACGGGCGCGGGCCGAACTGCTGCAGCTGAAGTTCACCACCGGGGCCGAGACGATCTTTCCAGGGATCCTGCGGCTGCTGCCCGGCGAGACGCTGGTGGTGGAGCGCGGCGCGATCGTGGCCCGGCACGTGCGCACGGCGCTCCCCGAGGGCGGGCCGCGGCGGCTTGAAGGGGATGGTCTGGCGGCGCTGGAGCGGGTGCTGCTGGACAGCGTGACGGTGCATCTGCGCTCCGACGTGCCGTACGGGCTGTTCCTGTCCAGCGGCATCGACAGTGCCGCGGTGCTGGCGCTGATGCACCGCGCGACCGGCCAGCGGATCCACGCGCTGACCTGCGGCTGGGACGGCGTGGGGGTGGACGAGACCGCCGAGGCGGCGCGGCTGGCCCGCGCGCAGGGGGCGGAGTGCGAGCGCGTGGCGATGGGGGAGGCGGATTTCTGGGCGCTGGCGCCGCGCATCGCCGCCTGCATCGATGATCCCACGGCGGATGCCGCGGTGCTGCCGACCTGGATGCTGGGCCGGGCGGCGCGCGCGGCGGGGCTGAAGGTCACGCTGTGCGGCGAGGGGGCAGACGAACTGTTCGGCGGCTACAGCCGCTACCGCAAGCGGCGGGCGCCGTGGCGCTGGCTGGCGCGGCCGCCGCGCAGCCGCGCCGTGCTGGGGGAGGTGCCGGCACTGGCTGGTTGGCGCGACGGAATCGCCGGGCTGGAGCAGCGCGTGTCGCCTGGCCGCTCGGCGGTGCAGGCGGCGCAGGCGGCCGATATCGCGGAATGGCTGCCGAACGACCTGCTGGTGAAGCTGGACCGCTGCCTGATGGCGCATGGGGTGGAGGGGCGCACGCCGTTCCTGGACCCGGAGGTGGCCGCCTTCGCGTTTCCGTTGCCGGACTCACAAAAAGTTGACCTGCGCTTCGGCAAGCGCCTGCTGCGGCGCTGGCTGGCGCAGGCCTTCCCGGAGGCGGGGGCGTTCGCACGCAAGAAAGGCTTCAAGCCGCCGGTGGGCGCCTGGATCGCGCGCCGGGCAGAGCGGCTGGCGCCGCTGCTGGCCGCCCAGCCGGGCGTGGCGGAAGTTGCAGGTTCGCGCGAGGTGTTGGCCCACCTGGCCAATGCCGAGCGCGACGGGCAGCCGGCCTGGAGCCTGCTGTACTACGGGCTTTGGCACAGCCGGCACGTGCTGGGCCTGGACCCGGAAGGCGACGTGGAGAGCGTGCTGCGGGCCGCGGCTTCGGGCTGAGCACTGGTGAAGGCGCCGCCGGTGGTGGCTTGTATGTGACGGATCGTTCACCATCCTTTGAGGACATGCCGGGAGATGGCCCCGGCGCCGACAAGGGGGACCAGAGATCATGACGATCAATCGCCGCGCCGCACTCGCACTCGGTGCGATGGGGGCTGCCGCCGGGCTGGTGGGCACCCCGCGCAATGCCGCCGCGCAAGCCTCGGTTACGAATGTTTCCGCCTATCGCTACAAGGTGGGCGACGCGGTGGTGACCGCGATCCATGACGGGTTCGCCGCGCGGCCGCTGGAGGGGTTCATCCGCAATGCCTCGGTGGACGAGCTGAAGGCATCGCTGGCCGAAAGCTTCCTGCCGACCGAGCGCTTCGTGATCCCGTTCACCACCCTGGTGGTGCAGACCGGCGGCAAGCTGGTGCTGATCGACAGCGGCAACGGCGACCTGGGCGCGCCGACCACGGGGCTGTGGATGGCGAACTTCCGCGCCGCCGGCTTCGACCCGGCGCAGGTGGACACGGTGCTGGTGAGCCATTTCCACGGCGACCACATCAATGGGCTGCGCCTGAAGGACGGCACGGCCGTGTTCCCGCGCGCCGAGGTGAAGGTGGCGGTGCCGGAATGGGATTTCTGGATGGACGACGCCAAGATGGCGGCGGCGCCAGACGGGATGAAGCCGGCCTTCGCCAATGTGCGGCGCGTGTTCAACCCGATCGCCAAGGACGTGGCGCGCTTCCAGTGGGGCCAGGAAGTGGCGCCGGGCATCACCGCGGTGGCGGCACCCGGCCATACCCCGGGGCACACGACCTTCGCGATCGCGTCCGGGGCCGGGCGGATGATGGTGATGTCCGACACCACCAACAACCCGCAGGTGTTCGTGCGCAACCCCGATTGGGCGGCGATCTTCGACATGGACGCGGATGTGGCGCGGCAGACCCGCCACAAGCTGCTGGACATGGCGGCCAGCGAGCGGATGCAGGTGGCATTCTACCATGCGCCGTTCCCGGCCACCGGGTTCATCGCCCGCGACGGCGAGAAGCGCTATCGCATGGTGCCGGCGAACTGGCAGGCAACCTAAGGCCTGACCTGCCCGCCCGCCGGTTCGGTGGGCGGGATCAGGCCGTGGCCGGGGAGAGCGCTGCCAGCAGCGCCTCTTCCCGGAACGGCTTCTCGCAGCGGGGGTAGGCGCGGTAGGCCGGCTCGATGGCGCCGCCGTCGTAGCCGGTGGTAAACACGAAGCGGATGCCGCGACGGACCAGCTCGTCGGCAATCGGGAAGCTGGGCTGGCCGTGCAGGTTCACATCCAGCACCACGGCATCCAGCGGGCCGGTCTCGTTGCGCAGGAAGGCCAGGGCCTCCGGAACCCGGCCGAGCGGGCCAAGGACCTCCGCGCCGGCGGAGCGCAGGATTTCGCCGAGGTATTCGGCCACCAGGAATTCGTCCTCGACAATCAGGATGCGGCGGCCGGCCAGGGCGATGTCCTGCTGCATGGAAAACCTCCGTTCGCGCGGGTGCGGCGCAGGGCCGTACCCGGGCATGAAATGACGGCGCCCGAAGGCGGCGCTGCCTGGTGCGAATGCGTTCCGTGTCGTCCGGGTTCGGCTCCCTTGCGGGATCAATACGGCTCACCTGCGGGCCAACCCTGCTGCGGCGGAGGGCCCATTGGTGGTGCGGCCCACACTAGCCGCCGGAACGCGCGCGCCAACGTCACGTTTGCGGGAACGCGCTGTCCTTCACCGTTTGAAACAATGTGTTGTACAAGGCCGTATGTTCCGCCACGGCCGCGGCGCTGGGCAGCGGGGCGCGGATGGTGGCGCACATCGTGGCCAGCCGCTCCGGGTGAGCGGCCAGGGTGCGCAGCAGCGCGGCGAGTTCCGGCGCGCTGCCGGCGGAGATGTGCCAGCCATCGATGCCTGGCTGCACCTTCTCCGCCATGCCGCCGATGTCGGAACAGATCACCGGCACGCCGTTGCGCCGCGCCTCCTGGATCACAACGGGGGAATTCTCCCACCAGATCGAAGGGACGACCACGACATCCTGGGCGCGCATCAGCGCATCGACGCGGGAATTGTCGTAGGGGCCATGGTAGCGAACACTGCGGCCGGCCTTGGCGAGGCCGGCCAGGAATTCCTCGCGGAACTCCTCGGGCTGGGTGCTGTCGTCGCCATGGATGTTGATGGCGACGTTGGTCACGCCCTCGTCCTCCAGGATCGCCGCCGCGTCGAACAGGATCTGCGTGCCCTTGAGGAACGATATCTGGCCGAAGAAGCCAACCCGCAGCATCCCGTCGTCGCGCGCCGGGGCGGGCGTTGGCGCGGATGCGTCGCCGATCACGTTCTCGATCACATGCATGCGTGACGCCGGCAGGCCCCAGGCGACATAGCGCCCTGCCAGGAAGCGGCTGGGCGCGATGAAGGCGTCCACCTCTTCCAGGAAGCGCTTGATGTACTGGGTGCGCAGGAAGAAGTCGGCACGGCTGAATTCAGGGAAGCACCGGGCGCAGTCGCGCGGCGTGGCCTGGTGGCAAAGCGTGCGGGAGTGGCGGGTGATCATCTGGCCGTAGTGATGGCAGATGGCAAGGAACTCGTGCAGCGTCACGATGATGCGCGCATTGGGAAGCGTGCGGCGAGCAATCAAAAGGGCTTCAACGCCGAAGTTGCTGTAGTGATGGAAGTGCAGCACATCCGGCCGGATGCGGCGCAGCAGGGCGGCGAAGTCGCGCGGGAAACGCTCGTCGTGGTTGGCGAACTTGAACCAGTCGTAGCCGGACATGGTGTAGAGGAAATCGCCCTCGCCGAAAGGCTGGGTGATGGCGCTGCCGGCGCGGCCGCCGCCGGGTTCCCGGCCGCAGCCGAGAAACGACACGCCGAGGTCGGTGTGGGCGCGCAGCCCCTGGAACAGCCGCAGCGCGGCCACCTCGGCGCCGCCGTTGGTCAGTGCCGGGTGGCTGTGCGCCAGCACCATCACGCGGCGCGGGCCGGAGGGCTGGGGCACCGGCTCCGGCGCCGGCAGGTCGGCATCGAGCGACTGGAACATGCTCATGCCTCGGCCTCCGCTGTCAGGTCGTCATTCGGGGCGGGCAGGGCATCGAGGATGTCGCGCCAGCGCCGGTCGTGCAGCCAGGCGTTGTAGAGCGTGAGGTTCATTCGCCAGCGATTCTGCGAGCCGGCCTGGGACTGGCGCTCCAGGTGGTAGAGTTGCACGCCCATGTCCACCGCCACCTCCAGCCCGCGGGCGCGCAGGCGCAGGCAGAGGTCGGCGTCCTCGAAATCGCCGATCGGGAAGGCGGGGTCGAAGCCGCCCAGGTCGAGGGCGAGCCAGCGCGCCATGACGACGCAGGCGCCGGTGATGGCATCCGCGCGCTGCAGCCCTTCGTGCTGGCGGGGGCGCCAGCCCTTTCCCGGATGCATCGCGAAATAGAAATTGCCGTGCTGGGCCACGCGCTCGAAGCGCATGCCCTGGTGCTGCACGGTGCCATCCTCGAACAGCAGCAGCGGGCCGATGGCGCCCAGCTCCGGCGTGTCGCGCAGGCGCGTCGTAAGGCGCTCCATCCAATCCGGTGTCCCGGGAAACACGTCGGAGTTCATGAAGCAGACATAGGGCGCGCGGGCCAGGGAGAGGCCGACATTGTTGGCAGGGCCGAAGCCGAGATTCTGGGCCAGCAGCACCACCCGGAATGGAATGCCGAACCGGACGCTGGCAGAGGCCGCGAGTTCCTCCAGCTGGCGTGCGCGCTTGGGATCGTCGAGCACGTAGATCAGCTCATAGGGCAGGGCGTGCGCGTGGCGCGAGAAGAAGGCGAGCTGGTATTCCAGGAAATCCAGCCGGCCGAACAGCGTGACGATGACCGAGATCCGGGGCTGGGCGGGCTGCGCCCCGAAATCGATGGCGCGATATTCGGGCGCCGCCTCCTGCCGGGCGGCGTTGAGGCGCATCACCGCCGGCCCGATGACACGGTCGAAGGCGCGTGACGCCTCGTCATAGCGCAGCTCGAACTTCTCCAGCAGCGAGCGGATCGCCGCCATGCCGCGCAGCCGGGGCGGCGGGAGGGGGTGGTAGCCGATCTCGCCGCGGGTGGTGGTGATGGAGATGTAGGGCACCTCGCCCTCCTCCAGGAAATCCTGGGCGTAGGCGAGGAAGCCGCTGCGCAGTTCCGTCATGCCATGGCTGGCGCCGAGGCTTTCGAGCGCATCCGGCCGTTCCAGGCGGGGCAGCTGGTCCAGCTCCAGCAGGTGGCTGCGCGGGCCGCAGTTCAGGCGCAGCTCGGAGACGATGCCGGGCGGGCTCATGGTCCAGCCGTTGAGCGCGAGGCCGGCGCGGCCGCCGGGTTCGGGGTGCGGGCAGAGGATGGTCTCGTCGATCTGGAAGAAGACGGGGTCGCGCAGCTGGGCGAGCGTGCTGGCGCCGGCATAGGGGCGGCGTTCCAGCAGCACGCGCAGCCGGGCGATGGCCGGGTCGTTGGCCGGCAGGGCGGCGATGGTGGCGGTGGCATGGGTGATCAGCACCGGCTCGGCGAGTGCCGCGGCCGCAACCTGGGCGGGGAGGCGGACGAGGACGCCGCCGGCCTCCAGCTCCAGCTCGGCGAGGCCGCCCATCGCGGCGGCCCCGGGCGGGGCGGGCAGGAACACCAGGGCGCCGGCGCCGCCGCCCGGCAGGTCCGGGCGGGGGAAGCGCACCAGCGTGGCCGTGCCGCGGCATTCGCCGCCGGTGAAGCGTGCGGTGGCGACCACCTCGGTGGCACCCTGGGCGGGGCCGGGCAGCGCCTGTCCCGGGACCCAGCCGAGGAAGGCCCAGCCGCCGGCGATGCTGGCCAGGCCATGGCTGTCCACGTGGCCGCCGGTGACGATTCGCGGGCCATCTTCCGCCAGGCCGGGCTCGGGGGCGATGGCGCCGGACAGGACGAGATGGGTAAAGGCGTCGCGCGCCGCACCCGTGGCCATGGCGATGCGGGCTGCGGCGCTGGTGGCGTGGTAGCGGCGCAGGTCGATATGCGGGGCGGGCTGACGGTTCTCGCGCGCGCCGACGCGCAGGAAGTGGTCGTAGCCCGAACTCGCCTTGCCGTTGCGGATGGCCTCCGCGGCATCCGGGTTGGTGCCGAGGTAGAAGCCCTCGTCGAACTGCGCCACCGGGCTGGCGCCGGCGGCCACGCCATGGGCGAGGTAGTCGTGCAGGGCGCAGGAGGTGATGCCGCGGCGCAGGCGCTGGGCGGCGGCGGGGGTGCGGGCCAGGTACCAGTCCGGGTCGAACCAGGGGGTGGTGACGGCATCGCGGCGCTCGAACCAGATGCGGTCGATGAAATGGTGCCAGGCGCCGAGGGCCTCGATCCTGGCGAGTACGCCCGGCTCGTGGGCGACGCCGGCGCGGTAGAGGGCTGCGTTGAACAGCAAATGGCCCTGGCGCGCCTGCCGGGCACCGTAGCGCAGGTAGTGGCCGTAGAGGTTCACGCAGTCGTCGTTGCCGACCTCCACCGGATCCAGCCCGCCGGGGGCGAGGTAGAGGCCGGGATCGAACAGCCAGTGGGCGGAACGGCCGCGGAAGCCGTCCCGGCAGTAGTGCTCGAAGCCCGAGCGCAGGTGGCCGGCGGCGATGGCGGCGGCGACATCGGGGTGGCGCTGGCGATACCAGGCCTCGTCGAACCAGCGGTTGGGGGCGTGGCCGAGGGCGGCACCGACCTCGTGGTAGTGGCGCTGCGCCTCGTCGGCATCCACGGCATCGGGGCCGCCGAGATGCAGCCCGGCGTACCAGGCATGGTCGAAGCTGCGCCAGAGCGGGTGGATGTCGCCGGGCGGCTCGAGCCAGAGCGGGGCCTCCAGCGTCATGCGCCCTGAATCTTGGCGACCGGGGTCGCGGCAGGCTGGGTCATGGCGCGGCGGTCCTCGCTTCGGCGGCTGGGCGGATGAGGACATAAGTAGGTGAAAAATGCACTTCTGAGAACATGCGAGGGCGGATGCCTGAGGGGGCGCAAACTCACCCGCCGTAGCCGCGCGGATGGGCTTCCCGCCAGGCCAGGGCGGTGGCGACGATGTCGTCCAGTGCGGCGAGGCGCGGTTGCCAGCCGGTCTCCCGCATGATGCGCGCGGGGCTGGCGACGAGGCGGGCGGGATCGCCGGGGCGGCGCGGGGCGAAACGGTGCGGTACCGGGCGGCGGCTGACGCGCTCCACGCTCTGGATCACCTCCAGCACCGAATGCCCGGTGGCGGTGCCGAGATTGTAGGTGACGCTGGCGTGGTCCAGCCGGTCCAGCGCCGCGAGGTGGGCGGCGGCGAGGTCGGTTGCGTGGATGTAGTCGCGGATGCAGGTGCCGTCCGGCGTGTCGTAGTCGGTGCCGAACACGGCGAGTTCGGCGCGGCGGCCGAGCATGGCATCGATGGCCAGCGGGATCAGGTGGGTTTCCGGCGTGTGGTCCTCGCCCAGGCGGCCCTGGGGATCGGCGCCGGCGGCGTTGAAGTAGCGCAGGCAGGCGGAGCGCAGGCCGTGAATGCGCTCCGCCCAGCCGAGCGCGCGTTCCAGCATCCATTTGCTTTCGCCATAGGGCGAGCCGGGGGCGATCGTGGTGTCCTCGTCGATCGGCATGCGGTCCGGCGTGCCGAACAGGGCGGCGGTGGAGGAGAACACGAAGCGGGGCACGCCGTGCTTCACGCAGGCCTCCAGCAGGCGCAGGCCGTTGCCGACATTGGCCGAAAGATAGCCGATCGGGTCGCGCATGGAATCCCCCACCAGGGAGAGTGCGGCGAAGTGGAACACGGCATCCCAGCTGCCCCGCGCCAGCACCGCGCCGATGGCATCGGGGTCTTCCAACGCGCCGGTGACCAGCGTGGCGCCGGGGAGCACGGCTTCGCGGTGGCCGGTGCGCAGGTTGTCGAACACCACCACCTCCGCGCCCTGGTCGAGCAGGGCGGCGACGAGATGGCTGCCGACGAAGCCGGCGCCGCCGGTGACGAGAAAGCGACGGGACATGGTGAACCCCTGCGGTGGCGGGCCCGGCTAGCCGGCCGGGCCTCGCCCGAGAATGGCTGGCTCCTGGGTTGCGATCCAGTGCAGCAGCCCCGCGGGATCGAAGGGGGCGGGGAAGGCGCGGCGCAGATCAACCCGGGCACGCCACAGCAGGCGGGCGGCGCGCGGGATGGGGGTGCCGTCGGCCCAGCGGCCGTAGTGCCAGGGATGTGCCTCGGCTTCGGGCAGGGTGGCGGCCTCCACCGCGCGGCGATACCAGGCGACCAGCTCGTGCACCTCGAAGTTCTCGCCGGCATAGCGCTCCGTCATCACGTTGCCGGGGGCGGGGGTGCGGGGCGGGCCGATCTTGGTGAAGTGGTAGAAGCGCAACGGCCTGCCGCCGGCGGTGACCTCGCCGGCGCGGGTGATGCGCACCGGGCGATGGGCGATGTTCCAGCTGGCGACGTTGCAGCCGGCGTCGCGCTCCACATGCACGCCGGGGAACAGGCCGGGCACGAGGTCGCAGTATTTCTGGTCGGTGAAGATGCCGTCCTCGGGCGCGTCGTAGCAGGCGGCGAGCAGACGTTCCTCCCACCAGGCGGCGAAGTCCTGGCCGGTGCGGTCGTTGCGGATGCCGAGGAAGCCGAGATTGTAGATGCCGTAGCGCATCGAGCCACCCTCATTGTCCCGCCAGGCGGCCTCGGTGGTGTCGGGCGTGGCCTGGTGCGGGGTGAGTACGATGGAGGCGGCATCCAGCCGGTCGGCCAGAAGGTCCAGCGGCGCGAAGGCGGCGATGTCGGGGTCGAGGTAGATCACCTTCTCCGCACCCTGGGCCAGCAGGTGGCGCAGCATGGTGGCCTTCACGGCGGTGCAGGCTTCCACGACGTCGTGCTTGAAGAGCCATGCGGGGAAATCGGGGATGCCGAGCGCGCTGGCCTCGATGACATGGTCGAATTCCGCCAGCGCCTCGGGCGGGAGGCCGGCCGGCGGATGGTCGGTGATCACGGCCCAGAGCGACCAGTCCGGGTGCAGGCGGCGCAGCGAGCGGGCGAGCACGCGGGCGCGGGAGAGATAGGCGTAGGTGAAGCTGGTGTAGCAGGCGATGCGGGCCATTTTACGCCGCCAGGGGCACGCGCCGCCAGGGCGCGAAGGGGGCGATGGCGATTTCCAGCAGTTTCGCGCCGGCCACGCGGAGCAGGGCGTTACCGTCGGTCCAGCGCCAGATCGATTCCGGCGTGTGCCAGCCTTCGGCCAGGCGGGGGTCGGCGAGTGGCACGGGCGCGCCGTCCAGCGACAGGGCGGTGACGGCGATACCCAGTTGGCGCACGTCGCCGGGGGCGACGGTGTGGCGGGAGACGAGGCGGACTTCGGTGGTGCCGGGCGGGATGGTGAAGCGCAGCGCGGTGCCTTCGACGCGTGGTGCGATGATGCCGTCGGGGCGCACGACGATCAGGCCGGGATCGGCGGTCTCGCCCGGTGGGGCCGGCGTGGTGGCGAGGCGGGCAGGGTCCAGCGTGCCGGTGGTGCCGGTGAGGTGCATGGCGTGGGCGTGCACCGGCGCCTGTGCGCGCTGGCGGGCGTAGTCCAGCGCCCAGCCTTCCTCGAAGAAGCGCAGGAAGGCATCGGCATCGCGCAGCACCACGCCGCGGCCGTGGCGGCGGATGGCGGCGGCGACGTTGCCGCTATCCTCCAGGGCGACCACGTCGGCGCCGGCGGCGAGCGCCTCGTGGGCGACGAAGGAGAAGGTCTCCGGCCAGGGGGAGAGCACGGCGACCAGATCCACCGCGGCGTCGCGCAGGGCCTGCACCATGGCGAGGCGCTGGCCCGGCCGCACCTCCACGTCGATCTTGTCCAGCCCGGTCATCGGCACGTCGTGGCCGGGGATGGCGAAGTGCAGGAAGCGGTAGGTGTCGTGACCGACCTGGCGCTGCAGCAGGCGCTGGAAGGCGGCCCAGCCCTTGGGCGGGATGGCGAAGCCGGCGAAGCCGATGCGCGGCGGGCCGTCGGCGGGGGCGGGCAGGGGCTCCGGCGGGCCGAGCATCAGGTTCTCGTGCACCCGGGTGCTGCGCATCGGCAGGAGGGTGCGGGACAGGAAGAGATCGAGTGCCGCGCGGCTGGGGGCCACCACGTGGAAGCCGACCGCGGCGAAGAGGCGGTGCAGGGCGGCGAGATAGGCTTCGCGCTCGGCGCCATAGACGCAGATGCGGCAGGCGGTGCTGGTGGGTGGCGGGGCGTGGCAATAGGCGATGTCGTTGCGCAGCAGGTTGAAGCCCTCGCACAGGGCGGAGAAATCATGCACCCAGAACACGCTTTCGGCCGGGCCGAGCGTGGCGGCGAGATGTGCGAGCACTTTGGCACGATGGCCGAGGACCGAATGCACCACGAACAGGCGGTGCCGCGGCAGGAAGGGCGCGCGAAGGGCCGCTTCCACCACGCTTTCAGGCGCGAGGCCGAGGAAGCGACCGTCCAGCGTGACCTGCAGCAGTACCTCCTCCGCCGCGGGGGCGAAGGTGAAGCGGGCGATGGCCGGGGCGATGTGCAGGTAGGCGGTGCGGTCGGCGTTGAACAGCGCCTGCTCGTCGGCGATCAGGATCTGGATGCCGCCGGTGACATTCACGTAGCAGTCGTGGCTGACCGATAGCACGAGGCCGGTGCGGCCGAGGCAGGCGCGGGCGAGGGCAGAGCGCAGTTCGGCTTCGCTGACCGGGGGGGCGCCTTCCGGTGCGTCCCAGCCCGGGGGGCGGCGGGAGGGGATGTGGGCGGCTTCCACCACGTCGCGCGGCTGGCCGCCGGGGCGGGCGGGGGCGCGGCCCTCGGCGCGGCCGTAATAGGCGTAGTGGAACAGCGGGTTCATGCCCGCCTCGGCGATGTCCGGATAGCGTTCCAGATAGAACGCCGTGTCGAACCAGGAGTTCGGGTTCAGCTTGGCGCGCCAGCCGATCTCGGCGAAGTGGCGCACCGCGTCTTCCTCCGGCCCGATTCCGGCGGCGCGGCGGTAGAAGGCGGTGTCGATCTCCGGCGCGATCGTGTCCAGCACCCAGTCGCCATAGATCGCCTCGGCCCGCGCCTCCGGCAATGGCGGGGGCGCGAGCGGGCGCAGCGTGAAGCGCGACCAGATGAGCCAGTCGGGCTGCGGCGGGGTCATGGGGTGCGGTGGCCCCCCTGATACGTCAGGCGGCGGGGGTGAGCGCCGTGCGGTAGGCGAACAGGCCGACCTGGCCGCCGGTGTGCAGGAAGACGATGTTCTGGTCCCGGGTCCAGGTGCGCTTGCGCACGAGGTCGATGAGGCCGGCGGCGCCCTTGCCGGAATAGACGG
>JBIKOJ010000239.1:0-7122 GCA_044358135.1 Acetobacteraceae bacterium | reverse complement strand
GTCCCTGGTGGGGTCCAGGGGCAAAGCCCCTGGCCTTGCTTCAGGCGTCACACTCCAGCGCGGACGAACCGGTTGCGCAGGGTGCCGAGGCCGGTGATGTCGATTTCCACCACGTCGTTGTGCTGGAGGTTGGGGGAGGTGCCATCGGTTCCCATCCACAGCACATCGCCGGGCACCAGGGTGCAGTATTGGCTGGTGCGGGCGATGAAGGTCTGGATGGAGTAGAGCATTTCGTTGGTGGGGAAGCGGATGGTTTCCGTGCCGTTCACCCGCACCACCGTCATGGCGGCATCGAGGTCGAGATCGGTTTCGATCCACGGCCCCATCGGCTTCCAAGTATCGGTATTCTTGGCGCGGAAGAAGGTCCGGTCACCGCGCTGCCAGGTGCGCTCGGAGACATCGTTGCCGATGGTGTAGCCGAACACGTAGCTGAGCGCGTCAGCCTCGGAGACGTTCCTGGCTGTCCTGCCGATGATGACGACCAGCTCGCCCTCGTATTGCACCTGGTCGGGCGCATCGGCCGGGATCACCACGTCGGTGTCATGGGCCGAGAGGGCATTCACGGCCCGGTAGCCGATATCGGCCTGGGGCGGGAACTTCGGTTCCTCCCCGCGCTTCTCGGCGGCTTCCTTCACGTGCTTCACGTAGTTGAGCCCGGCGGCATAGAAGGTCGGCGGGATCAGCGGAACCTCAAGCGTCACGGCGGACAGCGTGTGGTGCCGCCCCGTGCGCTGCCACTGGCCGAAGAGATCGCCAGATATCTCGGCGATCTTGTCGCCCTCGACGATGCCGAGGGAGGTGGTGCCCCCGGCGGTGTAGCGAACGAAGCGCATCGCCTCAGCCCGCCGCCATCGGGAACTTGCGGGCGGGGGCCAGGAAGTCGTCCTGGAACACCTTGGTCGCCATCACCTGGCAGCGCAGCATCAGCCGCTCCTCCTCGGGGCGGTAGTCGGCGATGGCCTGGTGGATGGAGCCCAGATTGTCCCACAGCAGCAGGTCCTTCACCTGCCAGCGGTGCATGTAGCGGAATTCCTGCTTCAGCTGATGCTGGAACAGGAAGTCGAGCATCTTCGCGGACTCATCCTCGGGCAGCTCGTTGATCCGCATGGCGTAGCCGGGGTTGCAGTACAGCACCTTCCGGCCGGTGATCGGGTGGGTCATGAACAGCGGGTGCACCACCGCCGGCCGCTTGGCGCGCTGTTCCGCCGTCATCGGCTTGCGGGTGGAGCCGGGGCGGGCGACCATCATCGACCAGAACTTGTCGAAATCGTGCGTGCAGGTGGTGTTGGCCAGCTTCGCCTTGATGTCCTCCGGCAGGCCGTCGTACGCGGCATGCATGTTGGAAAACTCGGTGGCGCCCCGCGCCAGCCCGTCGCGCACCGGCACCTTCACGCCGTAGAGCACGTTCACGAAGCCCATCACGTCGCGGTACGACATGTCGGTGTGCCAGTCCTGCCCGGCATCCGGTAGGCCGATATACTCGCCGCCTTCCTTCACGTTCGACAGGATGCCCACTTCCGGCACGCCGGAATTGCGCTTCTCGCCGATGCCCGTCTGGATATCGCCGAAGCGCTCGGAGAAGTTCTTCAGCCCGGTGGCGTCCAGCTCCTGGTTCGGGAAGCGCAGCACGCCGTAGCGGCCGAGCACGTTGAGCAGGCGCCCGAAGGTTTCCTCGCTCATGGGCTGGCGCGCATCGAAATTGCCGATGGTCGCGCCGAGGATGTCCTTGTTGGGGGTGACTGTGAACATGCTGCTTTCCTCCGTCTTGCCGCCCATTGTAGCCGCTCCGCGCCCGATGCCTAGCCGCGGCCAATCCTTAGCCGACCACGGGGCGCCCCTCGATCGGGTAGGCGGGGTCGTTGTAGCCGGGGGTGGAGGGGTGGCCGGGCGGCACCAGGTGATCGATGAACGCCTCGTCCGAGGAATCGAGCTTCACCGAGAGGGCGGCCATGTAGTCCTCCCACTGTTCCATCGTGCGCGGGCCGACGATGGCACCGGTGACGAGGCGGTTGTTCAGCACCCAGGCGAGCGCGAAGCGGCTGGCGGTGGTGCCCTTCTTCTGGGCGTGCTCGGCGATGGCGCGGGCGAGATGCAGGCTCTCGGGCCGCCACTCGGTTTCCATCATCCGCTTGTCCTGCCGCCCGGCGCGGGTGCCGGCTTGGGGCGGCACGTCGGGCGTGTACTTGCCGGTCAGCACGCCGCGGGCGAGCGGCGAATAGGGGAACACCCCCACGCCGAAATGCGCGCAGGCCGGCAGGTGCTCCACCTCGATCATCCGATTGAGCGCGTTGTAGAGCGGCTGGGAGGCGATGGGCCGGTCGATCCCCGCCTGGTCGCACAGCCGGCAGATCTCGGCCAGGCGCCAGGCGCGATAGTTGGACACACCGAAATGCCGCAGCTTGCCGGCGCGGATCAGGTCCGCCAGCGCGCGCACCGTCTCCTCCAGCGGCGTGGAGTGGTCTTCCTTGTGGAGATACATGATGTCGATGGTCTCGACGCCGAGGCGCTTGAGGCTGGCTTCGGTGGCGCGCTGGATATGCCCGCGCGAGGTGCCGACGCCGTTGGGGCCGATGCCGGTGGGGTTGGCGAGCTTGGTGGCCAGCACCCACCAGTCCCGGTGCGCGCGGATGGCGCGGCCGACGACTTCCTCGCTCTTGCCGCCGTTATAGGCATCGGCGGTGTCGATGAAGTTGATGCCCGACGCACGGGCGCTGTCGACGATACGGCATGAGTCGGCCTCGTCGGTAGGTCCGCCGAACATCATGGCGCCGAGGCAGAGCGGCGAGACCTTCAGGCCGCTGCGGCCGAGGTTGCGGTAGTCCATGCGGGTCTGGCTCATGCTGTGGTCCTCCGGTTGGGGGCAGCATAGCGCCGATGCGCCAGCGGGTCGCCAGATGGCATCATCGGGTGCGTTTCCAGGACGGTAAAATATCGTTAACGTATTTTACCGAATTGCCGACCATCGCAGCACCACGCATGGTGCATCCTATGTGCAAAAACGCACTGAGTTCAGGCAGACGCCGCCGACCCCAAAACCGGGCCGGCTGCGCTGGCGCCCGGTGAACGACCAACCCGTCCGCCTTGCCCGCGCAGACGGCGCGGGGCAGTCGCAGGCGGGGCTGCCGGAGCGCGACCGCGAGGATCTGCGTGCCAGCGGGCTGGTCGATGCCGAGTGGTATGCCCGCGCCTATGTCGACCCGGAGGGGATCGACCCGGTGGCGCACTACCTGGAGTTCGGCGCGCGCGAGGGGCGGCTGCCGAACCCCTATTTCGCCACCGAGTGGTACCTGCGCCAGAACCCCGACGTGGGCATGCGGGGCCAGAACCCGCTGCTGCACTACCTGCGCAGCGGCGAGGCGGAGTGCCGCGCGCCGGCGCCCTATTTCGACCTGGCCTGGTACCGCACCCGCCACACTGCGGTCCCGGGGCAGACGCTGCTGCGGCATTTCCTCGACCGGCGCCTGTCCGGCGAGGCAAGCCCACTGCCGGAGTTCGATCCGCGCTTCTACCTGGAAACCTACCCGGACATTGCCGCCGCCGGGGTGGACCCGTTCGAGCACTTCCTGCACTGGGGCTACAAGGAAGGGCGCAACCCGTCGGCCGGGTTCGATACGCGCTGGTATGTCCGGCGCTACCTGGACGGGGACTTGTCGGAAAACCCGCTGCTGCACTACCGCCGCATCCGCCGCCTGCTGCGCGTGCACCCGGTGCCGCCGCAAAGCGAGGGCGGGGTGTTCCAGGCAGTGCGGCACAACACGCGCCCGGGGCCCGAGTTCGAGGAGGTGCAGCCCCTGCCGCCCGGTGCGCGGCGGCGGGCGCAGGTGCTGGCGTTCTACCTGCCGCAGTTCCACGCCATCGCGGAGAACGACGGCTGGTGGGGCCGCGGCTTCACCGAATGGACCTCCGTGCAGCGCGGCATGCCGCGCTTCGAGGGGCACATGCAGCCACGGGTGCCGCGCGACCTCGGCCACTACCGGCTGGAAGGCACGGAGACGCTGCGCCGGCAGGTGGAGCTGGCACGTGGGGCGGGGCTGGCGGGGTTCGTGCACTATTTCTACTGGTTCAACGGAAGGCGGCTGCTGGAGGCACCGGTGGAGGCGATGCTGGCCGACCCGGCGGTGGATTTCCCGTTCTGCCTGATGTGGGCGAACGAGAACTGGACCCGGCGCTGGGATGGCGGCGAGGCCGATGTGCTGATCGCGCAGGATTACCGCCCGCAGGACGACGCGGTGCTGGTGGCGTGCCTGGCGCGGCATTTCCGCGACCCGCGCTACATCCGGCTTCAGGGCCGGCCGCTACTGATGCTGTATCGCCCGGCACTGATCCCGGACACCGCGGCCACCGTGGCGCGCTGGCGGCGGATGTTCCGCGAACTGCACGGGGAGGACCCGCTGCTGGTGATGGCGCAGAGCTTCGATGCCATGGACCCGCGCCCGCTGGGTTTCGATGCCGCGGTGGAGTTCCCGCCGCACAAGCTGGTGAATGGCCTACCGCAGCGCAATGCGGAGCTGACCTGGTACGACCCGCGCGCGACGGCGCAGGTGTTTGCCTATGAGGACGTGGCCGCGGCCTCCCTGGCGGAGGCGCCGCCGGATTTTCCGCTGATCAAGACGGCCGTGCCCTCCTGGGACAACGATGCACGGCGGCAGGGGGCGGGGCTGGTGCTGCATGGCGCCGCGCCGGCGAAATACGAAGCCTGGCTGGCCGCCCTGGTGGCACGGTCGCAGGCGGCGCCGGTGGGCGGCGAGGCGCTGGTGTGCGTCAACGCCTGGAACGAATGGGCCGAGGCGGCGGTGCTGGAGCCCGATGTGCATTTCGGCGGCGCCTGGCTGAACGCCACCGCGCGGGCGATCACGGGGTTGTCGGGGCAGGACGCGCCAGGGCTGCTGCTGGTGGGGCACGATGCTTTCCCGGCCGGGGCGCAGATGCTGCTGCTGCACCTCGCGCGGCAGTTGCGCCGCGCGCATGGGGTGCGGCTGGAGGTGCTGCTGCTGGGCGGCGGGGCCTTGCGGGATGCGTATGCCGCGGTGGCGCCGGTGACGGTGCTGGAGGACGCCGCGCGCTGGCCGGAGCACCTCGCCGGCTGCGCGGCGCGCGGACTGCGGGCGGCGGTGGTGAACAGCGCTGTTTCCGGCGCGGTGGTGCCGCTGCTGGCGGCGGCGGGCATCCGCGCCACGCTGCTGGTGCACGAGCTCCCGCGCCTGCTGGCGGAGAAGGGCGCGGAGGCGGCGGCGCGGGCCGGAGCCGGCGCGGCGCGGGTGGTATTCCCCTGCGCGGCGGTGGCCGACGCCTTCGCGTCGGTGGCCGAAGTGCCGGAAGCGGCGGCGCTGCTGCTGCCGCAGGGCAATTACCGCGGCGTGCGCTTCAACCCGGCAGCACGGGCACGGCTGCGGGGAAGGCTGGGGCTGGCGGAGGACACGGCGCTGGTGCTGGGCGCAGGCTATGGCGATTTGCGCAAGGGGATCGACCTGTTCCTGCAAACCTGGCGCATGGCCGCACGGCTGCGCCCCGGGGTGGTGTTCGCCTGGATCGGCGCGATGGACCCGGCAGTGGAGGCCTGGCTGGGCCCGGAGCTGGCGGCGGCGGAAGCAACCGGCACCTTCCTGCGGCCGGGCTTCCGCGAGGATGCACCGGCATGGTTCAGCGCGGCGGATCTGTTCTGCCTGCCCTCGCGCGAGGACCCGTTCCCCACCGTGGCGCTGGAGGCGATGGCGGCGGGGCTGCGCGTGGTGGCGTTCGCGGGTTCCGGCGGCATTCCGTCTCTGCTGGAGGACGGCCGCGGCGTGGCCGTGGCGATGGGCGATGCGCCGGCGATGGGCGAGGCGGCGGCGCGGCTGCTGGAGGCAGCACCCACCGCGGCGGTGCGGGTGGCGGCGGCGGTGCGGGCGGGGGCGGAATTCGATTTCGGGCGCTATGCAGCGCGGCTTCTGCAGGAGGCGATGCCGGGGTTGGCGCGGATCAGCGCCGTTGTGCCGAACTACAACCATGCCCGCCACCTGGAGGAACGGCTGGCCAGCGTGTTCGCGCAGACGCATCCGGTGGCCGAGGTGATCGTGCTGGACGATGCCTCCAGCGATGACAGCCTGGCGGTGGCGCGCCGGGTGGCACAGGGCTGGGGCCGGGCGATCGATATCGTGGCCAACCGGCGCAACGGCGGTTGCGTGTTCGCGCAATGGCGGCGCGGGGTGGAGCGAGCGCGCGGCGACTGGGTGTGGATCGCCGAATCCGACGATGCCGCGGAGCCGGCGCTCCTGGCCACGCTGGCGGCGCGGATCGGGGCGGCGGACGACATCGTGGCCGTGGCCTGCGACAGCCAGGCGGTGGATGCCGAGGGTGCCGTGCTGTGGGACAGCCACCAGCCGTATTTCCGCAGCGCGGGGGCGGAGGCGCTGGGGCAGGACGGCGTGTTCGCCGCCCGCGATTTCGCCGCCCGCTTCCTGGCGGAGCGCAATCTGTGGGTGAACGCCAGCGCCATCCTGTTCCGCCGGGCCGCGCTGCTGGCCGCGCTGGAACGCTGCGAGGCGGCGCTGCAGGAGTACCGCATGGCCGGAGACTGGCACCTGTATCTGGACCTGCTGGGCCAATCCGACGGCCACGTGGCCTGGGTGGCGGCACCGCTGAACCGGCACCGCCGGCATGGCGGCAGCGTCACCGGGCAGATGGAGCCGGAGCGGCATCTGGCGGAGATCGTGCAGGCGCAGGCGCACGCGCGCGCGGTGCTGGGCACGGCGCAGCCCGGCGTGGATTCCGGGCGGCAGGCGGCCTACCGCGCAGAGGTGGCGGCGCAGTTCGCACCGGCGCGGCGGCGGCGACGGGTGCGGGGTTATACCAAGCCTTGTTGACCTCGACCTAAGTAAGAAGGGAAGGCAAGGCTGGGCTCTGCCCAGACCCGCCAGGGGCCAAGCCCCTGGACCTTAAATCATGGGATCAAAGGGCCGCCGGCCCTTTGCGGGTCCAGGGCAGAGCCCTGGCCTTCCTTTGGTTCTATCGGTCAGTTAGAGCAGTTTCCGATCTGAGTGATTCGAGAGGATTCCCCGACGCGGGCCCAATCTGATTCAAGCTTCCTGTCGGCGAGGAGGCCGACAGGCATGTCCAAGGCGCTGTCGGTCGATTTGCGGGAGA
>JBIKOJ010000067.1:0-23854 GCA_044358135.1 Acetobacteraceae bacterium | reverse complement strand
GTTGGTACCCCGAGGGGGCGCCATGTTTCATCACATTCGCCCCGATCCGGCCGCGTTGTAGGCAGGCTGTAAGCGGTTGGGCACCACTCATTAAATCACCGTGATGGCGGCGTCCGCGGGGACGTGCCGTGGCGGGCGGCTGCCGCCGGCGGCCGGCTCCAGGGGATGCCACATGGCCAGTTTCAGCGCGAAGACCGCCGTCAACCTGCCGACGCTCGACCTGTTCAGCGGGTTCGCGAAGATCGGGCCGGCCACGGTGATGGGCATTTCCGGCGGGTTCCGCATCAGGCTCTCCGCCACCGAATCCATGGATGTGCTGGGCAGCTTCACCTTCGACAGCGTGACGACGAACGTGCCGATCGGGGGCACGGTGTCTGGCATCCGGTTGGTGGTGTCGGGGACGGTGGTGCACCAGCTTTCGGGGCTGGCGGTCGATTGGGCGACCGCGATGGGGTTTGCGGCGAGCCAGGCGACGTCTCTGGGCTCCTGGCCCGCGGTGCTGTCGGGCGCGGATACGCTGCTGGGCTCCTCGCTGGCGGATACGCTGATCGGGTATGGCGGGCTGGATTCGATCGATGGCGGCGGCGGGTCCGACACCGTGCTGTACACCGACAAGACCCTGCCGGTGGTGGTGACGCTGAACGGGGCCTTGCCGGTGACGGTGAGCGTGGGCGGGCTCGACGAGGATGCGCTGGTGAATGTGGAGAACATCACCGGCGGCAGCGGGGCCGATCGGCTGAGCGGCGATGGGGCGGCCAATGCGCTGTCGGGCGGGCTGGGCGACGACGTGCTGCAGGGCATGGGCGGCGCGGACGTGATCGATGGCGGCGCGGGCAGCAACGACACCGTGTCCTTCGCGGAGAAGGCGTTGGGCGTGGTGCTGGCGCTGAACGGGGCCACCGATGCCACCGCGACGGTGGGCGGCCAGGCCGAGGACGTGGTGCGCAATGTCGAGAACATCGTGGGCGGCGGCGGCGGGGATGTGCTGACCGGCGATGCGCAGGCGAACCGGCTGGAGGGTGGCGGCGGCAACGACGTGCTGGCGGGGCTGGCCGGCCAGGACCTGATCGATGGCGGCGAGGGCAGCGACACGGCGGTGTATGCCGACAAGCTGCTGCCGGTGGAGGTGACGCTGCTGGGCGGCGCCGACGTGACCGTGCGGGTGGGTGGCGCGGCCGAGGACACGCTGCGCAACATCGAGAACGTGACCGGCGGCGCCGGGGCGGACACGCTGGTGGGCGATGCCTTCGCCAATGCGCTGGATGGCGGCGGCAATGACGACCTGCTGCAGGGCATGGCCGGCGCCGATGCGCTGGATGGCGGGCTGGGGCGCGATACCGCGAGCTATGCCGAGGAGGTGGGGGCCGTTGCGGTGACGCTGAACGGCGCCACGCTGGCCCAGGTGACGATCGGCGGGGTGGCGGCGGACACGTTGCGCCACATCGAGAACGTGATCGGCGGCTCCGGCGCCGATGCGCTGACCGGCGACGGGCTGGCCAACACGCTGGATGGCGGCGGCGGCAACGACGTGCTTTCCGGCGCGGATGGCGACGACCTGCTGATCGGCCGCGCCGGGGCGGACACGCTGGATGGCGGTGCGGGCAGCGACACGGCGAGCTACAGCGAGCGCACCGTGACGGTGGCGGTGGCGCTGGCCGGCGCGGTGGGCGCGAAGGTGTTCGTCGGCGGGCTGGAGGAGGACACGGTCCGCAACGTGGAGAACGTGATCGGCGGGCTGGGCAATGACCAGCTGACCGGCGATGCGGCGGCGAATGCGCTGTTCGGCAGCGGCGGGGCCGATGTGCTGACCGGGCTGGCCGGCCGCGACGTGCTGGATGGCGGGTTCGGCTTCGATACCGCGGTGTATTCGGAAAAGACGCTGCCGCTGCAGGTGGTGCTGGCGGCCGGGGCCGATGCCACGGTGAAGGTGGGCGGGGTGGCCGAGGACACCATCCGCAACATGGAGAACGTTGTCGGCGGCAGCGGCGACGACGACATCGTGGGCGACCTGCTGGTGAACGTGCTGGAGGGCGGCGCGGGCAATGACCGGCTGGACGGCATGCTGGGCCGCGACACGCTGGATGGCGGCACCGGCAGCGACACCGCGGTCTATGCGCTGCGTACCACCTCGGTGGAGGTGGTGCTGGACGGCGCCACCAACGTGACGCTGCGCGTGAACAACGTGGACGAGGACACGTTGCGCAACATCGAGAACCTGGTGGGCGGCAGCGGGGCGGACCGCTTCACCGGCGATGGCGCGGCCAACACCTTCGAGGGCGGCGGCGGCGACGACGTGCTGGAAGGGCGCGGCGGGATCGACACGATCGATGGCGGCCTGGGCGCCGATACCGTTTCGTTCGCGGACAAGACGCTGGCGGTGGCGCTGGTGCTGAACGGCGCCAGCAACGCGGTGGCCAGCGTGGGCGGCGTGGCCGAGGACACGGTGCGCAACGTGGAGAATGTTGTCGGCGGTTCCGGCAACGACGCGCTGACCGGGGACGGCCTGGCCAATGCGCTCTCCGGCGGGGCGGGCAACGACACGCTGCTGGGTGGGCTGGGCGACGACGTGCTGACCGGCGGCCTCGGGGCCGATGTGCTGGATGGCGGCGGCAACGTGGATACCGCGGTCTATGCCGACCGCAACGTGGCGGTGGTGGTGGCGCTGAACGGCGGCAGCGACGTGGTGGCCAGCGTGGGCGGCGTGGCCGAGGACACGCTGCGCAATGTCGAGAACCTGGTGGGCGGAAGTGCTGCCGACACGCTGACCGGCGATGCCGTGGCCAACCGGCTGGAGGGCGGCGCGGGGGCGGACGTGCTCTCTGGCCTCGGCGGCGACGACCGGATCGCGGGCGGCGCGGGGGCCGATACGATCGACGGCGGTGCCGATATCGACACGGTGATCTACGCCGAGAAGCTGCTGGGCGTGAGCCTGACGCTGGCGGATGGCGCGGCCGTTGCCATCGCCACGGTGGGCGGCGTGGCCGAGGACAGCGTGCGCGGCATCGAGAACATCGTGGGTGGCGCGGGCAACGACCAGCTGGGCGGCAATGCCGGGGCCAACACCCTGGAAGGTGGCGCCGGCGACGACGTGCTTTCGGGCGGCGGCGGGCAGGACGTGCTGGAGGGCGGGCTGGGCAGCGACACCGCCAGCTATGCCGAGAAGACCGTTTCGGTGGCCGTGACGCTCAACCGCAGCAATGCGGTGCAGGTGGCGGTGGACGGGCAGCTGGAGGATACGCTGCGCGACGTGGAGAACGTGACCGGCGGCAGCGGCGACGACGTGCTGGCCGGCGACACGCTGCCCAATGCGCTGTTCGGCGGCGCGGGCAACGACACGCTGCAGGGCGGGTTCGGCAACGACGTGCTGGATGGCGGCACCGGCATCGATACCGCGATCTACACCGAGAAGCAGGCCGCGCTTTCGGTGACGCTGAATGGCGGGCTGGATGCCGTGCTGTCGGTGGGCGGGGTGGCGGAGGACATCCTGCGCAACGTGGAGAACCTCATCGGCGGCGGGCAGGACGACAATTTCACCGGCGACGCGCAGGACAACCGCATCGAGGGCCGCGCGGGCCATGACAGCATCGCCGGCGGCGGCGGCAAGGACGACCTGGATGGCGGGGTCGGCAACGACACGGTGCGCTTCTCCGACAAGACGCTGCCGGTGCTGCTGACGCTGAACGGGGCGCTGACCAGCTACGCCTCCGTCGGCGGGGTGGTTGAGGACGCGGTGGTGAATTTCGAGAACATCACCGGCGGCAGCGGCAACGACGTGCTGGCCGGCGACGGGCTGGCCAATATCCTGGATGGCGGTGCGGGCGCGGATACGTTGGCCGGCGGCGAGGGCGACGACGTGCTGCAGGGCCGCGAGGGCATCGACGTGCTCGATGGCGGCGTGGGCACGGATACTGCGAGCTACCGCGAGAAGATGGCGGGCGTGGCGATCACGCTCAACCGCTCCAACACCGCGACGGTGAAGGTGGGCGGGGTGGACGAGGACCAGATCCGCAACATCGAGAACGTGGAGGGCGGCGCCGGGGCGGACACGCTGGTGGGCGACGACCTGTCCAACGCGTTCCTGGGCGGCGGCGGCAAGGATACGATCGACGGCGGGCTGGGCACCGATACGGCGCTGTACACCGACAAGCTGCTGTCGGTGGCGGTGACGCTGGCGGGTGCGGCGGATGCCGTGGTGCAGATCGGCGGCACGGCCGAGGACACGCTGCGCAACGTGGAGAACGTGACCGGCGGCGCGGGCGACGATGCGCTGATCGGCGACGAGGTGGCGAACATCCTGGTGGGTGGGGCGGGCGCGGACCGGCTGCAGGGCGGGGGCGCGCAGGACACGCTGGATGGCGGCGACGGGGTGGATACCGTCTCCTATGCCGACAAGGCCTTGCCGGTGGTGCTGGCGCTGGCCGGTGGGGCCAATGCGGTGGCGACGGTCGGCGAGCTGGCCGAGGACGTGGTGCGCAATGTGGAGAACATCACGGGCGGCGGCGGCGACGATGGGCTGACGGGCGACGGGCTGGCCAACCTGCTGGAAGGCGGCGGCGGCGATGATCGGCTGGCGGGGCTGGCGGGCAAGGATGTGCTGGATGGCGGCACCGGGATCGACACGGCGGTGTATTCCGAGAAGACGGTGGCCGTGGCCGTGACGCTGAACGGCGCGGTGAACGCGGCGGTGAGCGTGGGCGGGGTGGCCGAGGATATCCTGCGCGGGATCGAGAACCTGGTTGGCGGCAGCGGCAATGACAGCTTCTCCGGCGATACGCTGGCCAACCTGCTGGAGGGCGGCGGCGGCGACGACCGGCTTTCCGGCGGCGGCGGGATGGACGTGCTGGATGGCGGCATCGGGTTCGACGTGGCCGGCTTCGCCGACAAGGTGGTGCCGGTGGTGGTGACGCTGGCCGGGGCCATCGATGCGGTGGCAACGGTGGGCGGCGTGGCGGAGGACACGCTGCGCAACATCGAGGGCGTGGTGGGTGGCGCGGGCAACGATGCGCTGACCGGCGACGGGCTGGGCAACCTGCTGGAAGGCGGTTCCGGGAACGACACGCTGCTGGGCCTGGGCGGGGACGACCTGCTGGCGGGCGGCGCCGGGGCAGATACGATGGATGGCGGGCTGGGCAGCGACACGGCCGGTTTCGCCGACAAGATCCTGCCGGTGGTGGTGACGCTGAACGGCGCCACCAAGGCGCAGGCCTTCGTGGGGGGGCTGGCCGAGGACTGGCTGCTCAACATCGAGAACCTCATCGGCGGCAGCGCGGACGACGTGCTGGCGGGCGACGGGCTGGACAACCGATTCACCGGCAACGGCGGCAAGGACACGCTGGACGGGCAGGGCGGCAGCGACACCGCCGACTATTCGGAGAAGGGCGTGGCCGTGGTGGTGACGCTGAACGGCGCCACCGACGCGATCGTGACGGTGGGCGGCAAGGCCGAGGACACGCTGCGCAACATCGAGAACCTGGTGGGTGGCAGCGTGGCCGACATGCTGACCGGCGACGGTGCGGCGAACCGGCTGGAGGGCGGTGGCGGCGACGACATCCTGCGCGGCGCCGGCGGGGCGGATGCGATCGATGGCGGCGAGGGCACCGATACCGCGCTGTTCACCGACGAGACCCTGCCGCTGACCGTGACGCTTTCGGGCGCCGCGCCGGCCACGGTGTTCGTGGGCGGTGTGGCCGGGGACACGGTGCGCCACGTGGAGAACGTGACCGGCGGTGGCGGCGACGATGCGCTGACCGGCGACAGCAAGGACAATGTGCTGGTGGGCGGGGCTGGCCACGACACGCTGGTGGGCGGCGGCGGGTTCGACGTGCTGGATGGCGGCACCGGCAGCGACACGGCGGTGTTCGACTATCCGCTGCTGGGCATGTCCCTGACGTTGAACGGCGGGGTGGATGCCGGGGTGGCCTATGGCTTCCTGGCAGCTGACGTGATCGTGCGCAACGTGGAGAACGTGGTGGCCGGGTTCGGCGGCGACACGATCGTGGGGGATGCCTTCGCCAACACGATCCAGGGCCGCGCCGGCAAGGACACGCTGGATGGCGGGGCCGGGATCGACACGGTGAGCTACGCCGAGAAGAGCCTGCCCGTGACGCTGACGCTGAACGGCCCGCTCTACACGGCCGCCATGGTGGGCGGCACGATCGAGGACACGATCCGCAACTTCGAGAACGTGATCGGCGGCAGCGGCAACGACACCATCACCGGCGACGGGCTGGACAACGCGCTGTTCGGCGGGCAGGGCGACGACACGCTGGCCGGCGGCGGCGGCAGTGACACGATCGATGGCGGGGCGGGCGTGAACGTGGCGGTGTTCACCGGCGTGGCCGCCAACTACACCGTGTCCTTCGGCGCCGGCGAGACGCTGGTGAAGGGCGCGGACGGCACCGATACGCTGACCAACATCCAGACCCTGCGCTTTGCCGACAAGGACGTGGCGGTGGTGGCGGGATCGAGCTTCGCGGTGGCGGCCACCTCCGCCTCCAAGCCCGAGGGGCATACCGGCACGCAGGCGAACTTCACCTTCACCGTGACGCGCAGCGGAAATACCACCGAGGTGCAGACGGTGAAGTGGTCGGTGGCCGGGCAGGTGGCTTCCGGCACGACGCCGGCCGATGCGGCGGATTTCATGGGCGACGTGCTGCCGGCCGGCATGCTGACCTTCGCGGCCGGGGAGGCGCAGAAGCTGATCACCGTGCCGGTGCGCGGCGACCGGGCGGGCGAGCTGAACGAGCGCTTCGCGGTGACGCTGTCTGGCCCCTCCACCGGGGCGAGCCTGGGCGTGGCCACGGCGGGCGGGCTGATCTGGAACGACGATGTCAGCCTTTCCATCGCGGCCAACAAGGCGGGGATGGCGGAGGGGAATGCGGGCAGCACCGCCTTCGGCTTCACCGTGACGCGCGCGGGCGCGGCCGGCGGGGCGACGGAGGTGAGCTGGGCGATCCTGCCCGGGGCGGCCGATGCGGCGGACTTTGCCGGCGGCACGATGCCGCAGGGCAAGATCACCTTCGCGGCCGGCCAGACCTCTCGCCCGCTGGTGGTGAACGTGGCCGGCGACGTGGTGCCGGAGCCCGACGAGCTCTTCACCGTGGTGCTGTATGGCGCCAGCGGTGGGGCGATCATCTCCACCATGGCGGCCAGTGCGGCGATCCTGGCGGATGATGCGATCACCGGCACGGCGGGCGGCGAGCTGCTGATGGGCACCACCAGCAACGACCTGTTCGTGCTGGCCGGCGGGCTGGATACGGTGATCGGCGGGGCGGGGCTGGACCGGTTCGTGTTCGGCCCGGCGACGCTGGGCGCGGCCGCGGCGCAGGCGGTGGTGCTGGCGGATCTGGATCGCTCGCTCGGCGAGGTGATCGACCTGCGCCCGATCGACGCGATTGCCGCCACGCTGGCCAACGATGCCTTCAGCTTCATTGGCGGCGCCGCGTTCTCCGGCCTGGCCGGGCAGCTGCGCTGGGCCGACCTGGGCAGCGAGCGGCTGATCCAGGGCGATGTGAACGGGGACAAGGTGGCCGACCTCACGATTCGCACGCCGGCGCTGGGGCCGGTGGGGGCCGATTGGTTCCTGCTGTAGGGAGGGATCTCGGCCCCTCCGTCGAAATACGTAGGCGACCCCGGATTCGTTTACCGATTGGAAGCATGACCCCGCCATCCTGGCACCCGTCAAGACCGGAGGGGAAACCGCTTGGTGCGCTACAATCCAGCCGAATGTGGGCGCGCCGCCTTTGACTCGGTTGTCCAGCTCGGGATCACCCCGACCCCGGACAACTTTGCGATCTGGTACGAGTATCACTCCGGCCTGAACCCGGAGCTGCGGCATCTGATCGATGTGCTGCTGTCCAAGCCGGCGCATTGCGACGACCAGACGATGGCGGCGATCTACCGAAAGTTCTTCGTGCATGCCGGCGAGCGCGACGCGCTGCGCGAGGCATCGGACCGGATGCAGCACCTGCTGCACGAGGTGGGTGCCATGGTGGGCGACGCGGGCAACGGCGCGCGCGAGTTCGGCACCGTGGTGCGCGATACCTCCCGCGCCTTCGCCGATGGCGGCCTGACGCTGCCGGCGCTGATCCAGAAGCTGCGCGAGGAGGCGCGCGCGATGGCGGACCGCAGCGAGGCGATCGGCCAGCACCTGACGGGGGCTGTGGAACGCATCCAGCTGCTGGAGCGCTCGTTGGACGACATGCGCCAGGACGCGGCGACGGATGGGCTGACGCGGCTGGCGAATCGCCGCAGTTTCGACACGCAGCTGCGCGAGGTTGCCGGCAGGGCGATGAACTCGGGCGAGCCGCTGATGTTGTTGCTGATCGATATCGACCATTTCAAGCGCGTGAACGATACCTGGGGGCACCAGACCGGCGACCAGGTGCTGCGCCTGGTGGCGAGCACCCTGGCTTCCTCGGCGCGGACGAGCGATTTCGTGGCGCGCTACGGCGGGGAGGAGTTCGCCGTGATCCTGCCGGCCACGCGGCCCGATGCCGCGGTGGCGGTGGCGGAGCGGGTGCGCCGCAGCTTCGAGGGGCGGGAGATCGTGGCCCGTACCTCTGGCAAGACCATCGGCAACCTGACGCTCTCGGCCGGCGGGGCACTTTACGAGCCGGGCGAGCGGCTTTCGGAGTGGGTGGAGCGGGCCGACCAGGCGCTGTACGCGGCCAAGAAGGGCGGGCGCAACCGCGTGATGCTGGCACCGGCCGTGGCTGCATCCATTGCCATGGCTGACTCCGTAGCGTGACCGGATGGGGTGTTCCACGTGGGATGCCCCGGGCACGAGAGAAGGAACGACCGATGCCGACGGAATTGCGGATCGTGCTGGCGGTGGCAGACGCGGCGGAGCGTGCGGCCCTGGCCGAGCGGTTGGCGGAGGCGGGGTTCGAAGTGATGGTGCCACCCGGCACGCCGAACCTTGGCGATGCGCTGGCCGACGCTGCGGCCATGGTTCTGGATGCCCGCCTGGCCCGGCCCGATGCCCCCGCGCTGTGCGCCGCGTTGCGCCGGGAGGGGCATGTGCTGCCGATCCTGGTGCTGCACGACGGCACGGAGGGGCTGTTGGTGCGCTGCCTGGATGCCGGGGCCAACGATGCCATCGCGCGGCCGCTGCGCACGCTGGAGCTGGTGGCACGGGTGCGCGCGCAGCTGCGCCACCACGGGGCCGGCGCCGGGGCGGCGCTGACGGTGGGGCCCTATCTGTTCCGCCCGGACCAGCGCGAGCTGGAGGAGCCGTGCTCCGGCCGGGTGATCCGCCTGACCGCGACCGAGGCGGCGATGCTGCGCTTCCTGCAGAAGGCCGGGGGCAGCGTGGTGAGCCGCCAGGTGCTGCTGCATGAGGTGTGGGGCTATCGCGAAGGGGTCACCACGCACACGGTGGAGACGCATATCTACCGCCTGCGGCGCAAGATCGAGCCCGATCCGCGCCACCGCCGGCTGCTGCTGTGCGAGGATTCCGGCTACCGGCTGGATGTTTCGACCTGGGCGCCGGTGGCGCAGGACCTCTCCGCGCCGGCCTTTCGCGCGTCTGCCTGATCTCGGGGGCCTGATGCCGGGGGATTGAGGCGCGCGCTGCGGCGCAGCATGCTGCGGTGCCGCAACAGGAGCCGCGCATGGACCCCCGCACCGCTACGGAACTTGGCGCCTTCGTCGCCGGACCGCGCTGCCGCATCGCAGGCGCCGCCGGCGGGCCGCTCGCCGGCCTGACCTTCGCGGTGAAGGACCTGATCGACGTGGCCGGCTGGCCCACCGGGGGCGGCAACCCCGACTGGCCCGCCTATGCCGGCACGCCCACGCGCCATGCCGCGGTGGTGGAGATGCTGCTGGGCGCCGGCGCCTCCATCATCGGCAAGACGATCACCGACGAGGTCTCCCTGGGCATCCTGGGCGAGAACCCGCATGACGGCACGCCGGCCAACCCGGCTGCGCCGGATCGCGTGCCGGGCGGCTCCTCCTCCGGCTCCGCGGCGGCGGTGGCGGGCGGGATCTGCGATTTCGCGCTGGGGACGGATACCGGCGGCTCCGTGCGCGTTCCGGCGAGCTTTTCGGGGCTCTACGGGATCCGGCCGACGCATGGGCGGGTGCCGTTCGCCGGGATCTGCGTGCAGTCCCCATCTTCCGACACCTGCGGCTGGTTCGCGCGCGATGCGGCCACCTTCGCGCGGGTGGGCGAGGTGATGTTGGGCGAACCGGTGCCCGCCGCGCTGCCGACGACGCTGCTGGTGGCGACCGATGCGTTCGGCTTCGCCGATGACGCGGTGCAGGCGGCGCTGGCGCCGATGGTGGACCGGCTGGCCAGGCTGCTGGGTGTGCGGCAGGACGCGACGCTGGCACAAGCGGGCCTGACCGCCTGGCTGCGCGCCCAGCGCGTACTGCAGCAAAGCGAGGCCTTCGCCACCTTCGCGCCCTGGCTCAACACCCATAATCCGCGCCTGGCCTGGTCCGTGGCGCGCGGGCTGGTGGCCGGGGGGGAGTATTCGGGATTGGAGCGCAGCTACGCCGCCATCACCCGGCGGGAAGTGACGGCGCGGCTGGCGCATCTGCTGCCGCCCGGCACCATCCTGTGCCTGCCGACCACGCCGTTTCCGGCCCCGTTGCGCGGCCAGTCCGTCTCCGCCCTGGCGGAACCGCGCGACCGGATCACTGCGCTGACCTGCGCCGCCGGGCATTCCGGCGTGCCGCAGGTGAACCTGCCGGGCGCCACGGTGGACGGTGCGCCGGTGGGATTGTCGATCCTCGCCGGCCGCGGACAGGATGCCGCGCTGCTGGCGGTGGCGCGCGCGCTGGCGTGAAGCGCCGGGGGTTTTGCCTCCGGACCCGCCTATCTCGAACCATCGGACAAGGAATGCAGAACAAGGCAGCGTCAATCGGAGCGGTTCGACGTTTGCGCCCACGACGGCACGCCATGGTCAGCGCGGATACCCGACGCAGAAGCCTCAGCATGAAGCCCGCACCCGCCTCCACGGTGCTGGAGCCGATCTGCGTTTTGCCGGCCATCCGTGCGCTTCCCACACGATGCGTCGACGCCTGAAGATGGGACTGTAGATCGAATTGAATTAGAAAATTCGGATATTTTGATGTGATGGAGTGGCTGCTTGACCTGCGTCAAGGCACCGGGGCGGCCCGCCGCATCATGGTCTGCCGCAGGGTTCCATCCAGTACCAGGCAAGGAGTGTCTTCATGACCAGGAATGTCGGCGGCATCGATCGCGTTCTGCGGATCATCGTTGGCCTCGCGCTGATCGGGCTCACTCTGGCGGGGCTGATCGGATGGTGGGGTTGGGTCGGCGTTGTACCGCTGGGTACCGCCTTGCTCGGCTACTGCCCGCTCTACCCGCTGCTCGGCCTGAATACCTGCCCGGCCGACAGGCGAGCTGCCTGACCGGATGCGCCTGCGCCTGCGCCTGCCGCTGGCAGCCCTGGCTGCGGCAACGGCCGGCGCGTGGTGGTTCGCCACCGAGCGTCCGCTGGCGGTGGCGGTGGCGGCGGTGTCCCAGAATGTGCCGGTGACGGTGTTCGGCCTGGGCGCGGTGGAGGCGCGCGTGCTGTCCCGCATCGGCTTCGAGGTGCCGGGCACGCTGGCAGAGGTGCTGGCCGACCACGGCGACCGCGTCGCCGCCGGCACCGTGCTCGCCCGGCTGAACCCCGCCAGCCAGCAGGCCCGCCTCTCCCGCGCCGAGGCCAGCCTGCTCTCCGCCGAGGCCAGCGTGGCCCGCGCCGCCCTGGCCGAGGCGCGCGCCAACCACCGGGCGGAGCGCACCGCCTTGGCCAAGCACGCCCTGCTGGCGCCGTTCGATGCGCTGGTGGTTGCCCGCACCCGCGAGCCGGGAACCGCGCTCAGCGCGGCGGTGCTGGTGGTGACGCACGACGAGAAGATCTTCGACCGCTTCGACCGCCTCGTCTCGCTGCGGGACGGGCGGATCGAGGCGGGGGCGCTCAGCCCGCCGGGGCAGCCTTCGCGCTGAACTGGTCGAAGGCCTCCACCGCGTTGGCGGCGTACATCACGGAGGGGCCGGCGCCCATGTAGACGGCCATGCCCAGCGTCTCCATCACCTCCTCGCGGCTGGCGCCCTGGCGCACCGCGGCTTCCGCATGGAAGGCGATGCAGGCGTCGCAGCGCGTGGCGACGCCGATGGCCAGAGCGATCAGCTCCTTGGTTTTCGTATCCAGCGCCTTGGGTTCCAGCGCGGCGCGGGCGATGGCGGAGAAGCCCTTCATCACCTCCGGCGCCCCGCCGCGCAGCTCGCGCAGCGGGGTGGAGAGGGAGGCGGCGAGGTCGGGCCAGTTCTTGTGCATGGCGGCAGGTTCGTTCGGCTTGGTTACTTGAAGGCGCAGCCGGCGGGGATGCCGAAGGCCTTGAAGATCAGGGCGGCGGGGCAGAAGCCGGTGAGGGCGGCCTGGATCATGTTCGCGCCGGCGAAGGCGGTGAGCAGCAGGAACCAGGGGCTGACGAACCAGCCGAGCGCGAGGCTGGCCAGGATGACGAAGCCGGCGAAGGCGAGGACGGTGCGATCGAGGGTCATGTCGGGTTTCCTTTCAGGCGGGGAGGTGCTGGCGGGTCCAGCGGATGATCTGCTCGGCCGGCATGGCGCCGGCGGTCTGTGCCAGCACCTGGCCGCGATGCAGCAGGAACAGGGCGGGGATGCCGCGCACGCCGAGGCGGGCGGAGATGTTCGGGGCTTCGTCCGCGTTCAGCTTCAGCAGGCGCACCTGCGGCTCCAGCGCGGCGGCGGCGCGGGCGAACTGGGGGGCCATGCTGCGGCAGGGGGCGCACCAAGGGGCCCAGATGTCCACCAGCACCGGCACGTCGCCGGTGCGGGTGTGGCGGTTGAAGCCGGCTTCGTCGGTGTCGTGCGGCGCGCCGTCGAACAGGCGGGTCTTGCAGGCGCCGCAGACGGCCTCTGCCCGGCGGGCGACGGCGACGCGGTTGGTGGCGGCGCAGTGCGGGCAGACGATGTGCTGGGTGTCGGCCATGGCGGCTCCTTGGGTGGGTGCCTCGGTACTTGACTCTATATTCGTGTTTCTGTATTTACGCAAGTATGAAAATTGATCCTGCTGCAATGACCGACGCCGCCGGGGAGGCCAGCGAGCTGCTGAAGGCGCTGTCCCATCCCAGCCGGCTGATCACGCTGTGCCTGCTGGCGGAGCGCGAACGCTCCGTCGGCGAGCTGGCCGCGCTGTTGGGCGCACGCGACTCCACCATCTCCCAGCACCTGGCCCTGCTGCGGCGCGATGGGTTGGTGCGGTCGCGGCGGGACGGACAGACGATCTGGTACGCGATTGCCAGCGAGCCCGCGCAGCGCGTGCTGGAGACGCTCGCCTCGATCTTCTGCGCGGTGCCGGAACCCCCGGCGCCTTGCCCCCGGAGGACTCAGCCATGATGCCACGTTCCATTCTTCTGGGGGCGGCGCTGGCCTGCGCGGTCTGCGTCGCCGGCGCGGGGGCGCAGGAAGGGTTTGCGGTGCGCGTGGCCCCGCTGGCAGACCAGAAGGCCGTCTTCGCCACCGTGGAGAGCCTGGACGTGGTGCCCGCCCGCGCCCGCATCGGCGGCACCGCCGGGCGGCTGGCGGTCAAGGCGGGCGATCGGGTGGAGGCGGGGCAGGTGCTGGCCGTGGTGGCCGACCAGAAGCTGCTGCTGCAGCTCGGCGCGCTCGATGCCCAGCTGGCCGGGCTGCGCTCCAGCCTGGAGCAGGCGCGCGCCGATCTCACCCGCGCCGAGACGCTGTTTCGCCAGGGTTCCGGCCCGCGCGTGACGATGGACCAGGCGCGCACGGCGCTGGAGGTCGCCACCGCCACCATCCAGGCGCGGCTGGCGGAGCGCGGCGTGATCGACCAGCAGATCGCCGAGGGCGCGGTGCTGGCCCCCGTCGCCGGCCGCGTGCTCGCCGTGCCGCTCACCGACGGCTCCGTGGTGATGCCGGGCGACGTGCTGGCGCAGATCGCCGGGCAGGAGGCGGTGTTGCGCCTGCGCGTGCCGGAGCGGCATGCGGCCTTCCTGCACGTGGGCGACCGGGTGCGGCTGGAAACCGCGGGCCGGGTGCCCGGGGATGGGTTCGGCACGGTGAGCCGGGTGTATCCGCGGATCGAGGACGGGCGCGTGGTGGCCGATGCGGCGATGGCGGGGCTGGACGCCTTCTTCGTGGGCGAGCGGGTGACGGTGTGGATCGGCACCGGGGCGCGGCCGGGGATCGTGGTGCCGGCGGGGCTGATCCGCACCCGCTTCGGGCTGGACTATGCGCTGGTGCGGCGCGGCGGGCAGGCAGTGGAAACGCCGGTGCAGCGCGGGCGGCCGACGCCGTCGCCGGAGATGCCGGATGGCGTGGAAATCCTCTCGGGCCTGGCCGCCGGCGACGTGCTGGTGACGCCATGAGCCAGGATCTCGGACTGTCCGGGCGGCTGACGGCGGCGACGATCCGCTCGCCGCTGACGCCGCTGTTCCTGATCGCCGCGCTGGTCGCCGGCGTCATCGCCCTGCTGGTGATCCCGCGCGAGGAGGAGCCGCAGATCAGCGTGCCGATGGTGGACATCCTGGTGGCGGCCGACGGGCTGCGCGCGCCGGATGCGGTGGAGCTGGTGACCAAGCCGCTGGAGATGATCATCAAGGCAATCCCGGCTGTCGAGCACGTCTACAGCCAGACCCAGGACGACCGCGTGATGGTGACCGCCCGCTTCAGGGTGGGCACATCGGAGGACGACGCCGTGCTGCGCGTGCACGACCGCATCCGCGCCAACATCCAGCGTATCCCGCCCGGCATCCCGGAGCCGCTGGTGGTGGGGCGGGGCATCAACGACGTGGCAGTGGTGGTGCTGACCCTGTCCCCCGCACCGGAGGCCGCCGCGCACTGGACCGACCGGCGGCTGTTCGAGCTGGCCGGCAAGCTTCAGGTGGAGCTGACCAAGGTGGAGGACATCGACACCAGCACCGTGGTGGGCACCAGCCCGGACCAGATCCGGGTGGAGCCGGACCCCGAGCGGCTGGCGCGCTACGGCGTTACCCTGCAGCAGCTGACGGCCAAGGTGCGCGACGCCAACCGCTCCTTCGTCGCCGGCCTGGTGCGCGAGGGCGGCGCGAGCCGCGTGGTGGCGGCGGGGCAGACGCTGCTGGGCGTGCCCGATATCGGCCTGCTGCTGATCGGCACCCGCGACGGCCGGCCGGTCTATGTCCGCGACGTGGCCGAGGTGCGCGTGGGCCCGGCGGTTGAGGAAATGCGGGTGTGGAACCTCGCGCGGGGCGCCGATGGCACCCTGCACCGCACGCCGGCCGCGAGCCTGGCGCTGGCCAAGCGCGCCGGGGCGAATGCCGTACTGGTCTCCCAGGCGATCCTGGATCGGGTGGAGGGGCTGAAGGGCCGCCTGCTGCCGCCGGAGATCCGCGTGGAGGTGACGCGCGACTACGGCGCCACCGCGAACGAAAAAGCCAACGAGCTGCTGTTCCACCTCGGCCTGGCAACCGTCTCCATCGTGCTGCTGATCGCGCTTGCGATCGGCTGGCGGGAGGCGGCGGTGACCCTGGTGGTGATTCCGACCACGATCCTGCTGACCATGCTGGCGGCGCAGCTGATGGGCTACACCATCAACCGCGTGAGCCTGTTCGCGCTGATCTTCTCCATCGGCATCCTGGTGGACGACGCCATCGTGGTGGTGGAGAACATCGCACGGCACTGGGGCATGAACGACGGGCGGCCGCGGTTGCAGGCGGCGGTGGATGCGGTGGCGGAGGTGGGCAACCCCACCATCGTGGCCACGCTGACGGTGGTGGCCGCCCTGTTGCCGATGCTGTTCGTCTCCGGGCTGATGGGCCCGTACATGGCGCCGATCCCGGTGAATGCCTCCGCGGCGATGCTGTTCTCCTTCTTCGTGGCGATGGCGGTGGCGCCGTGGCTGATGCTGAAGCTGGCGCCGAAGGCGGGGGCGGGCGGGCATGCGCATGGCGAGGGGCGGCTGGGCGCGCTCTACCGCCGCGTGGCCACGCCGCTGCTGCGCACGCGGGCACGGGCCTGGGGCTTCCTGCTGAGCGTGGGCATCGCCACCCTGGCGGTGTGCATCGCCTTCGCCACCCGCGACGTGACGGTGAAGCTGCTGCCCTTCGACAACAAGAGCGAGCTGCAGGTGGTGCTGAACCTGCCGGAAGGTGCCACGCTGGAGGACACGGAGCGGCACCTGTTCGCCGCCGCCGCGATCGCCGTGGCACTGCCGGAGACGGTCTCCGTCCAGGCGCATGCGGGCACGGCGGCACCGTTCAACTTCAACGGGCTGGTGCGCCACTCCTACCTGCGGCGCGCGCCGGAGCTGGGCGACCTGCAGGTGAACCTCGCGCCCAAGCACGACCGGGCGCGCAGCAGCCACGAGGTGGCGCTGGCGTTGCGGCGCGGGCTGGCAGCGCTGGACCTGCCGGCGGGGGCGACCCTGCAGGTGGTGGAGGTGCCGCCCGGGCCGCCGGTGCTGGCCACCCTGCTGGCCGAGATCTACGGGCCCGACATCGCCACCCGCCGTGCCGTGGCCGAGGAGGTGAAGAAGCTTTTCCGCACCGTGCCCTATGTGGTGGATGTGGGCGACAGCTACGGCCACCCGCGCCCGCGGCTGCGACTGGCCATCGACCAGGAACAGCTGGAGCATTTCGGCGTGGAGCAGAGCGACGTGTACGACACGATCCGCACCCTGTTCAGCCAGCTTCGCGTCGGCACCTCGCATCGCGGCGAGGATCGCAGCCCGGCCGACATCGTGATCGGCCTGCCGAAGGAGGACCTCGCCTGGAACGGCCGCCTGGCCTCCACGCCGGTGCCCGCCAACACCCAGCCGGGCAGCCGCGCGGTGGTGGAGCTGGGCCAGGTGGTCCGCGCCACCATGGAGCAAGGCTCGCCCGCGCTGTTCCGCCGTAACGGGCATTTCGCCGATCTCGTCACTGCCGAGCTGGCTGGAGCGTTCGAGGCGCCGATCTACGGCATCATCGACCTCAACCGCGCCATCGACGCGCATGACTGGCGCGGCCTGCCCAGGCCGGTGATCTCCTGGCGCGGCCAGCCCACCGACGAGACGCGGCCGACCCTGCTGTGGGACGGCGAGTGGGAGATCACCTTCGTGACCTTCCGCGACATGGGCGCGGCGTTCGGCGTGGCGATCCTGGGCATCTACATGCTCGTGGTGGGCCAGTTCCGCAGCTTCAAGCTGCCGCTGGTGATCCTCACGCCGATCCCGCTGACGCTGATCGGCATCGTGCTCGGCCACTGGCTGCTGGGGGCGGCCTTCACCGCCACCTCCATGATCGGCTTCATCGCGCTGGCCGGCATCATCGTGCGCAACTCTATCCTGCTGGTGGATTTCATCCGCCATGGCGCCCGACCCGGCACGACACTGCGCCAGGTGGTGCTGGAGGCGGGGGCGATCCGCTTCAAGCCGATCCTGCTGACCGCGCTGGCGGCGATGATCGGCGCGGCGACGATCCTGACCGACCCGATCTTCCAGGGCCTCGCCATCTCCCTGCTGTTCGGCCTCGCCTCCTCCACCCTGCTGACCCTGCTGGTGATCCCGGCGATCTACGTGGTGATGCGCGACCCCGACCGGGTGGTTTGACGTGGGTCATGGCCCCTGCATTGCGGCGCCACGATCCTTGCATGCCCGCATGAAGGGGCCACCCTGCCGCCCACCACGGGGCGGACGAGGCGCAGATCGCGCGCCGCGGCGCCGGCAGCAAGCGCGGCGTTGGACGAACACTGCCCGCGCAGCCTGTGGATCGAGGGCTGCGCGGCATCCTCAAATGGCGACCATGCGCAGGACCCGGAGGCTTGGTCGCGGCTGAACCATGTGCAGACACTCGATGGCTGGCGGGGCGCATTTCAGCGCGACGCCCCGTGGGACCGGCCGGCGAGGGGTGGCTGCTGAGGGCTCCCAGGCGTGGGAGTACGACATCAAGGTCACGTTCGAAGAACGGGGGTCTGCGGGGGAAGCCCCCGGCCTTCACTCCGCCGCGCGGGCCAGTGTCACCGGCGCGAGGCGGGTGTCGGGCAATTGGTCGATCTGCCAGAGCTGGGCCAGCAGGGTTTCGGCGGCGGGGCGGCCGATGGCCGGCGTGGTGAGTTCGTAGAACTTGTCGGTGAGTTCGGCGTCGGTCAGCGGGTCGTCGGGGTCGCCGTGGCGGGTGGTCTGGTGGTGGCGCAGGGTGCGGCCGTCGGCGAGGTCTATGGTGACGATGGCGGAGCGGGCGCCGGGGAAGGCGGCGTCGCAGGTGGGGTCCAGCACCACGGTGGTTTTCGCCATCAGCGCCTGGGTGTCGGGGTCTGACAGGCGGGCGGGTTCGAAGGCGGCGAGGCGGACATTGCCGTGGACGAGGGCGGTGGCGACGGTGAAGGGGGTGCTGAAGCGGCCTTCGAAGGCGGTGGCGACCTGGTTGCGGCCGGTCACGTCCAGCGTGGCGCGGTAGCCGCCGACGGTGATGCGGGTGACCTGGTCGTGGGTGAAGCCGTGGGCGCGTTGCAGGGCGAGGGCGCCGTCGATGGCGGCGAAGGCGTGGCCGCAGCAGCCGTGGTTCTTGAAGGTCATCTGCGTGATGTTGTAGCGCACGCCGAGCCCGTCGGTGGCTTTCGACCAGTCCGGGTTCACGCTCATCGCGGCGCCGAAGCCGGCGGCACCTTCCAGCACATCCAGCGCGCCGGTCATGCCCTGCGCGGCGCCGAGGGCGGCCATGGCGCCGGCATCCGCGGCGTGGCCGGCGTGGAGTGGCTTGCTCATCGCGTCCGACCGGAAGGCCTGTTGCAGGGCGGCGGCGAAGGTGCCGGCATTGGCCAGGGCGTGGGCGGTTCTGATGGCGTCCAGCTTCAGGATGCTCGCCACCGCGGCGGCGGCGCCGAAGGTGCCGATGGTGCCGGTGGTGTGCCAGAACCGGTAGTGGGAGGGCTGGACGGCCACGCCGATGCGGGTGGAGATCTCGTAGCCGACCACGATGGCGCGCAGCAGTTGCTCGCCGGTGGCGCCCTTGGCCTGGGCGGCGGCCAGCGCGGCGCCGATGACGGGGCAGCCGGGGTGATAGACGGCGTCGCGGAAGATGTCGTCGAACTCGATGGTGTGGCTGGCGGTGGCGTTGATCAGCGCGGCGGCGCGCAGGCTGGCGGGCAGGTTGCGGCCATAGACGATGGCGCGGCCGTGGCCGATTTCGTCGGACAGGGCGGCGGTGAGCATCGTCGCGGGGTCGAGCAGGGCGCCGGGCAGCAGGGCGGCGAACCAGTCGATCACGGCGCGGCGGGTGTGGTGGCGCACCTGGCCAGAGAGGGGGGCGGTGAGCTCGTGCTCGGCATAGGCGCCCAGCTGTTCGGCGATCGTTGGCATGGTCAGCTCCGTGTCCTGTCGCCCAGCATGGCGGCCACCTGCGGCTCGATCAACGCGGCGAGGCGGGCATGGGCCTGGGCGGTGGGGTGGATGGAAGGTTCGGGCGGGCGCAGCAGCTTGTCGTAGTATTGGTCGCGGTCGATCTCGCCGTTGCGTTCGAAGAGCGGCGTCGCGTCCACGAAGGTGATGCCGGGCACCTTGCCGCCGGCGTAGCGCTGTGCGAGGCCGGCGTTCATGCCGCGCGTGGCCTGGGTGGTCCAGTCGCCGCGGTCGCTGGGCAGCACGGAGAGAACCACGAGCTTGGGCACCATGCGGCGGATTTCGGCCACGCAGGCATCGTGGCCTTTCAGCGAATCCTCCACGCTCCAGCGCAGGCGGCCGAAATTGTTGGCGCCGATCAGCAGCACCGCGCCTTTCGCCGGGGCGAGCTGGCCGTTGCGCAGGCGCCAGAGCAAATGGGCGGTGGCATCGCCCTTGAAGCCCAGGTTCACCGCGTTGCGCGTGGCGTAGAAGCGCTGCCAGACCGGGGCGAAATCCTGCCAGGCCGGCGGGCCCGATTTCTCCCAGTCCTGGGTGATGGAATCGCCGATCCACAGCAGGTCCACCCGCCCGGCCTTCAGCTCGCGCAGCTTGGCGGCGTGGCGCTCGGCCCACCACTTCGCGTCCATGCGCGACAGCGGCGTGGCGGCGAGCGGCGGGCGCGGGGCAGGGGCGGCGCCGGCCAGGGCGAGCGCGCCGGCGGCCAGCAGGGCGCGGCGGTTCATGTGGCCATGGCCGCTTCGATCTCCGCCGCGGCGAGGCCGGCCTGTTCCAGCACCTCCTGCGTGTGCTCGCCCAGGCGCGGGGCGAGGCGGCGGATGGTGGCGGGCGTGCCCTGGTAGGTCACGGGAATGCCCACCAGCGTCATCTCGCCCTCGCTGGGATGCTGCATGCGCGGGAAGAAGCCGATCTCGTTGAGGTAATCGTCGTCCAGCAGGTCCTGCAGCGAGTTGGCCGGGCCGTGCGGCAGGTCGGCCTCGCGCAGCGCCACGAGCCATTCGGCGTTGGTGCGCTGCTTCATGCCCTCGGTGACGATGGCGTAGGCCGCCTCGATATTGTCCGAGCGGGCGCTGCCGGTGGCGAAGCGCGGGTCTTCCATCAGCGCCGCTTGGCCGAACAGGGCGAAGAGCCGGGTCCATTGCGCGTGGGTGGCGACCATCACGCACATGAAGCCGTCCTTGGTGGCGAAGGGGCGGCGGTCTGGCGTGAGCATGCGGGGGTAGCCGATGCCGAGTTCCGGCTGGCCGATGGAATGGCCCCACATGTGCTCCGGCAGCAGGAAGCTCACCAGCGTGTCCATCATCGGCACATGCACCGCCTGGCCGCGCCCGGTGCGCTCGCGGGCATAGAGCGCCATGGCGATGGAACTGGCCAGAACGTGGCCCGTGAGTTTGTCCGCCAGAACGCTGGGCACGTAGCGCGGGCCATCGGCCTGGGCGCCGAGGCCGTTGAGGTGGGCCAGTCCGCCCATCCCCTGGATGATGTCGTCGTAGGCCGGGTCTTCCTCCTTGCTGCTGCCGGGGCGGAAGCCGGTGGCGCAGGCGTGGATGATGCGCGGGTTGACCTTGGCGATGCTGTCGTAGTCCAGCCCCAGCCGGGCGGCGGCGGAGAGGCGCATGTTGTGGACGAACACATCCGCCCCTGCCACCAGCCGCATCAGCGCCGCGCGGGCGGGGGCGCGCTTGAGGTCCAGCACCACGCTGCGCTTGTTGCGGTTGAGGTTGGCGAAATAGGCCGCCATGCCCTCGTTGCGGCGCGGGCCGATGAAGCGGGTCATGTCCCCGGCCGGGGGCTCCACCTTGATCACGTCCGCCCCGGCATCGCCCAGGATCTGCGTGCCCATCGGGCCGAGCACCACCTGGGTGAGGTCGATCACCCGCAATCCGGCCAGCGGCCCGCCCGTCATCGGTTAGGCAGCCTGCGGGGTGAAGCCGGCGGCGTCGATCGCCTCGGCCAGGGCGGCGTCGCTCTGGGCGGAGGTGATTTCCACCAGGTGCGTTTCCAGGTTGGTGGTGACCGTCGCCTTGGGGTCCAGGCGCTGCACCGCGCCGGTGATCGCCTTCACGCAGCCGCCGCAGGTCATGTCGGGAACCGTGAACCGGGCCATCGGTGTCTCCTTGCGCTGTATCAAGGCAGGGTACCGCCTGCCGCTGTTCATGGCATCGTCGCACCTGCAAGGCTGGCCCGCCAGCGGCGCGGGTGTATCAGGACTGCACCGGTCCTATTTGGTGCGAGGGTTCAGGAGAACGCGGCCATGGCGGAGATCGATCTGGGCATCGAGGGGATGACCTGCGCCGCCTGCGTCACGCGCGTGGAGAAGGTGCTGAAGCGCGTGCCGGGCGTGGCAGGGGCGGAGGTGAACCTGGCCACCAACCGTGCCCGCGTGCATGCCGCGCCGGAGGTGAAGCTGGAAGCCCTCACTGAGGCTGTCTCGCGCGCCGGCTACACCGCTGTGCCGGTGGCGCAGGCGAAGCACGCCAAGGCCGATCCGCTCTGGCCGGTGCTGGTAGCCGCGCTGCTGACCCTGCCGCTGGTGCTGCCGATGCTGGCGGATCCGTTCGGCTATGGCCACGTGCTGATGCTGCCGCCCTGGGTGCAGTTCCTGCTGGCGCTGCCGGTGCAGTTCGGATTCGGCGCGCGGTTCTACGTGGCGGCGTGGAAGAGCCTGCGCGGCGGCAGCGCCAGCATGGATGTGCTGGTGGCGCTGGGCACCACGGCGGCCTTCGCGCTCTCCACCGGCGAGATGATCGTCGCCTGGCCCGGCTACACGATGGAGCTGTATTTCGAGGGTGCGGCCGTGGTGATCACGCTGGTGATGCTCGGCCGCTTCCTGGAGCATCGCGCCCGCGCCCGCACCACCGCGGCGATCGAGGCGCTGGCCGCGCTGCGCCCGGAGACGGCGCGCATCATTCGTGATGGCGCGGAACAGGAAGTCGCCACCGCCAGCCTGCGCGCCGGGGACGTGCTGGTGATCCGCCCCGGCGAGCGCATCGCCGCCGATGGCGTGGTGGAGGATGGCGCCGGCAGCGTGGATGAAAGCCTGCTGACCGGCGAGAGCCTGCCGGTTTCCAAGGCGCCGGGCGAGCGCGTGACCGGCGGGGCGATCAACGGCGAGGCGCGCCTGCTGGTGCGCGCCACCTCCGTCGGCGCGGAAAGCGTGCTCGCCCGCATGATCCGGCTGGTGGAGGACGCCCAGGCCACCAAGCCGCCGATCCAGCGCCTGGCCGATCGTGTGAGCGCCGTGTTCGTGCCGGTGGTGGTGGCGATCGCGCTGGCGACCTTCCTGGGCTGGTGGCTGATCGGTGGCGACCTGGTGCCGGCGGTGATCCATGCCGTGGCGGTGCTGGTGATCGCCTGCCCCTGCGCCATGGGGCTGGCCACGCCCACCGCCATCATGGTCGGCACCGGGGTTGCGGCACGGCGCGGCATCCTGATCCGCGATGCCGCCGCGCTGGAGCGGGCGCACGCCGTCACCACCGTCGCCTTCGACAAGACCGGCACGCTGACGGAAGGCCACCCGCGCCTGCTGGCACTGCACCCCGCTACGGGCGTTTCGGAGGACGAGGTGCTGCGCCTGGCCGCCGCGCTGCAATCCGGCAGCGAGCACCCGCTGGCCCGCGCGGTGATCGAGGCGGCGCAGGGTGTGACCATCCCCGCCGCCGACGCCGTCCGCGCCTTGCCGGGCCGCGGCGTGGAGGGCGTGGTGGAAGGCCGCCGCCTGGTGCTGGGCAGCCGCCGCCTGCTGGACGAAACCGGCGCCACCCCCGGTGCGCTCGCCGAGGCCGAGGTGGCGCTCTCCGCCGAGGGCCGCAGCCTCGCCTGGCTGGCCACCGCCGACGGGGAAACCCTGGCCCTGCTGGGCTTCGGCGACGCGGTGAAGCCGACGGCCGCCGCCGCCATCGCGCGCCTGAAGGCGCTGGGCATCCGTACCGTGCTGATCAGCGGCGACACCAAGGCCGCCGCCCGCACCGCCGCCCTGGCGCTGGGCATCGACGAGGTGAAGGCCGAGGTATTGCCCGCCGACAAGGCCGCATTCGTGGCCGCCCTGCGCGGCGAGGGCGGCGTGGTGGCGATGGTGGGCGACGGGGTGAACGACGCCCCCGCCCTGGCCGCCGCCGATGTGGGCTTCGCCATGGGCACCGGCACCGATGTGGCGATGAACGCCGCCGGCATCACGCTGATGCGCGGCGATCCGGCCCTGGTGGCCGATGCCATCGACCTCTCCCGCCGCACCTGGGCCAAGCTGCGCCAGGGGCTGTTCTGGGCCTTCGCCTACAACGTGCTCGGCATCCCGGTGGCCGCGGCCGGGTTCCTGGACCCGATGCTGGCCGGGGCGGCGATGGCGCTTTCCAGCGTGAGCGTGGTGCTCAATGCGCTGTCGCTGCGGCGGTGGAGGGCGCAGTAAGCAAGGCCTTCTTTTTCTGAAGAAAAAGAAGCAAAAAGACTTTTTCCGTTTTGGGCGGGGGCCCCTGGACAGCAGGGGGGAAAAGTTTTTT
>JBIKOJ010000066.1:0-23862 GCA_044358135.1 Acetobacteraceae bacterium | reverse complement strand
GGCAGCTCCAGCACCGCTACATGCAGACAGAACCCATGGCCGAACTCATCCCGACGCTGATCGACGCCAACACACCACAGATCGCCACCGTGGCCGCATGATCCACGGCCACCGCAGCTACACCCAATTTTCCACCACGTTGACGGACATGACCTAAATATATCCGGATCGGTTGCCGCTCTCAGATTCCATCCGGGATCATTGAGTTCTCTGGCAGAGCGTTCTGAGCATAATGAAACCTGTGCGCGGAATCCTTGCGGCGCGACTTTCGTGGTGGTTCCCTTTGCCTCGAGGCGGCGATTGCAGGGTGACGAGGATGTCGCATCGTACGATCGGCCAGGGGACCCTGGGGCTGGTAGTGGCACTGAACCGCCCCGTGTTTGCCGGAGGCTGTTTGGTTTGAGTCAGGCCGCCATGGGGAGCTGGTCCACCATAGCGTAGTATCGCTCTTCGGCTTCGGCTGGCGGGATGTTGCCGATGGGCTCCAGCAGCAGTCGGTTGTTGAACCAGTCGACCCATTGCAACGTGGCGAACTCGACGGCCTCGAACGACCGCCATGGTCCGCGCCGGTGGATGACCTCGGCGTTGAAGAGGCCGTTGATGGTCTCGGCGAGCGCGTTGTCGTAGCTGTCGCCGACGCTGCCGACCTAAGGCTCGACGCCCGCCTCCGCCAGGCGCTCGGTGTATTTGATGGAGACATATTGGCTGCCGCGATCGCTGTGGTGCACGAGGCCGCCGCGGTGCATCGGCCGCCGGTCGTGCAGGGCCTGCTCCAGCGCATCGAGCACGAAGCCCGCATGCGCCGTGCGCGACGCGCGCCAGCCAACGATGCGCCGCGCATAGGCATCGATGACGAAGGCGACGTAGACGAAGCCGGTCCAGGTCGCCACATAGGTGAAGTCCGACACCCACAGCGCATTCGGGCACGGCGCCTGGAACTGGCGGTTGACGTGGTCGAGCGGGCAAGGGGCCGCCTTGTTGCTGACCGTGGTCCTGACCGGCTTGCCGCGGATGACGCCTTGCAAACCCATGGACGCCATCAGGCGCGCTACGGTGCAGCGGGCTACGGCGCGGCCCTCGCGCAGCAACTGGCGCCAGATCATGCGAACGCCATAGACGCGGAAGTTCTCCTCGAACACCCGCGCTATCTCGGGCATCAGCGCCGCGTCGCGCCTGGCCCGCGAACACTGCCTGGCAGGGTCGCGGCGGCGGGCGGCATGCGCATGGTAGGTGGATGGGGCGATCGGCAACAGCTTGCAGATCGGCTCGACCCCATGCGCCTCGCGATGATCATCGATGAAGGCGATCAAGGCTTGAACCGGCGGTCGAGCTCCGCCTGGGCAAAATACGCTGATGCCTTGCGCAGGATCTCGTTGGCCTGCCGCAGTTCGCGGTTCTCGCGTTCCAGCGCCTTGAGCCGTGCGGCCATATCCGTCGTCAGGCTAGGCTTGCGGCCACTGTCGCGCTCAGCCTGCTTCAGCCACTCGTTCAGCGTCTGACCGGTACAGCCGATCTTGGCCGCGATCGACAGGATCGCCTGCCAACGGGACGGGTGCTCCGCGTCATGATCCAGCACCATCCGCACCGCGCGGGCACGCACCTCAGGTAAAACTTGTTCGTCGTCTTGCTCGTCATCGCTCCACACTCTCAGGAGTTGGAGCCTCCGACAAACCCGGGGCGGTTCAGGTTGGCAAGGCCGCCATCCATCGTGTCGGAATGATGGCACAGCAGTGCTGGGCGGCTCGTGCAGGCGAGCGCCAGCAGCTCGGGTTCGGGCAGGGGCAGGCTTATTGGCGGGCCTCAGGCAGGCTGGCACTGACGATTTCGCGGTTGTCTACAGGCGTATCCCGCCGGTGCAACTGAACAGGCCGCGCCGCGCGGCGCCGGGCCCTGGGCGACTGCTCAATGCCCCTCATCCCGCCTGGAAGCGCTCGACGAGGTCCAGCACTTGGCGGGCCAGGGCTTGGGCGGAGGCAGCGGCGCCGTCCAGCACCAGATCGGCGGCTTCCGGCGTCTCGTAGGGGCTGCTCACGCCAGTGAAGTTGGCGATCTCGCCGCGCATCGCCCGGTCGTACAGCCCCTTCACGTCGCGCGCCGCGCACACCTCCAGCGGGGTGTCGACGAAGATCTCCGCGAACTCGCCGGGGGCCAGCAGGTCGCGCACCATCTGGCGCTCGGCGCGGTAGGGGGAGATGAAGCTGGCCAGCACGATCAGCCCGGCATCCACCATCAGCCGGGCCACCTCGCCCACGCGGCGGATGTTCTCCACCCGGTCCTGGGGCGTGAAGCCGAGGTCGCGGTTGAGGCCGTGGCGGAGGTTGTCGCCATCCAGCGAGTAGGTGTGCCGCCCGGCGGCGTGCAGCGTCTCCTCCACCAGCTTGGCCACGGTGGACTTGCCGGAGCCGGACAGGCCGGTGAACCACAGCAGCATGGGCTTCTGGCCGAGGGCGGCGGCGCGGGCGGCCTTGTCGACCGGGTAGGCTTCCTGGTGGATGTTGGTGGCGCGGCGCAGCGGGAACTGCACCATGCCGCAGCCGGCGGTGCGGTTGGTGGTGCGGTCCACCAGGATGAACGCGCCGGTGAGGCGGTTCTGCGCGTAGGGGTCGAAGGCCAGCTTCTGCGCGGTGGAGAGGTTGCACACCGCGATCTCGTTGAGCGCGAGGCTGGTGGCCGGCAGCTGGCCCATCGTGGCGATGTCCACGCGGTGCTTGATGGCGGTGATGCTGGCCGTGGTCCAGGCATGGCCCATGCGCAGCAGGTATTGCCGGCCGGGCAGCAGCTTCTCCTCGTCCATCCACAGGATGTGGGCGGCGAACTGGTCCGCCACCGCCGGCCGCTCCGTGGGCGGGGCGAGCATGTCGCCGCGGGCGATGTCGATCTCGTGCGCCAGGCACAGCGTCACGGCCTCGCCGGCGGCGGCGTGCGCCTGCTCGCCATCGGGGCCGAGGATGCGGGTGACCTCGCTGGCCACGCCGGAGGCGGCGACCACCACCGGCGCGCCGCGCTCGATGCGGCCGCTGGCCACGGTGCCGGAATAGCCGCGGAAATCGAGGTTGGGGCGGTTCACCCACTGCACCGGGAAGCGGAAGGGCAGCGCCTCTGCATCCTCGTCCACGTCGATCGCTTCCAGGTGCTCGATCAGCGTCGGGCCCTGGTACCAGGGCGTGCGCGGGGAGCGCTGCGTCACGTTGTCGCCGAAGCGGCCGGAGAGCGGGATGGCGACGAGGGAGCGGAAGCCGAAGGCGGCGGCGAAGCCGTGGTATTCGGCCACGATGCGGTCGAACACCGCCTGGTCGAACGCCACCAGGTCGATCTTGTTCACCGCCAGCACCACGTGGCGGATGCCGAGCAGGGAGCAGATGAAGGAGTGCCGGCGCGTCTGCGTCAGCAGGCCCTTGCGCGCATCCACCAGGATGATCGCCAGCTCCGAGTTGGACGCACCCGTGGCCATGTTGCGGGTGTACTGCTCGTGGCCGGGGCAATCGGCCACGATGAAGCTGCGGCTGCCGGTGGTGAAGAAGCGGTAGGCGACATCGATGGTGATGCCCTGCTGGCGCTCCGCCTCCAGCCCATCCACCAGCAGGGCGAGGTCGACCTCCTCGCCCACCGTGCCGTGCTTGCGGCTGTCGCGGGTGATGGCGGCGAGCGTGTCCTCGGCGATCAGCTGGGCGTCGTAGAGCAGGCGGCCGATCAGGGTGGACTTGCCGTCGTCCACCGAGCCGCAGGTGAGCAGGCGCAACAGGCCGCGCGAGGCGGAGATGGCGTCCATCAGAAGTAGCCCTCCCGCTTCTTGCGTTCCATGGAGGCTTCCTGGTCGTTGTCGATCAGGCGGCCGTGGCGTTCGCTGACGCGGCTGGCGCGCAGTTCCTCCAGCACCTGGTCCATGGTCTCGGCGCGGCTTTCATGCGCGCCGGTCAGCGGCCAGTCGCCCATGGTGCGGAAGCGCACCCATTTCATCTCCACCTGCTCGCCGGGTTCCAGGGGCATGCGGTCGTCGTCGCGCATGATTATGGCGTTGGCGCGCCGCAGCGTGGGGCGCAGGGCGGCGAGGTAGAGCGGCACCACGGGGATGTTCTCCGCGGCGATATAGTCCCACACGTCGAACTCGGTCCAGTTCGAGAGCGGGAAGACGCGCATAGTCTCCCCGGGGCCGATGCGGGTGTTGTAGAGGCCCCACAGCTCCGGCCGCTGGGTGCGCGGGTCCCACACATGGCCGGGGGCGCGGTGGCTGAACACGCGCTCCTTGGCGCGGGACTTCTCCTCGTCGCGCCGCGCGCCGCCGATCGCGGCATCGAAGCCGTGCGCATCCAGCGCCTGCTTCAGCGCCTCCATGCCCATCACGTTCATATGCACCTGGCTGCCATGGCTCAGCGGAGAGATGCCGCGGGCGAGGCCGTCGGGGTTGGTGTGCACGATCAGCCGCGCGCCCAGCTCCGCCACCCGGCGGTCGCGGAACTCCAGCATGGCGCGGAAGTCCCAGCCGGTGGCGATGTGCAGCAGCGGGAAGGGCAGGCGGCCGGGGGCGAAGGCCTTCATGGCGATGTGCAACACCACCGAGCTGTCCTTGCCGATGGAATACAGCAGCACGGCATTCCGGAAACTCGCTGCGGTCTCGCGGATGATGCCGATGGCCTCGGCTTCCAGGCGCAGCAGGTGCGGGGGCAGGATCAGCATCGGGGGAAGGCACTCTCTCGGGCGGCGACGGCGCGGTGCGGCGGCCATTGCAGGTGATGGTTGACGAAAGTTGGATTTGGGTGCGCGTATTATAGTGAGTGCGCTTGTTACAGGTCCCGAAATCGGCGGGCAAGTCAACCCGGGGAGCCTTGGCAGCCGCCGCGCGGCGCGGCCCAATCGCCCGGCAGCAGAAGACGGGAATGCGCGAGGACTGTTGGGGCTGGCGGGCCAGGATCGGCATGTTCATCGTGGGCAACCAGGTGGTGCCGGAGGCGGAGTGGTGGGCGATGGCGCCGCCGTGGGTTTCCATTCATGCCGCGCGGGCGACGGCGCCGACGCCCTGGGTGGCGTGGAACGGCGACCGCAGCGCGGTGGCACTGGCCGAGGACTTGGTGCGCAGCGCCGGTCAGTTCGCCGCGATGAAGCTGGAGGCGGCGTTGGTGGGGCACAGCTCCAGCTGCGTGCTGGGCGGCGACGGGTGGGACGAGGCAGTGGTGGCGGCACTTTCGGCGCGGCTGCCGTGCGTGGCGGTTTCCACCAACGAGATCGACTGCGTGACGGCGCTGAAGGCGATGGGCGTGGCGCGTCCACTGCTGGTGCTGCCGCCCTGATTCGGGCAGGCGTTCCTGGACCAAGCGGCGGCCTATTTCGCGGCGCGCGGGCCGGCGCCACCCTTTCGCGCAGCGCCGGTGTCTCCTCCACCAGCGGGTCGATGCGCTGCAGGCTGAAGCGCTTGGCCAGCTCCACCGTGGGCTGCACCGCCAGCACCGGGGCTGGCTCGTGGTGCATGATGTAGCCCAACCAGCAGTTGCCCCCTTCCGTCGCACCTACCTGCGCGCCCTTCATGAACACCACCCGGCGGATCGGATTGACCGCCGAGAGCACGTCCAGGATCTCGCGCAGGTAGGGGGAGCGAGATGTGCGCCACGGTCCGGGCTCGGACGAGGCACGGCTGATCAGCACCCGGTGCCGTTCGGCCCATTGGCTGACCGTCAGCTGCGGCGGCGGGCGCAGCATGCTGCCCGCGCGCCGGCGGACATGCTCAGCGGTGCGCGCCGCGGTTTCCGATGCCTGGGGGATCGAAGCGATCGGCGGCCTCCGTCAACAGATCGGTGATGTGCTGCTGCAGCACGGTCTGCACCAGATGGGGGTCGGCCCCGAGCTCGGCGGCAATGAGACCCGAGACCCGGGCGGGCCAGTTCAGCAGCGCGTCGCGCATGGCGCCGGCAATTTCATCCACCCGCGCATCGACAGCCGCAACATCCATCAATCGCCCCTTCTCCCGGTCCAGCGCCAAGCGCTGGCTCTCCACGTTCAGCGCCAGCAGTGCCACCTTCAGCCGGGCGAACGGCGACGCGTCCGCGGGTGGCGCCAGCGGCGACCGCCCAGGCAGCGCCGTCTCCACCAGATGCCGGCGCGCCTTGGCCACGTCCCAGGTGCCGTCCGGCTCGCGCGCGATGCGGCCGGTGCGTTCCGCCTTCTGGATCGCGGTGTGCGAGATGCCGATGCGGCGGGCCAGTTCACGGGCGGAAGGCGTGCGCTCCGACATGGCGACCGACCCTCCCGCGAGTGGTGTTCGCGTCCGTGCGTGGCAACTGGCGTTTACAACCTGTCACCATGCGTTGGTTCGCAGGCCAGGCAGTGGCGTCGAGAAAGAAAGGGGAGGCAAATCCGAGGCTTGCCTACTCGGCGCGGAAGTGTCCGGAAACCAGACAACCAGTTTTCCGGCCTGTCGCTAGCGGGCTATCGCGCCTTGTCGCCCCGCATCGATCCGGCCCAGGAAGGAACCACGAGGTTGCGAAGGGGAATGTTGCTCATCGACGCTGCGACGGCGCTGAGACGGCCGTGGGCCAAGTCTGCGACAGTGAAGACAATCTACCGCAAGTGATTCCATCGCCGCAATGCCGTTTCTACGATCAAGCGCAAATCGTAACGTGGTGATCGAGCGCACGTGTGAGCGCGCCATCGAGGCAACGGATGTGCCCTGTACAGCCGAACCGTCCGCTGCCGGCGCTATCCGAGGAGGAGTGGGACATTTCGCTATAATAGGAGGATCTATAATAGCAGGTTGTCCCACTCCTCTTCAGTTTGCCGACCCGCGTTTGCTGGCCGGCCGCGTCACGCCGGCTCGCACGCCGGTTGCCCCACCCTGTCGTCGGCGCCACGCCGCACCAGCCCGTAATGCGCGGCCAGGATGCCCAGTGCCGCGATGAGGATCCCCTGCCCCTGCGGTGGCGGGATCGGCTTGCCGTTCCAGCCGCGTCGCATGGCCCATTCCCGCACCGAGCATTCCAGGCCGACGACGTGCCACAGGCAGGAGCCCGTCGCGGTGTCGGGGCCGCCCACCACCTCCATGACCGCGGCAATCCGGCGCCGTGCCGAAGCCTGGCGCTCGGTGAGCGTGTCACCCGCCCCGCCCGGCATGCGAATGAGCTGGGTCGTGCGCATACCGTCCAGCGACGCTGTGCGGAACTGGGTGCGGAAGATGCAGCCGGCTTCATGCATCTCCGGCGTGATGGTGTTGTGATCGAGCATCACGCCCAGCGTGTCCACCGTGCGGTGATGCTGCACCGGCGTGCCGGTTTCGGGATCGGCATCGCGCACAGCGGGGCCGACGCCGCCGTGCTGGAGGCGCCATTTCGAAGGCTTGCAGAGGTCCTCGCGCGTGGTGGCGGTGCGCTTGCGCTTGTTCGTCATCGTGTCCATTCCTGTCAGATAGCGGTGGTGGCTCGGGCGCGGATCGCAGCAACGGTGTATTGATGACGCTCGGCGTCCTCGCGTTCATCGATGCCTGACAGACCGGTCAGCCTATCGATGTGTCTGCCTTCGCCGTGCCGGGCGAACGCGATGACGGCGTTCGCCAGCCGGTCGAGGACGTGGTTGTGCTGGATTGTGGCGCGCGCCATCAGGAAGGGCTCGACGTAGCCCGCCTGGAAGGGCAGCCAATCTGCCGTGTCGGGAATCCAGACTTCAGCGTGGCTGAACTCCTCCGCCATCATGTCCACGAAGTATCCGCCGTCTGGCGTGCGCCGCGCGACGACTTCGGCGACGGGCCAGGCGACGCCTTCCACAGCAGCGCGGGACACGCATTTGCCGAGCACGTGGTCCAGGGCGGTTTCCCAGTTCTCGGTCTCCTGCTCGACGGCATGCACAGCCGCCATCCACGATGGCGCTGCCTCGGTGGTGAAGCGGCCGGCGCGGTAGACGGTGATGGTATAGGTTGGCATCAGGCTACTCCTGACTGATGGATGGGGGTGCGTCGCGGTGGCAGCGACGTGGTTCAGGCCGCGGCTGTGATGGGCTTGGCGGCTTCAAGGCGTGCCGACAGCGCCGCGAGGCGGGCGCGGCTGGGGGCGGTGGCCGGATCAGGGCCTATGTGCTGGTTTCAGTTCGGTTGGCGCGGCCAGTCTGGCGCGGCCTTGTGCCTGCCGAAAATCGCACTGATTCAGATGCCATACAAGGCGCAGGATCATACGCGCGAGTACGTTTCTCTACGCTCAAGACTGAGTTCAAGAAATTCGTCTGTGCGGGATGCGCTTGTCCGACACTAGGGACTTTGGAGATGGTTTGCTGTTGAATTCGCCTACCCAATCGGTAAGTGCGAAAACTCATTGCAGGTACCGAGCGCCATTTGTTTGCTTGCAAAGCGCCTCGGCCGACCGCCATCCCGTATCGATCATGAGCGCTGGAATGTGCGCCGGACCCCTCCCTGCGACATTGTGAGAAACTCAGGTGCGGCGCCCGGAAGAGGGATAGATGGGAAATCATGATCGGAAATCGTTGCGCCCATCGCGGCCGGCAATAAGATGAACGTCCGTTTCGTGGAGAGATGCGGCATGGAGTGCAGGATTGGGAAGATCCGCAGTTGCGGATTTTCGATCCGCAGCCTTCCCCCGCTCGACTTTTGCCTCCGCCGCCAAGGTTGCGGACAGCCTCGCCGGGCACACACAGCGTGTCATTGGGTGCAGCGAATGCCACCAACGTGGCAATCTATGCCACGACGTCGGCAAGGCATGCTGCGCCGTTTTTCCAGAAATCGTGGCAGCCCAGGGCACGATGGTGGGAAGCGCATATCCTTGTCGCGCGCCATGTTGAGCAGTTGCTCCTGGGACCAGCGTTCCTCGCGGGCCTGGTCGCGGACTGCCTGCGGCAGGCCAGCGATCGCCTCAGCGCGACGGACGGTCTCGTGGGATATCCCAAGCGCAGAGGCTGTCGCTTGGTGACCCCGAGACGGACGGCCCAGCTTTCCCACAGGTTGTGGGTTATTCTCCCCGACCGTCAGCTGCCGCCATTTGTCGATGTGATCGGCGCGCTCTCCGACGAACCGGCCGTGAATGGCACAGTTGTGCCAACGCTTGGCACAGCGTCCTCTTCCTGTGCCGCGGCGCCGGACTGAAAAGCTGTGCCAATGACGGACCAGGCACGGCGATCGATCTTCGCGAGGCCGGCACAGTTCCGGACGGCTTCCCGGCTCCACCCCATCTGCTCGGCGATCGCCTGCGCGCCCTAGCCGGCCTGCTGATCACGGCCGTGAATGCCACAGCTGTGTAAGCGTTGCCACAGCGCCTCCCGGACGCGCTGTGCTGGGTCTCCGGAAAGTTGTAGCAACCGGCGCCACAGCTGGACCGGGGCCATCTGCTGCGTCGGCAAGCTCTGCAGGTATCTCGGCCTCGGCGCCGATTGTCGCCATGGCGACAACCGCTGTCGCCGCGCCTGCGGATGGCAAGATGCCCGGCTCTGCCGCAGTGGCGACAGCCCTGCAGCGCGACTTGCTGCGGCACCGGCGGGCAGCATCGCAGCGCGCGACGGCACGTGAATGTCGCAACTGCGACAACGGCTGTCGCAGCCTCGTTGCTCCGCCGCAGCGCCGCGGCTGGAAATGTTGCGACAATGCTGGGGACTCTCGTGCCGAATCCGGGGAGCGCGTCCGCGCTCAGCCTCGCCGGGCACACTCGGGGAGAGGGCGCGCCTGATGAATGTCGCGGTCGCGACAATGCCTGTCGCGCCGAAGGTCCCGCGCTGCGCGCCGACAGTCGCAAAGGTCGCGACACGCTGTCAGCCGCTCGACCGTGAGCTCGATCTCTGCACGGCGCCGCCTCGCAGAAAAATCCGCCGTGGCGGATTTCGCCTCCGCCACGACCACGGCGCCGATGACCCCCAGATCCGGGAAAGTGGCGGACGCGCCACATGCTGCCGCCGCATCGGGCGATGGCGCCCGTCGTTGACAGCGCCGCCATCGGGTGATGCCGTCCTGCATTCAACATTGGCAGCAGGACACGATGCAGGACGCGGTGCTTCGCGAAAAGCTGCGCAAGATCGAGGCTCTGTTCGCAGGCGCGGCGACACCCGGCGAGCGCGATGCGGCCGAGGCGGCGATGCTGCGCGTCAGGGCGCGCCTCGCGGAGATCGGGCGGAGCGAACAGCCGGTCGAGATGCAGTTCTCGATCCAGGATCAATGGGCGCAACGCCTTTTCGTCGCGCTGTGCCGCCGCTACGAGCTTCGCCCCTATCGCCGTCCGCGGCAGAAGCGCAGCACGATCATGGTGCGTCTGCCGCGCGCCTTCTCGGACCAGATCCTATGGCCTGAATTCGTGCAGCTGAACGATGTCCTGCACGCCCATCTCCACGACATCACCCTCAAGCTGATCCGCGATCATGTGCATGCGGATACGGGGGATGCCGAGGAGGTGGCGGAGAAGGGTTGAGAACACCCGTCACGCCTGTGGACGCGGCGCGTCATTGAACGTGCGGCCCAGCCTTTTGTCGCAAATGTCGCTTACGCGCGCGCGAGCAGACAGGGGGCGATGGGGGCACCAGAAGTGTGAAAAGGGGGGCGTTTTGGCTTTGTCTTCTCACACGCGCGCAAGCGACAAAATCGACATTCGGGGACAACGGCCTGCCCGCGGCGGTGGTCGCCTGCGCGCTGAATGGGTAGCCTCTGCCAGGCGCAGCCAAACGGCCCGCTACCCCGAGTCGGATTCTTGCTGGAGTTGTCCGTGACAGCCACCCCCGAACCGCCGCCCGAGGGCTGGACGCTGCCCGAGGCGACGGCGGCGCTGTTCCCCGACGCCTGGTCCGCCGCATGGTTCCCCGACGACGTCACCGCGGCGCGCGCCGTGCCTGGCATCCGGCCGGCGCCCTCGCCCTGGTCGCAGGTGCCCATCGACATGATGGACGCGGTGGCGGCGGCGGTGCTGGCAGGAGCGCCAATTCCTGCCGGTCTGGAGACGGTGGTGGCGGCCTGCCGCGCGTATGAGGCCGAGACGGCGCAGCGAATCGCTGCCGCCCTGGCGCGTCGTGCGGAGCAGCGCGCGGCGCTGCCTGGATTGCTGGCGGCGCGGCTGGCCGGTGGCCCCTTCAAGGCGCGCGGGATTTCGCCGCGAGACCCGCTGCGACCCGTGGATATCGCGGCCCTGACCTGGGGCGCGGCTGAGATCGCGCTGGGCTGGGAGGAGACGACCTGGCATCGCGGCAGCAAGCCTTACAGCACCTACAGCTCGCCGCCACCGGCACCAGGCTCGGTGACCCTGCCGGGCGGGATCACGCTGCGTGGCGTGCGCGTGTTCGCGGCGAGTCCCATCAGGCACAGCGATCCGCCTGCGATGCCACCCACTGAGGCGCCGCCCGATGAACCCGACGCCTATCGCACCGGGGCGGCTGGGCGCCCAACCAGCAAGCAATTGGTGGGGCAGGAGCATCAGCGGCGGCTGATCGCCCATGAGGCGCACCAGAGTGTGGCGCAGGAGGCCAGACACCTCGCGACCTGGCTGGCGTCACGCCATCCCACGGCGCCCGTGATGAGCGAAGGGACGGTCGAGAACGCCATCCGCGCTGAGCACCGCCGAGCCATGAAATCCCCCACAAAATAATCGTGCTGTGGGGTATTTCGTGGGCGTTTTTCGTGCCTCGAAATGAGCCGATGAGATTGCCATTGCAACCGCACGCCGCAGCGTGCCGACCAATGGTGACGCGATGCCGACCTCGATCCCCGACGCCCCGGATGCCCTGCTGACGCGCGACGCGACGGCAGCCGCGCTCACCGCGGCCGGCTATCCCATCTCCGCCAAGACGCTGAGCGGCAAGGCGACGCGCGGCGGCGGGCCGCCCTACGGACTGTTCGCAGGCCGGGCGTTGTACCGCTGGGGTGCCGCCCTGGATTGGGCGCGTAGCCGTCTCCAGGCGCGCCGGACCGGCCGCGGGCCTCAGGACGGGAGTGACATGGCATGAAGCCGGTGCCGCTGCTGTTTCTGGGGATCAAGCGCTGGCAGGACATTCGCCCGACAGATCTGTCGGAGCGCGTCTGCGGCGGTGACCTGACCGCCTTCGCGGCCTTCTACGGCATGGGCGACGTTGAGGCCGGCACGACACTGCTTCGCAATCTTCGCCATGTCCGCGCCTTGCTGCGCAAAGGTCAGGTCGAGGACGCGCTTGCCTTCCTCGACTGGCATGTGGGTGAATGATGGACATAGCCCCAGCCATGCTCGCGGCCGATACCGCGCAGATCGCGCGGTTCGTGCACGCGCTCTTCCGCTACGCGGATCCGGACAGCATCGTGGCGCTCCGCTCCTTCTTCGACGACGCTTCCTCGGTCCATCAGATGGGCCTCTGCCGCATCGGCGACGGGCTGGAGGGGCTGGTTGCCGCCGCCACGGAGCAGGCCACGCGCTGCGCGCAGCACCCGCGCCCGGTGGTGTTCTGCCCGCCCGTCGCCACGTTTACCGAGGGACCGCAGGCCCGCGAGCAGGACCTCGCCAACGGCCTGGCGCTGTCGGTCGAATGCGACGCGGCGCCGAATGATGCTCGCGCGCAACTGGAGTGGCTGCTGGGTCCCGCCACGCTGGTGGTGCGCAGCGGCGGGTACTGGATCAACGACCAGACCGGCGAAGTGCAGGACAAGCTGCATCTGCACTGGCGCTTGAACGAGCCAACACGGGATGCCGTCGCGCATGCTGCGCTCAAGCAGGCGCGATCCTTGGCAGCCTGCCTCGTCGGCGGCGATCGTAGCAACGCCCCGCCGGTCCATCCCATCCGCTGGCCAGGAAGCTGGCATCGCAAGGCCAGCCCCAGGCTCGCGGTGATCATCGCGGAGAGCGACGCAGAGCTCGATCTTGACGACGCGTTGGAGAAGCTCGCCAATGCGTCGCCGTTGGCAGAGACAACCGGCACGGCACTCCCCGCGACCGGCGTCACCGTGCAACCAGAGACAGGCGAGACCCGCGACACCTCGGTCCTGATCCAGCAAATCCTCACCGGCTCGGACTACCATGCGCCGCTGGTGGCGCTGGCAATGCGCTATCTCAAGGGCGGCATGGCGCCTGCCCAGGTGGTGCTGACCCTGCGCGGCATGCTCCTCGCCGTGCCGGAGGCGCAGCGCGACATCAAGGACGGCAGCACCGTGCCGGGGCGCTGGCAGGCCCGCTATGACGACGTGCCGCGCGCCGTCAGCACCGCGTGCCGAAAACTCGGCGATGGTGGTACAACGCCGGACAACGCCGATGCATCCCAGGCCTCGACCGACGGCGCCTGGCCCGAGCCCATCGACTTCCTCGCCGATGCCGAGATGACCGGGGCCCCCGAATTGCGCCCCGAGCATCTGCCGCCCGCCATCGCGCCATTCGTCGCCGACACGGCGGCACGCATGGGCGTCGATCCGGCGACCGTGGCGCTGGCCGCCCTGGTGACGCTCTCCAGCGTTGCGCACGAGATGTGGCGGCTTCAGCCCAAGCAGATCGACGACACCTGGTGCGAGGGCGCCCGCATCTGGGGGGCGATCGTCGGCGACCCCAGCATCCTCAAGACGCCGGTGATCCAGGCCGCGACCCGGCCGATCGACAATATCGACATCCTGGCCCGCGGCCGACACGGGCTGGCGATGGTCGAGCATCGCGCCGAGATGGCCGCGCTCAAGGCGGACAACGCGCCGCCCGGCAGCGGGCCGCCACCCCCACGGCTCGACCGCTACCTCGTCGAGAACAGCACCGTCGAAGCACTGACCGAAGTGCTGCGCGACGACCCCGAGGCCAAGCAGCGGGTGCCGATGGGCAAGGTGCTGATCCGGCAAGACGAGATGAGCGAATGGCTCGCCAACATGGACCGCTATCGTGCCGGCGGTCGTGGCGGCAGTGATCGCGGTGCGTATCTCCGACTGTACAACGGAACGCGCTTCGTGGTGGATCGCGTCGGCCGCGGCACCTTGTCGCTCTCGAGTTGGTCGGCCTGCATCATTGGCGGGATCCAGCCGGAGCCGATCCAACGGATTGCGCGGGAGGCCGCGGATGACGGTCTGCTGCAACGCTTCTGCTACGCGGTGCCGGCACGCCAGGATCGCGGTATCGACCGCAAGCCCGATCACGCCTCCACGGAGCGCTACTACGGGCTGGTCAACACGATGGCGGGGCTGCTGCCGCCGGCTGCCTTTCCAGGCGCCGCGCCGCGGGTGGTGGTGCTGCATGCGGATGCGCAGGTCCATCGCGCGGCGATCCTGGATCTGGCCGAGGCGGTCGCCGCCATGCCGGACACCTCCAGCCGCTTGAAATCGGCGCTCGGAAAATGGCCAGGGCTGTTCGCCCGGATGACACTGCTGTTCCAGCTGATCGACCATGCGGATGCGCTGCGTGAGGGTGTCGAGCCGCCGGATGTCATGGTGGTGCCTGAGCCGGTGGCGCGGCGCAGCGCGGCCTATCTGCGCGATGTGCTGCTGCCGCATCTCCTGCGGGCCGAAGCCGTGATGTTCTCCAGCGTGCAGTCGGGTCATGCGCGCTGGATCGCGGGGTTCATCCTGTCGCGCGAGGACGGGCGCCTCGCGCTGCGCGACGTGGTGCGCGCCTACGGCCCACTGAAGGCGCCGGAACAGCGCCACGAACTGCTGAGCGTGATGCAGTCATTGGAGACCATGGGCTGGCTGAAGGCCGAGCCGCAGGAGAACCCGGCGCGGCCCCCGACGGCCTGGGAGGTGAACCCGCTGGTGCGGGAGCGGTTTGCGCGCCGTGCCACGGAGGAGCGCTTGGCTCGGCAGCAGGCGAAGGCGCGTATTGCCGCGACGCTGGCACGGGTGCGGCAGGGGCCGGGCGTTGACGAAGGCTCGGACGAGCATTCAGCAGTATTGGGGGTAGCGTGATGGAATCCGAAGCAAAGGGTGATCTGTCCCACGTCCGTGCCGCACCGCGCTCACTTGCTTCCCACCCGCGGGAAGCTGGCTTGTTGCGTCGGCACGGCAATGCGCTGAAGCACGTGGGTCGAATCCCCGGCGGTGGGAAGTCGATCAACGCGCCATGCGACGTTCCCGGCGTTGGGCATGTCGCGGGTGAAGCTGCGGCTCAGCAGCCGCGCCAGCCGAAAAGCTCGGGAGCGTGGAGACATTCGCCTACACTCCACCGCCCGGCAGCGCCGTCATGCGAACCCGAAGAGAAAGGGAGTCGCATGACCACGTTGATCACCTCCATTCCCAAGGACACGGTCCTGTCGCGGCTGGCCGCGCTGCACGCCATGCCCATTGCCCAGTTGAAGCAGCAATGGCGCGAGCTGTACGGCAAGGAGCCGCCGCCCTTCAGCCGGACCTACATCCAGAGCCGGCTTGCCTACCGGATCCAGGAGTTGGCCTACGGAGGGCTAAAGCCCGAGACCGTTGCGAAGCTGGAGGCGATCGGCGAGCAGCTGGACGGCGGCAACGCCATCGTCCGCCGCACCCGCCACCAGGATAAGCCGATTGCCGGCACCCGTCTGATCCGGGAATGGAAGGGCGTGGAGCATACCGTCACGGTGCTCGCCAATGGCTACGAGTGGGAAGGTCGCCCTTACCAGTCCCTGTCCGCCGTCGCCCGCGCCATCACCGGCACCAGATGGAATGGCTTTACCTTCTTCGGCATCAAGAACCAGCGGGGGCTGGCATGAGCAGGAAGCCCCAGGCTCCAGCGCCGATCCGCAAGACCCGCTGTGCCATCTACACCCGCAAGAGCACCGACGAAGGGCTGGAGAAGGAGTTCAACACGCTGGATGCCCAGCGAGATGCCTGCGCCGCCTACATCGCCAGCCAGCGCCACGAGGGTTGGATCGAGGTGCCCGACTACTACGATGACGGCGGATACTCGGGCGGCACCCTGGAGCGTCCCGCCCTGAAGCGGCTGCTGGCCGACATTGAAGCGGGCAGGGTGGACGTGGTGGTCGTCTACAAGATCGATCGTCTGTCCCGCGCCCTGATGGACTTCGCGAAGCTGGTGGAGGTGTTCGACGCCAACAACACAACCTTCGTCAGCGTGACCCAGAGCTTCAACACCACCACCTCAATGGGTCGGCTGACGCTCAACATCCTCCTCTCTTTCGCCCAGTTCGAGCGCGAGGTCATCGGCGAGCGCATCCGCGACAAGTTCGCTGCCTCGCGTGCCAGGGGAATGTGGATGGGCGGCAAGGTGCCGCTGGGCTACCGGGTCGAGGCCCGCAAGCTGGTGGTGGTCGAGACCGAGGCTCGGCAGGTGCGAGCGATTTTCGAGCGGTTCGTCGTGCTGCGGTCGGCCACCAAGCTGGCCCAGGAACTGCGGCAGCAGGGCGTCCTGTCGAAGACCGGGGCGCCGATCGACAAGGGCTACCTTTACCGGCTCCTGGCCAACCGGACCTACCTCGGCGACGCGCCGCACAAGGGAACAATTCACGCCGGCGAGCACGAGGCCATCGTGTCACAGGAACTGTGGGACAGGGCGCACGCCGTGCTGCAGGTCAGCCCCAGGGTTCGGGCGAACCAGGCCCGGGCGCAGTCGCCTGCATTGCTGAAGGGGCTGATCTTCGGCCTGGACGGCCGGGCGCTGTCGCCCACGCACACGCGCAAGGGCGGGAAGCAATACCGCTACTACGTGGCCCAAGTGGTGCTGAAGGACCAGGACACGCCGAACCCGGACATCGTCCGCCGCATCGCCGCGGCCGAGATCGAGCAGGTGGTGCTGGCCCAGGTCCGAGCCCTTGTGCGGCAGCCTGAGGTGATCGTTGGGACCTGGAGGGCGGCCCGCGAGGAGGCGCCGGACGTGACCGAGGCAGAAGTGCGTGAGGCGCTGGAGCACCTGGAGCCGATGTGGGAGGAACTGTTCCCCGGCGAACAGGCGCGGCTGGTGCAGTTGCTTGTGGAGCGGGTGACGGTCGGGCCGACCGGCGCAGACATCAAGCTGCGGGTCGACGGGCTGTCGAGCCTGGTGCGGGATCTGCGCGGTAGCACCGCGATGCGGAAGGCGGCGTGATGGCGGACACGGTGACGGTGCGGGTGCCGCTGGCGATCCGGAAGCGAGGTGGGCGGAAGGTGGTGGTGTCGCCGGATGGGTCGGTGCTGCCAACCACCCCGCGGCACGTGGCCACCAATGCCGATCCGTCGCTGCTGAAGGCGCTTGGCCGGGCGTTCCGATGGAAGCGGCTGCTGGACAATGGGACCTACGCCTCAGTCTCGGAAATCGCGCGGGCCGAGAAGCTGGACCGGACCTATGTCGGCGACGTGCTGAGGTTGACGCTACTGGCGCCGGAGATTGTGGATGCGATTGTGGAGGGACGACAGTCGACAGAGATGACGCTGCCGGTACTCATCAAACGTTGTTCTTTGGAATGTAAATGGCCATGATTTGATAACTAATGCAAATTCAAAAACGGCTCTGCAATGATATAATTAACTCATATCGGAGATTCTTTATCTGTTCAATGATAGCATTGATGAACATGGTTACGGTTCGCACCGACGCCAGGAGGGCGAACTCGTTCATTTCTCATCCTTCGCTGACGCCGCCCGCGCATCGACAATGCGCAGCAAGTGATTGGCGAGTAGAATAATCTCAACCGCTTCTTCCGGACTATCCAGATTTACGTCACGATGTGAGTGCGGGTTCTTGTATGAGCCGATGGCCCCCGCGAATAGGGCGGAACGAGCTTCTCGTTCGCCCTCATCAACAGAGGAATCAGTGAGCGGCCCCGACTTGGGGTCGAACGCCCTGCGCATGAGACGCACGCCAAGTTCGCCAGAAAGGCCACTCGCGTCGCGCACTGAAACCTCGACAGCCTTCATGGCCTGAAATGCCGCATTGTCGAATTCGCCTCGAATGAATGCACTCCAGACGCGATCTGCGATCATGGGATGCAGGATTTCTCGTGGCAGCATCCTCGTGATCCGAAAGTTTGCAAAATGCATTTCACTTTCCATCCTGCGTGCCCGGCGGCTCAAGACCCGGAAGCCGCTGGAACCATTCCCACCATTTGCGGGAACAAGGAGGCCCTGCACTTCGAGCCAGGACCATGCCTCGGCAAATGCCAAGAAGAACGCTTCGCGATCAGTGTCTGGATAAACCGGACCCCCATTGCCACGATTTCCAAAGGGCTCGCCCTGTAAGTTCCCACAATGGGCTAAGAAGCTGGGGTCTCCCTCGATGCGCCGCCGGATCAGCAAAAGGAGCTTTCCACCGAGTTCTTCTGGCTCTAGCGCCAATAGCGTCGTGATATCAGGAATGATTCTGGGGAGCTCGAACATGGAAACCTTGACCGGAGACGACAAAGGGTACCATCGGACATGATCTCGAGCGATTCAACGTTAGAACGGAATTCAGTCTGCCGTTGGACGAGCGCTATGCAGAGGTTGAACCATAAAGTGGTGCGTCGGAACCGTGCTGGGCTGTCCGAGTGGCGCAGTCGCGGGTTCTCGCTCTGGCCAGCCACCGGTCGTAAGCGCGAAGCTGTGGATGAGCACTAAGCGGGAGTGCCACTCGCGACGGCCATCTTTCAGCATATTTCAAGTCGTGCGACACTTCCATTGCTGGATCATATAGATTGGCGCTGTAAGCGCATGGAGACGGCGTGTCAGAAAAAGAGACCGTTGCAGAGCATGCCGACACGGCCGAATCCCAGTCGGCCGCGTCGATGTTTGAAATAGTAATTGAGATTGCGCCTCGCATCTCTTTCGCGACCCATCAGAACGACCTCCCGGTGCTGGCCGCGCTCGTTGCAAGGAACAACACCGGAGCGGCCGTGGAGGGTTTGACGCTCCAGATTGAAGCGCAACCGCCCGTGTTTGCGCCGCGCTCCTGGACGATCGACCGATTAGAAGCGGGCGCCGAGACCCGTATCCGCGATCGCCGCGTCAGCCTCGCCGGCGGTTTGCTGGATAGCCTGACCGAGCGGATGCGCGCGGATGTGACTGTGGCACTTCTGCGGGGCGGGGAGACCCTTGCCAAGCAGGACATGACCATATCCGCGCTCGCGCGGAACGAATGGGGCGGCGCCTCCGCCATGCCGGAATTGCTGGCAGCCTTCGTCATGCCCAACGATCCTGCCGTCTCGCGGCTGCTCAAGAATGCCTCACGAGCCCTGGAAGCACGTGGCGTGTCCGGCGCCCTTGATGGCTATCAGAAGCGCTCGCGCACCCGCGCTTGGGAACTGATCGCCGCAGCATGGGCAGCGGTCGGAGCACGGCGATTAAGCTATGCTGAGCCACCTGCGAGTTTTGAATCCAGCGGCCAGAAGGTGCGCACGCCGTCCGACATCGAGGAACAAGGGCTGGCGACGTGCCTCGACACGAGCCTGCTCTTCGCCGCCATCGTGGAGCAGATGGGTCTCAATCCCGTTGTGATCTTCACCCGCGGCCACGCCTTCGCGGGCGCATGGCTTCAGCCGCAGACATTCCCTACGGCCACAGTTGAAGACGCAACCGAGCTTCGAAAGGCAGCAGACCAGAAAGAGTTGGTGCTGTTCGAGACCACGCTTGTCACCGGCGGGACACCGAGCACCCTTGCCAAGGCCGAAGCGGAGGCTCGGCGGCGGATCGCCGAAGAGCGAGAGTCCGAGTTCGTCTATGCTCTCGACATCAAGCAGGCGCGCGGGCGGGGAATCCATCCGATCGCCCAGCAGGGGGCACCAGCCGCTAGTGCCATGTCGGGCGAGGTTGCGCCGCTGATTGCTGAGGCGCCCCCGGAGTTGGGAGGGTTCGATCTTGGTCTCGATGTCCAAGCTTCGCCAGAGAGTCCGGCCGAGCGTATCGAACTCTGGAAGCGTAAGCTTCTCGACCTTTCCAAGCGCAATCGCCTGCTCAATCTGCGCCCTTCGGCGACGGCCATCCCCATCTTCTGCCCAGACCCCGCTACACTGGAAGACCGCATTGCAGCCGGCCGTCGGATAACCATCATCCCCCCACCGCCGAGGCTGGCAGCCGGCGCTGCACCGGACACCGAAATTCGCTTGCTGCAGACTGGTGACGATCTGGCGGAGCAGTCTGCTCTTGATGCCCTCGACCGCGACCAGATCATCGCAAATGTCGATGAGAAGACACTGGAGCGAGGCGTTATCGAGCTGTACCGAAAGGCCAGGGCGGACCTCGAGGAAGGTGGATCGAACACGCTTTACTTGGCTCTCGGCTCACTAAAATGGCGTCCGATCGGTGAGACGATGCGCGCATACCGCGCGCCTCTCATCTTGCTACCTGTTCGTCTCGAACGTCGGAGTGCCGCCGCTAAGCCATATCTGACCAACCATGACGACGACCCGGTGTTCAACCTCACGCTGCTGGAAATGCTGAGGCAGGACTTCGCGATACACTTGCCGGAGCTCGCCGGTGAACTGCCGACGGACGAAAGCGGCATCGATGTGAAGAAGGTGTGGCGCCTCGTGCGCGAGCGGGTGCGAGACACTCCGGGCTTTGAGGTGGTTGAGGAACTGACGCTCAGCACCTTTTCCTTCGCCAAATATCTGATGTGGAAGGACCTTGCTGACCGTTCCGATGCGTTGAAGGGCTCGCCCTTCGTGCGTCACCTGATTGAATGTCCGCGCGATCCTTACCCCGATGGCGCGAAATTTCTTCCACTACGTGATATCGACAACCGAATAGATCCGGCAGAGCTGTTCGCACCGCTCAACGCAGACAGCTCGCAGATCGTCGCGATCCACGCGTCCGGGGCCGATGGCGACTTCGTGCTGGAAGGTCCGCCAGGCACCGGAAAGTCGGAGACCATCGGCAACATCATCGCGCACAACCTGGCCAGTGGGCGGAAAGTTCTCTTCGTCTCCGAGAAGATGGCTGCGCTGGAGGTGGTGCATCGGCGGTTGCGCAAGTTGGGATTGGGGCGCTTTTGCCTGGAACTCCACTCCAACCATGCCAACAAGCGGGCGGTGCTGGACCAGCTGAGCGCTGCCTGGGATGGAGCCACCGAGCGCACCGCAACGGAATGGGCGCAGAAGGCCATGGCGCTACGAAACGTGCGCGATCGGCTGAATGGGCTGGTCCACGCGTTACACGCGCCCGGGCCGGCCGGCATAAGCCCGCGCGAGGCGATCGGACGGGTCGCGCGGTGGGGTGGACTGCATCCAGTCATGCTTGACTGGGGCAATGCGCTCGAACGGTCCGATCGCGCACCGACACCAGAGGCGATGGCATCGGTTGGGGATTGTGCGCGGCGCCTTGGCTTGGCCTTCAGCCAGTTGGTACCTCAGGACCAAGTCGATTTCGCCAAGATAGGCCAGGACGATTGGTCATTTGCCTGGGCAGCACGGGTTGCCGACACCGCCCGAGGATTCACGAGTTCGCTGGGCGCCCTGCGTCAGGCGCGGGCCGAGTTCGCACGGCGTACCGGACTCGATGATGACGACGCACCGCTGGCCACCGAGGCGATGGTGATGCTGGCCCGCGTGCTGCCGCGCTGTGCCACCAGCGACATTGGATTCGCCCTCGGCGCCGACGGGAAGGCTGCGCTCGAAGCAATGGCGCTCGCTGGACAGACTTTGGCTGACTACGCCGCTGCAGTGAAGGTGCTGCCAGCAGCCGTGACGGAAGTAGCGCTCACCTCTGCCCCGGTCGCCGCTTGGATGCAGATCCGGACCGCAGCGGCGGCCCGCATGTGGCTGTTCCGTGGACGGATGCAGAACCGGCTTCGCCGGGAGATCGAGGCGCACTTGGCTTGGCCGGTCAGCAAGACGACCGAAGCTTCGCTCGAAGCGCTGGCGGCGGCGCAGGCGAGCGCCGCCGCGGTAATGCGTGCTCTGGCCGACCTTCCACCGGGGCTGCCGGTCCGCGGCGTCGAGACCGATCCGGCGCGCCTTTCCACACTCTCGGAAACCGGAACTCAGGCTCGCGGAACACTACTCGCCATGGCAGGCGCCGGAGGGGACCTCTTGGCGCTGCGTGTCCGGCTGTGCCGGCTTTTGTCCGATGGCCGGGATCTGCTGGAGTCGGGCATGCCGATTCCAATGGCCGCCGCGGCGTTCGCAACAGCCTTCGCAAGTTTCCAGTCCAGTTTCTCGGCGTTCAAGACCGAAGCGGCATTGTCCGACGGTGTAAGCCTTGCCGAAGCAGAAGCTACCGCGGCCGCCATTGTATCGCGGACAGCGCGGTTGAACGTCTGGTGCGCTTGGGTGGGTGTTCGGCGCGAGGCAGAGGCAATGGGGCTAGGGCCCATCGTGGCGGCTCTAGAGCAGGGCACGATCGCGTCGAACGTGGCACCCGAGGCATTCCGTACTGCCTATTGCCGCTGGGCTGCGCCGTTGATGATCGATCGGCGGACCGAACTACGTAGTTTCTCGGCCGTGAACCACGAGGCACTGATCGAGACCTTCCGGCAGCTCGACAACGAACTCGCAGGGATCACTGCCGACTACGTTCGGGCCGTCCTTTCTCAGGCGATCCCGCCAAAGGGAGCGCCGAACGCGCCGAGGGGCCTGGGTGTGCTGGCTCGCGAACTGCAGAAGAAAATGCGGCATCTTCCCGTGCGCCAACTGGTCTCGCAACTGGGCGACAGCATGCTGACGCTTACTCCATGCCTGATGATGAGCCCGCTTTCGGTCGCGCAGTTCTTGCCCGCCGACCAGTCGATGTTCGACCTAGTGGTGTTCGATGAAGCGTCGCAGATCACAGTGCCAGACGCCATTGGCGCGATTGCGCGCGGCCGAAAGGTTATCGTGGTCGGTGACCCCAAGCAGATGCCACCCACGAGCTTCTTTGACAGGGCGGCCACCGACGACGGCCCCGACGATGGCGATGCGCAGGATCTGGAGAGCATACTCGACGAGGCACTCGCCGCTCGCGCCCCACACCACCGGCTGACCGGCCACTATCGCAGCCGGCACGAGAGCCTGATCGCATTCTCGAACCTCGCCTACTATGACGCCTCTCTCGTCACCTATCCGTCCGCCGATACACGCGACAGCGCGGTCACACTGCGGCGAGTTGACGGGCTCTATGCCAAGGGCAAATCCCGGACCAACCCACCCGAGGCGCAGGCGCTAGTGGCTGAGCTCGTGCGTCGGCTGCGGGACCCGCGCGAAAAGGGCAAATCGATCGGCGTAGTCACGCTGAACGCCGAACAGCAGCGGCTGATAGAGGATTTGCTGGACGCCGAGCGGCGTGCCGATGGCGAGCTAGAACGCTTCTTTAGTGACGCAACCGCCGAGCCGGTGTTCGTCAAGAACCTGGAAACGGTGCAGGGCGACCAGCGCGACGTGATCCTGATCAGCATTGGCTACGGACCGACGGAACTCGGTGGGAAGACGATGTCGATGAACTTCGGCCCGCTGAACCGGCAAGGCGGGGAGCGTCGGCTGAATGTGGCCATCACCCGTGCCACCAGCGAGGTGGTGATCTTCGCCAGCTTCGGCCCGGAGATGATCGACCTGACCCGCACCAGCGCCCGGGCGGTGCAGGAGCTGAAGCACTACCTGGAATTCGCCGAGCGAGGCCCTGTAGCTCTCGGGGGTGGCATCCGGCCGATGGGCGGCATGCACGGCTACGACAGCGATTTCGAGATGGCGGTCGCCGAAGGGCTTCGCAATCGCGGTTGGGATCTGCGCACTCAGGTTGGAGTGTCGAAGTTCCGAGTCGACCTCGGGGTGGTTCACCCCGACGCGCCAGGCAGATTTCTAGCGGGTATCGAGTGCGATGGGGCGACGTATCACGCGTCGCCCTCGGCCCGCGATCGTGACCGAGTGCGCCACATCATCCTGGAACAGCTCGGCTGGCGACTGTTGCGCCTTTGGTCCACCGACTGGTTTCTTGATCCGGCGGCCTGTCTGGACCGGCTGGATGGCCGGCTCAGGGAATTGCTGGAACAAAGTCGCGTCGCTCCGGAGATCGAACCCGAGCTGGGGGCAGAGCAGGAACCCGATCCGGAACCTGAGCCTGAGCCGAAAGGCATAAATGCGCCCGCGATAGAGAAGCCAGCGGAAGAAGATAGGCGAGATCCGGGCACCCAG
>JBIKOJ010000065.1:0-23864 GCA_044358135.1 Acetobacteraceae bacterium | reverse complement strand
GCCACCGGCACGCGCGGCCCGGTGCTGCCGCTGTGCATTGCCTTTCCCGCCACCGAGGGCCGCATCGGCTACCTGGTGCTGGAGCTGAGCCTGGACTGGCTGGCCGGTCACATCGCCGAGCTGCCGCTGCCGACGCGCAGCACGGCGGCGATTGCCGACCGGGAGGGCACCGTGCTGGTGCGCGTGCCCGACCAGGGCATGGTCGGGCGCAAGGTGCAGGACGTGGTGCGGCCGCTGGTGGGCACTGCGCAGCGCGGCAATGTCTGGGCGGCGGGCATAGACGGGCGGGAGCGGATCATCGGCTATGTGCCGGCGGGCATGCCGGGGCAGGGGGTGTTCGTCAGCATCGGGCTCTATGCGCCCGACATCCTGGCCGATATCGACGATGCCGCCTGGCAGGGATTGTTGCTGATGCTGCTGGGGGCGATGCTGTCCCTGCTGCTGGCCACCTTCGCCGGGGAGCGCTTCGTGCGCCGGCCGACGGCGGCGCTGCTGGATGCGGCGGGGCGATGGTCGGAGGGCAGCCTGCATGCGCGGGCGCGGCTGCAGGAGGCGCCGGGCTCCGAGTTCGGGCGGCTGGCGGCGGCGTTCAACAGCATGGCCGAGGCGCTGGGACGGCGGCGGGCGGAGCTGGAGGAGCTGAACACCACGCTGGAGGCCCGCGTGCAGGAGCGCACGCGCGACCTGGAGGAGAGCCGAAACCGGCTGGAGCACGAGATCGCCGAGCGGGAGCGCACCGAGGCGCAGCTGCACCAGGCGCAGAAGCTGCAGGCGGTGGGGCAGCTGGCCGGCGGCATCGCGCACGACTTCAACAACCTGCTGACTGCCGTGGTGGGCGCGCTGGACCTGATCCATCGCCGGCTGCCGCCGGAGCAGGCGCAGCTGCGGCCGCTGGTGGAGAATGCCCTGGAGGCGGCGCAGCGCGGCGGGCGGCTGACGGCGCAGCTGCTCGCCTTCTCCCGCCGCCAGCGCCTGCTGCCGGCACCGACGGACCTCAACGTGCCGGTACTGGCGCTCACGGGCCTGCTGGCCAGCACGCTCGGGCGGAACATCCGCATCGAGACCGATCTCTCACCGGAGCTGTGGCCGGCGATGGTGGACCCGACGCAGCTGGAGGCGGTGGTGCTGAACCTCGCCATCAACGCGCGCGATGCGATGCCGGAGGGCGGGGTGCTGACCATCCGCACCCGCAACCTGACACTGCGCGACGGGCATGACGGCTATCCCAACGCGGCGCCCGGGGACTACGTGGCGCTGGAGGTGACCGATACCGGCAGCGGGATCGACCCCGCGGTGCTCGAGCGGGTGTTCGAGCCGTTCTTCACCACGAAGCCGGCCGGGGAGGGGGCGGGGCTCGGCCTCTCCCAGGTGCATGGGTTGGCGGTGCAGTCGGGCGGGGATGTGCGCATCTCCAGCCGTCCGGGCTTCGGGGCCTGCGTGGAGGTGCTGCTGCCGCGCGCCCTGGTGGAGATGCCGATGGCGGGCGCCGAGGCGGGGCCCCAGTCGCAGGCACGGCTGCGGCGGCTGCGCGTGCTGGTGGTGGATGACGACCGGGCGGTGCGCGAGATGGCGGCCGAGATGCTGATGGAGCGCGGCCACAACGTGGTGACCGCGGTGGACGGCACGGAGGCGCTGGCGATCCTGGACGGGCCGGCGGCGCATGAGCAGCCCTTCGACCTGATGCTGGTGGACTACGTGATGCCAGGCATGAACGGCGTGTCGCTGATCCAGGCGGCCCAGGTGCTGCAGCCCGGCCTGCGCGCGCTGCTGGTGACCGGCAATGCGGAATCGCAAACCGCGGAGCTGATCGATTCCGCCCAGGTGATGCGCAAGCCCTTCACCATCGCCCAGCTGGAGGAGCGCATGGCGCGCCTGCTGGAGGATGGCAGGGCCCTCGCCGCCGCCACCTGAGCGGGTCGACAGCCCGGGCCGGGGCGGCCATGGTGCCGGGGCAGGGCGGGGGACGGCACATGGCTGGCGATGCGGCAGGCGCGGCGGCGCCGGTGGTGGAAACTCGGGCCGGGCGTGTGCGCGGGGCGGTGGTGGATGGCGTGCTGGCCTTCAAGGGCGTGCCCTATGGCGCCCCCACCGCCGGGGCGGCGCGCTTTATGCCGCCTGCGCCGCCGGTGCCCTGGGCCGGGGTCCGCGATGCCACCGCCTATTCGGGCCATGCGCCACAGATGGGGCTGCGGCCGGCCTCGCGCCCGGAGTTGGCCGATCTCTATGGCGTGGGCGATACCTCCGCACCGACGGAGGACTGCCTTTCGGTGAATGTCTGGACCCCGGCGGCTGATGGCGCGAAGCGGCCGGTGATGGTGTGGCTGCATGGCGGGGCGTTCAGCTACGGCACCGGCAATGGCGAGCGCAGCCGTGGCAGTCGGCTGGCACGGCGCGGGGATGTGGTGGTGGTGTGCGTGAACCACCGGCTGAACATCCTCGGCTTCCTGGACCTGTCGACGCAGGGCGACGCCTGGCGGCATTCGGGCAATGCCGGGATGCTGGATATCGTGGCGGCGCTGCAATGGGTGCGCGACAACATTGCGGCCTTCGGCGGCGATCCTGGTTGCGTCACGGTGTTCGGCGAATCCGGCGGTGGCGGGAAGGTGTGCACGCTGATGGGCATGCCGGCGGCGCAGGGGCTGTTCCACCGCGCCGTGGTGCAGAGCGGTGCGGTGGTGCTGCTCCTCACGCAGGAGCGCGCGGCGCGGCTGACCGATGCGGTGCTGAAGGAACTGGGCACCGATGCCGCCGGGCTGACCGCGGTGCCGCTGGAGCGGCTGATGGCCGCGGTGGCGCCGGCGCAGCGCGCGCTGGGGCCCTCGGCGCGGCCGCTGCTGGACCGCTATCCGTTCGGGCCGGTGGTAGAGGGAGAGGTTCTGCCGCGGCAGGTGTTCGCCCCCGAAGCCACGGCGCTGTCGGCGCATGTCCCGCTGCTGATCGGCGACATGAAGGACGAATCCGCCAGCTTCGTGGCCACCGACGATGCGATGTGGTTCCGCACGCTGGATGAGGCCGAGTTGCTGCGCCGGGTGGGGGCGCTGGCGGGCGAAGCGGCGGGGCAGGTGATCGCGGCCTATCGCGCCGCCAACCCCGGCATGAACCCGGCGGAGCTGCTGATCGCCATCAAGACCGATGCCGAATTCCGCCTGCGCTCCCTGCTGGTGGCCGAGCGGCAGGCGGCGCTGGGGGCGGCACCGGTGTTCATGTATTCGTTCGAATGGGAGACGCCGGTGCACGAAGGGCGGCTGAAATCGCCGCATGCGCTGGACGTGCCCTTCGTGTTCGACACGCTGGACCTGACGCGCGCGCATGGCGACCGGGCGGAGGCCATCGCGCTGTCGGCGCTGATGGCGGAAACCTGGATCACCTTCGCCCGCACCGGCCGGCCGGCCCATGCGGCGCTGCCGGACTGGCCGGCCTTCGACGCGGCGCGGCGGGCGACGATGGTGCTGGATGCCGAATGCCGGCTGGTGCACGACCCGCGGCCGCATGGGCGGATCTGGGCCGAAATCGCGGGCTGATGGTCGGGCCGCTCTTGCCCCTGTAGGGTGCGGCATCGAGAGTTCTGGAGCTGCCATCGTGCCGACGATCCTGCGTATGTCGCTCGATGCCATCCTGGGGCTGGCGGATTTCCTCCATGGCGTGGCCAGGGATGCCGAAACGGTTCGGATTGCCGCGTTCCCGACCGCGGCGGACCTGCTTGCCGTCACGGGCGATGCCGAGCGCGACTGGCGGGCGGAGCAGCTTCTGAGCCGGCTTGCCGCCCGCGCCGCTTTGCGTGACCGGCTGGGCATCGCCGTGGTCCCGATGGAGGGCGAGGGGTATCGCCAATGGCTGGGCGGGCGGGCGAACACGCCGGCGGTGCAGGCCGAGTATCTGCAAAGCCGGACGGGGGTTCTGTCGGGCGCGGCCGCGCTTCGGGCGCTCGGGCTGCCCCTGGAGGTGGCGAAACCGCTGGGCAAGCTCCGGCCGGCCGTGGGGAGCAGCCTCGCGGCCCGGCTGGCGCGCTGGGTGATGCGGGAGGATCCCTCGCCGGAGGAACTGGAAAGCCTGGCCGGGGAACTGCTGCAGAAGCGCCAGGATGGCGCCATCCGGATCCTGCAGGAGATGCTGGAGCCCGAGGATTTCGGCTTCATCGCGCATGCGATCGACGACATGGCGGCGCAGGTTGCCCTGGCGACCCCGGACGGGCCGCGGCCCGGGTTTGCGTTCCTTGTGCCCGCGGTGCGGGCAGGGCAAGGGGCGCCACCGACCGTGCCGGCTTCGCTGGCAGCCCGCCTGGCTGGCATGCCACTGCGCGGAGCGTTCGAACATCTCCGGTTCGCGCCCTTTCTGATCGAGACCGATGCCATCCTGGCCCTGACGCCGAGCCAGCTGCGGCAGGTCGCGATCGCCTTGGCCACGGGCGCGCCGCCGCCGATCGCGCCTGCCAGCGGCGCGGCAACGGAGGTTTCGCTGCTCGGCATTGCGGCGGGCGCCGGGGATGATGACGACATGGCAAGCGAGGAGGCCTTCCTGGCCGGCGTGCAGGCCTGGGGTGACGCGATCGAGGATGAGCTGGGCCTTGCCATAGAGGAGCCGGTGTTCCTCTCCCGCGCCAGGGACATCCTGCGGCGCGTTGAGCTGGCCATCCCCGACGAAGGGATGGACGGAGAGGGCGAACTGGAAGCCGATGAGGCGGCGGTTGCCGCCTTGGCGCAGTACGTGGCGGGGGCCGGCCATGGCCTTGCCGCCGTGGTCTTCGACGACGGTTCGTCCGAAACCTGCCGGGTCGCCGATGGGAGGGTTTCCGACGATGACGCTGTTGCCCTCGACCACGGCTTGGCGGAGGCATTGTCGTTGGGCGGCACACTCCTCGTATTCGCACGGAGGGATGCGGGGGGATTTGTCGTGACCGGCTACGAGCTGGTGCTGAACGTCGTTCGCCCGCTGACATCGACGGAGGCCGGAGCCATGGCAGCGGCGTTTGCGGAGCACCTGGGTGGCGCGCCGGTGGCGGCCGCCGAGGCGCCGATGCTGGAATACGATCCCGGCTGATGCTGCCCGGCGCGATGGCCGGCCGCGCAAGGGCGCATGCCGAACGACCCCAACGCGCTGTCTTGATAAACGGCTGACGCCAGGGTGGAGGTCCGGGCGGGAATCGAACCCACATTCGCGGATTTGCAGTCCGCTGCATCACCACTCTGCCACCGGACCTCACCGGGGTGTGCGGGCTGGTTATTGGCCGCGCTGGGCCGCCGGGTCAAGGCCCCAGGAAGGTGGCGGGTGGGCCGCTTTGCGTGCAAACCGCGGCGCACCTATAACGTGCGCTCCCGCAGACCAGCCCGGATGCCCCCATGCCGCATGCCACGATGGATTTCGCCGCCGCCCGCGCCCTGATGGTGGACGGCCAGGTGCGGCCGAACAAGGTGAACGACCCACGCATCATCGCGGCCATGCGGTCCCTGCCGCGCGAGCGCTTCGTGCCGGCGGCGCAGGCCTCGCTGGCCTATTCCGACGAAGATGTGAAGCTGGGCGGCGGGCGGGTGCTGCTGGAGCCGATGGTGATCGGGCGGCTGGTGCAGATCGCCGCGGTGCGCGAGGGCGAGCGGGTGCTGGTGGTGGCCTCCGGCCCCGGATACGGCGCGGCGCTGCTGGCGGCCTGCGGTGCCGACGTGACGGCGGTGGAGCAGGACCCGGCCTTGCTGGCCATGGCCCGCGCCGTGCTGCCGCAGGTGGCGCCCGGCGTGAAGCTGATGGAGGGCGCGGTGGCCGAGGGCTGGAAGGCCGGCGCACCGTACGACGTGATCCTGGTGGAGGGCGCGGTGCCGGAGATCCCGGAGGGGTTGGCCGGGCAGCTGCGCGGCGAGGGCGGCCGCCTGCTGGCGGTGCTGAAGCCGGCGGGCCGCATGGGCCAGGCGGTGCTGTGCACCCGCGTGGGCGGCGGGCGGATGAACCCCGCGCCGGTGTTCGACTGCGCCACGCCCGTGCTGCCGATGCTGCAGCGCGAGCCCGGCTTCGTGTTCTGAGTCTCGTTCGGGCCGCGGCGTGCCCGCTGCCCCCGGCCTTGCCCGTGGCGCGGCGGTGCGTCCTGTGGCAAATGGTGCAGTGCAGGATACCGCGGGCCCGCTTGCCCGGTCGGTGCCGGATGTCAGGAAAGGCTGCGGCATGAGAGAGGCTGAAACGAATCCTCGGCGGTGGAGCCTTCGCGCGGTGCTCGCGCAGGGGGCGACCTCGATCGTCGCCGCAGCGGTCGGCATGGTGTTGGCGGGGCCGGCACAGGCGCAGCAGCTGCGCACGCTGAACGACGCGCTGGCGCTGACCTACGCCACCAACCCCGCCCTGCTGGCGGCGCGCGCCCAGCTGCGCGTGGTGGACGAGAACGTGCCGCAGGCCCTGGCCGGTTGGCGCCCGACCGTCACGTTTACGGCCAATGCCGGCTACATCGACGGGACCTCCCAGCAATACATCCGCCCGACGGCGGTAACGCCTGGCCGTACGGTGGAGAGCCAGTCCCTGCGCGGCTCCAACGTGCAATCCTTGACCGTGACGCAGCCGCTGTTTCGCGGCGGCACCACCTCTGCCACCGTGAATTTCCGCGAGAACCAGGTGCTGGCGCAGCGCGCCACGCTGATCGGCGCGGAGCAGACCGCCTTCACCAACGCCGTGCAGGCCTATGTGGGCGTGATCCAGTCCCAGCAGGTGCTGGCGCTGTCGATCAACAACGAGCAGGTGCTGGCCCGCCAGCTGCAGGCCACGCAGGAGCGGTTCCGCGTGGGCGAGATCACCCGCACCGACGTGGCGCAGGCCGAGGCGGCGCTGGCCGGCGCCACCGCCAACCGCCAGACCGCCGAGGGCGACCTGCAGGTGGCGCGTTCCGCCTTCCTGCAGGTGATCGGCGAGCCCGCGCCCGACCGCCTGCAGGAGCCGCAGCCGCTGCGCCTGCCCGCCCGCACGCTGGACGAGGCGCGCGGCCTGGCCGGCACGAACAACCCGAGCGTGGTGTCCGCCATGTTCACCGATGCCGCGGCGCGCGACAATTTCGACGTGCAGTACGCCCGGCTGATGCCCAACCTGAACCTGCAGGGCAGCGTTTCGCGCAACGAGGACGTGCAGACCAAGGACATCACCACCAAGGTGGGCCAGATCCTGGTGGTGCTGAGCGTGCCGTTGTACCAGGGCGGCGGCGAATACGCCGCCATCCGCCAGGCGCGCCAGGACCAGCAGCGCACCCGCCAGCAGGTGGACGATGCGCGGCGCCAGGCGATCCAGCAGGTGACCGAGGCGTGGAACCGCTACGTGGCCGCGCGCGCCACCATCGAGAGCACACGCCAACAGATCCGCTCCAACGAGATCGCGCTGGAAGGCGTGCAGCGCGAGGCCATCGTGGGCAGCCGCACCACGCTGGACGTGCTGAACGAGGAGCAGCGCCTGCTCACTTCCCGCGTGACGCTGGTGCGCAATCTGGGCAGCTTGATCACGGCTTCCTACGGCGTGGCCTCGGCGGGCGGGCGGCTGACGGCACGGGATCTTAACCTCAGCGTGCCGTTGTATGACGAGACCGCCTACTACAAGGCGGTGCGCAACCGACTGATCGGCACCGGCGACCAGGCCACCAACCAGCCCGGCCGCTGAACGCCCGCCACGCAGGCTGCGGCGGCAGGAGCAAGAGAGGCATTGCGAGCACATGAGCGCATCCGTTCCCCCATCGGGCCAGCCCGGCGCTGCCGCACCTGGGCAACCGGCGGCAGGCCACGGGGCCGCGCAGGATCCCTCGATGGAGGACATCCTCGCGTCCATCCGCCGCATCCTGAGCGAGGACGAGCAGCCGGCGGCGGCCGCGACGGCGCCTGCTGCCGCCGCGGAGGACACCGCGCCGGCGGATGACGACGTGCTGAAGCTGGACGAATCCATGCTGGTGGCCGCGCCGGAACCGGAGCCGGAACCGGAGCCGGAGCCGGAGCCGCGGGAGCCCGAGGACGAGCGCGCCGCGCTGCTGGAGGCGATTTCCGCCCCCGGCGAACCGCTGGAAGTGGCACCCGCCATGCCGGAGCCGGAGCCGGCACCGCCGCCGCCGCCGCCGATCCCGCTCGCCACCCCCGTGGCGGCGCCCGCCACCGACCGGCTGATCGCGCCGGAGGCCGAGGCATCGGCGGCCAGCTCCATGAGCTCCCTGATGCGGACGCTGGACTCCAACCGCCAGGCCGGCACGCAGCTGTATCGCGGCGGGCCGACGCTGGAGGACATGGTGCGCGAGGAGATGCGCCCGATGCTGAAGGACTGGCTGGACACCAACCTGCCGCCGCTGGTGGAACGCCTGGTGCGCGCCGAGATCGAACGCATGGTAGGACGGGCGGTCGGCTGACCCTCGCCGGCCGCCGGTAAGCCCTCCGCCTCGCCGCTGTTCCTTCCCGCCTGCCTGGATTCCTGACCCATGCTCGACAAGACCTATTCCCCCGCCGAGATCGAATCGCGGCTGTATGCCGGCTGGGAGGGGCAGGGCGCCTTCGCCTGCGACCCCGCCAGCAACGCCGTGCCCTACACCATCATGATCCCGCCGCCGAACGTGACCGGCAGCCTGCACATGGGCCACGCGCTGACCTTCACCATCCAGGACACGCTGGTGCGCTGGCGCCGCATGCAGGGCCGCGACGCGCTGTGGCAGCCGGGCACCGACCATGCGGGGATCGCCACCCAGATGGTGGTGGAGCGCCTGCTGGGCGAAGAGGGCACCACGCGCCAGGAGATGGGGCGCGAGAAATTCCTCGACCGGGTTTGGCAGTGGAAGGGTGAATCCGGCGGCACCATCACCCGCCAGCTGCGCCGCCTCGGCGCCTCGCTCGATTGGCCGCGCGAGCGCTTCACCATGGATGACGGGCTTTCCGCCGCGGTGCGGGAGGTGTTCGTCACCCTGTTCAAGCAGGGGCTGATCTATCGTGACCGGCGGCTGGTGAACTGGGACCCGAAGTTCCAGTCCGCCATCTCCGACCTGGAGGTGGAGAACCAGGAGGTGCGCGGCAACCTCTGGCACATCACCTACCCGATCGAGGGCGAGGCGGGCCGGTTCATCACCGTGGCCACCACACGGCCGGAGACGATGCTGGGCGATACCGCGGTGGCGGTGCATCCGGAGGACGGGCGCTACCGCGACCTGGTGGGCAAGTTCGCCATCCTGCCGCTGGTGGGGCGTCGCATTCCGATCGTGGCGGACGAGTATTCCGATCCGGAGAAGGGCACCGGCGCGGTGAAGATCACGCCCGCCCATGATTTCAACGACTTCGCCGTGGGCCAGCGCCATTCGCTGCCGATGCCTTCCATTCTGGACAAGCAGGCCCGGGTGATCCTGGACGAGATCGCCGGCGACATCGCCGTGGCCGAGGGCGTGGCGGATGGGCAGTTTGTCCATACGCTGGCGGGGCTGGATCGCGGCATGGCGCGCAAGGCCATCGTGGCGGAGCTGGAGCGGCTGGAGCTGCTGGCGAAGGTGGAGCCGCATACCCACCAGGTGCCGCATGGCGACCGTTCCGGCGTGCCGATCGAGCCGCTGCTGACGATCCAGTGGTATGCCAACGCCGCGGTGCTGGCCAAGCCGGCGATCGAGGCGGTGGAACAGGGCCGCACCAGGTTCGTGCCGCAGCAATGGGAGAACACCTTCTTCGCCTGGATGCGCGACATCCAGCCCTGGTGCATTTCCCGCCAGCTGTGGTGGGGGCATCGCATTCCGGCCTGGTATGGCCCCGATGGCACCGTGTTCGTGGAGAAGGACGGGGACGCCGCGCATGCCGCCGCCGCCGTGCATTACGGCGAGGCCCGCCCGCTGGTGCAGGACGACGACGTGCTGGACACCTGGTTCAGCTCCGCGCTGTGGCCGTTCTCCACGCTGGGCTGGCCGGAGCAGACGCGCGAGCTGGCGCGCTACTACCCCGGCGACGTGCTGGTGACAGGGTTCGACATCATCTTCTTCTGGGTGGCCCGGATGATGATGATGGGGATCCACTTCATGGGCGACGTGCCGTTCAAGACGGTGCACATCCACGGCCTTGTGCGCGACGAGCGCGGGCAGAAGATGAGCAAGTCCAAGGGCAATGTGATCGACCCGCTGGAGCTGATCGAGAAATACGGCACCGATGCGCTGCGCTTCACCATCTGCTCGCTGACCGGCCCCGGGCGCGACATCAAGCTCGGCCCACAGCGGGTGGAGAGCACGCGCAGCTTCGTCACCAAGATCTGGAACGCGGCGCGGTTCCTGGAGATGAACCAGGTGGTGCCGGATGCCGGTTTCACGCCCGAAGATGCCACGCTGCCGCTGAACCGGTGGATCCTGGCGGTGCTCTCGGATGCGGTGGGGGAGGCCACGGCGGCGCTGGAGCTGTACCGGTTCAACGACTATGCCGCCGCGGCGTATCGCTTCACCTGGCTGTCGTTCTGCGACTGGTTCCTGGAATTCGCCAAGCCGGTGCTGGCCAATGCGGCGTCGCCCGAGGCGGTGGAGACGCGGCGCACCGCGGCGCATGTGTTCGGCCAGATCCTGCGGCTGCTGCACCCGGCGATGCCGTATGTGACGGAGGAGCTGTGGGACCGGTTCGGCTATGGCCCCGCGAACAGCCTGATCACCACGGCCTGGCCGGAGCCCTTCGCCGTGCCGGGGGCTGCGGAGGCGCGGGCGGAGCTGGATTGGGTGGTGAAGCTGATCTCTGAGGTGCGCACGGTGCGGGCCGAGATGAACGTGCCGCCGTCTCGCCTCGCGCCCCTGCTGCTGAAGGATGCCGCGCCGGAGTCGCTTGCCTGCGGGGCGCGCTGGATGGAGGCGATCGGCCGCATGGCCCGAGCTTCGGCCTTCGAGGCGCTGGTGGGTGAGGTGCCGGCCGGCTCGGCGCAGGCGGTGGTGGGGGAGGCTACGGTGGTGATCCCGCTCGCCGGCGTGATCGACCTGGGGGCGGAGCGCGCCCGGTTGGCCAAGGAGCGGGCCAAGGTGGCGGACGAGGCGCAGAAGATCGCCAAGAAGCTCGGCAACGCCGATTTCGTGGCGCGCGCCAAGGAAGAGGTGGTGGAGGAGAACCGCGAGCGGCTGGCCGCCGCGGAGGCCGAGATCGCGCGGCTGGACTCGGCGCTGCGCCGCATCGCCTGACGACCCATTTGCCGTGAAGACCCTTCCGCCCTGTTCCGCCCTGCGGGATGGGGCGGTTTCGTTGCGCGATCTGAAACCGCGATATAATCACATCTGTGGCAATTGATTGACTTCATGCGGATTCAATGGATACAAACCAACATGGTTAACCCGGTTTCGCACGGAGTCTTCCCGAACGTGTTGGGCAGGCGGTGCGGGGCGGGATTGGCCCGGCCTGGATATGGATGCTGTTTCATAGGATTGCGGGGGAATCTTTACCCCCGATTGTCACTGGAAGTTTGAGATATGCCGCCAGCCACCCATCGGATCTCGCTGCTTTCGGCATCCTGCCTCGCCACGGTGACGCATGTGCCCACCGGCGCGCTGGTTTTGCCCGGGCGCAGTGCGGCGTCGCTGTCCCTCTCGGCGGTGTCCCTCGCCTCCGGCCTTGTTCTGGTAGCGCCTGCCCCTGCGGATGCAGCCATCATCTATTCGGTTGGCGGCAAGACCACGGGCACGATGGGGACGCCGAGCGGCAATACCCTTACAACGACGGCGACAGGCGGTAACCCATCGTCCGTGACGCTCCAGCCGCTTAGTCTAACCAACATCCTTGTCGGCACAAGCGTCAGCACCACGGTGCTTGTGGACAACATCATCGACTCCAAGCTGGCCGGGAGCAATAGAAGCGTCACGTTCTCATTTACGAGCGTCTCCTCCGGGGTAACCGTGGGTTCGAACGGTACATTTTCGAATGCCGGCAACAGGAACGTCTCGGTATCCGCTACCCCGACGGTTCGGGGCACTTCGGTCGCGGGCAGTTTCACCATCAAGGGCTCGTCGCCCGGGGTGGCCGTTGGCAATGTTGGCCGTAGCAGCAATTCCGATACCACCAATGTCACGATCAACGTGCTGGCGGTGTCGGCTGTGGCCAGCCAGACGGCCAGCACCACGATTTATGCGCTGCCGGGCAAGACGGCGACCCAGGTCTACACGGTGCAGAACATCGGCGACGGCACCAAGGCCGGTGCGGATTCCGAGACCGTCAAGAGTGAGCTTTGGGGCTCTACGTCGGTTACCAAGGGCACCAGCTGGTCGGGTTCGGCACTCACCTTCAATACCGAAGCCACGAACCTGACCGACACGAAGGCCTCCACCGATTCTCTCAGCACCACCTTCACCTATACCGGTGCGACGACCCGCGGGTCTTCGGATACGGCCACCATTGCGGCCACGTACACCTCTGGCGGCACGAAGAATGCCGGCTCCACTGCCACCACGGTGCTGACCGGGACCACGGTGGCGCCGGTGAATTCCACCACCGCCACCAATACCACGCTGTATGCGCTGCCGGGGCAGAAGGCGAGCGGCACCTTTTCCGTTACGAATGTCGGCGACGGGAGCTATGCCGGCGCCTCGCTCACCGGCACGCTGACCACCACGGTCACGACGGGCTTCAGTGGTTCGGTGGGCGATGTGAACTTCAACCTTGCGGATGGCAAGGCCCCGAGCACCCCGGCTGCCACCACGTTGACCCAGACGATGACCTATACCGGCCAGGCCACGCGCAGCGGTGCCTCCGTGGCGGCCACCGTGACGGCCAGCTTCACCAACGGCCACACCGACGGCAACAATGCCAGCCAGACCATCACGAAGGTGTTCACCGGCCAGACCGTGGCGCCGGTGCAGTCCGTCACCACCGGCGGCGCGAACGTCTATGCGCTTCCGGGCCAGACGGTGACGCGGGACTTCACCATCGCGAACACCGGCGATGGCAGCCTGGTTGGCGCCACGCTGAATGGCACCACCTCCAACACGCTGGGCGGCGGCTTCGCCTCTGTCACCGCCACCGGCAGCTTCGCGCTGAACGATGGCGTGACCGGCCCGGCGGCTTCCACCCTGACGCACACCGTGAGCTATGTCGGGCAATCCACGCGCGGCACCACCAGCACGGCAACAGTGACGGCGGCCTTCAGCAACGGCAGCTCGGACGGCACGAACGCCAGCCAGACCGTCACCCAGACCTTCAAGGCCCAGGTGGTCGCCCCTGTCTCTTCGACCACCGCGGCGCCGACGACGCTCGGCCCGGTGCGCGTGGGCACCAGCACCACCGGCAGCGTGACGGTGAAGAACATCGGTGACGGCAACCTCGCCGGCGCGGATAACGGCACCACGCTGCTGACGAACCTGCGCGGCAACGTTTCCGTCAGCGGGTCTTCTGCCATCACTGGCGGCGGGGCGGTGAACCTGACCGACTCCTCGTCGCAGACCTACATGTTCACCTATGCGCCGACGGCGCGCGGCACCCAGTCTGCCACCATCACCACGGCGTTCACCAACGGCTCGGTCGATGGCAAGAACATGGCCTCCACCGCAAGCAGCACGGTGACCGGCACCGCGGTGGGGCCCGACTTCGATGCGGTCGTGACCGGCAAGAACGCCAGTTCCGGCGCGATCATCAACGGCGGCACCATCCTGTTCGGCGACGCGGTGGGTGGATTGACGCTGCAGGACCTGCTGATCAGCAACCTATCGAACGACGCTGCCTTCAAGGCGCTGACCGACCTGACGCTGACCAACGTGACCATCACCGGTTCCACCGAGTTTTCGTTCAGCCTCTCGGGCTTCGACAGCCCGGATACCGGTTTCAGCACGTCCACCAAGAATGCGGTGCTGAGCAACCTGTACAACGGTGACGGCAGCGGTTCGATCGCCATCCAGTTCGTGAACAAGGCCGGGACTGGCGCGGCGCAGCTGCGCATCGAGACCGATGAGGGTGCTGCCCTTGGTGGGCCGGGCGCGATCTATGTCTACAACCTGATCTGGACCGTGCCGGAGCCCGGCACGATCGCGGTGTTCGGGGCGGGGCTGCTCGGCCTGGCGATTGCCCGCCAGCGGCGCCGTGGCCGTGCCTTTGTGGCACTGACCGCCAAGCCCGACGAGGACAAGGCGCCCAGCGCGGGCTGACGCCGATCGGCACCCATCGCGAAGGCCTGCCCGCGCCGGGCAGGCTTTCGTGCGGTGCGGCAAGCCTGCTGCCTTTCGTTATCCTGACTGTGGCGTTCGCGGCTGGTCCGGCGCTGGCTCACCCGGCTGGCGTGCCGCCGTTGCCGAAGCCGCGGCTGGAGTCCGTCCCTTCCCGCCCGCCGGCGGAGCGGCTGACGTGGCAGCCCGGCCACTGGGAATGGGATGTGATGAACGCCCGGTATGTGTGGCACCACGGCCGGCATGTGGTGCGGCGCCCGGGTGCCACACGCTTTATGGCGGGGCGGTGGGTGCTGACCGGCGGGGATTGGGCCTGGCGGCGGGCGCGCTGGAAGTAGGAGCCTGTTCGATAACCCTGCTTTGGCGGGAATCCGACGGCGATTTCCTGCGCTCCGGTGCTCAATCATCACCGCCGGCCGGGGCCACTCTGACTCGCCAGGGCGAGATCTCAAGCAGGCTCTGAGCAAGGCCTTCTTTTTCTGAAGAAAAAGAAGCAAACAGACTTCTCTCACTGGCGCGCGTGCCAGGGGTCCTGGCACGCGTGCCAGTGGATAAAAGTTTTTTGGTTCTTTTTTTCAAAAAAGAACTGCTTGCTTTCTTTTCTTATTACTGTTTTGGCCACGACTCATCGCCGCGGGGCGCGGGGTTTTTGCGACGGATTCGAGGTGATTTCGGGCGTGAGGCCACCGTGGGGGCGCGCGGGCGGCTTGCGCGGGGCGGAGTACGGGCGCGCGGTGGCCGGACAGGGACATGCCTTCGGCGCGGTCGCAGCGCATCAGCCAGCCGAGCCGGGCGCGGACGCGAAACAGCCGGCGCAGGACGTAGGGGTCCCAGTCGGAGTCCGGGTCTTCGGTGGGGGCGGTGGTGAGGGAGAGGAGCCAGTCCTTGTGCGGGCGGCGCATGGCGTGGCGCGTGGCTGTCGCGGCCGAGAGGGCGGCGAAGAGGGCCAGCAGCAGGAGCTTGAGGGCGGCCGGAATCCGGGCGTGCAGAATCGCCCGCGCCCAGGGGCGCGGTGCGTCGGCTTGGCTCGGTGCGGCGGCATGATGGGGCATCACCGGGAATTTGAGCACAGCCAAGCCCGGAAGAACAGAATTTTTTCTTCGTCTATGTGAAATTATGTGTTTGACAGGAAAACAGGGCGCCGCTGTTTTGGCGCGGGGCTACGGGCGGCTGGATCTAGTCCTGGAGGTCCACCACCACCGGTACATGGTCCGATGGCTGTTCCCGGCCGCGTTCCTCCCGGTCTGGGCCGGCTGCCATGAGCCGCTCGGCCAGGGTGGGGGAGAGCAGCACGTGGTCGATGCGCAGGCCGAGGTCGCGCGGCCAGGCGCCGGCCTGATAGTCCCAGAAGGTGAAGACGGGGCCGGTGGGGTGCAGGGCGCGGACCGCATCGGTGAGGCCGAGCCAGAGCAGGGCGCGGAACTGGGCCCGCGTGGCCGGCCGCACCAGCGCATCGGTGGGGGAGATGGCGCCGGGGGCGAAGTCGGCGTCGGTGGGGCAGACGTTGAAGTCGCCGGCGATCAGGAAGGGCGTGTCGGCGTCCTGCAGGGCCTTGGCGCGGGCGCGCAGGTGTTCCATCCAGGCGAGCTTGTAGGCATAGCCGGCTTCGCCGCCGGAATTGCCGTTCGGCAGGTAGATGCCGATCAGGGTGATGCCGCCGGCGGTGACCTCGATGTAGCGCGCCTGGGCGTCGTCTTCCGGCAGGCCGGGCAGTTTGGTGTGCACGGTGGTGAAGGGCACCCGGGCGAGGGCGGCCACGCCGTTATAGGCCTTCTGGCCGACCACCGCGGCCTCATAGCCCAGCGCCTTGAAGGTGGCGGCCGGGAAAACGGGCGCCTCGCATTTCAGCTCCTGCAGGAACAGGATGTCGGGCTGCACCCGTTCCAGCCAGCGCGCCACATGGGTTTCGCGCTGGCGGATGGAATTGACGTTCCAGGAGGCGATGCGCACGTGGGGCGGCTATTCGACCGAGAAGCTGGTGCCGCAACCGCAGGCCGAGGCCGCGTTCGGGTTGCGGACGGTGAAATGGGCCCCCATCAGCGCATCGGAGTAATCCAGCTCGGAGCCGGCCAGCAGATCGAGGCTGGCCGGGTCCACCAGCACCACGGCGCCGTCGCGCTCCACCACCAGGTCGTCCTCGGCCTGTTCGCCGTCCAGCTCGAAGCGATACTGGAAGCCGCTGCAGCCGCCGGCCAGCACGGCCACGCGCAGCTTGCTCGGCCCGCCGGGCGGTTGGCCTTGCACGATCGCGGTGATCTGTGCCGCGGCGCGCGCGCTCAGCCGGAAGGGGGCATCAACCATCTGAGTGTCCATTCCCCTTATGTAGGACAAGCCCCGTCCGGATTGAAGCCCCATCGTGAGAAGGCTGTGGATTGAAGCGCGCGAGAGCATCTTGTATCCGCAGCGCAGCATCCGAAGGTGCCTGCCCATGAAGCGGCCTGCCGCGAGCCAGGGTCGATGAACGCCGTGCGCGCCCCCTGGGCGGTGCGGGCCGAAACCGCGCGTGGCCGCCTGCATCCGGAGCCGGAATCGCCCGGCCGCTCGCCGTGGCAGCGGGACCGGGACCGGATCATCCATTCCACCGCCTTCCGCCGCCTGCAATACAAGACGCAGGTGTTTGTGAACCACGAGGGCGACTTCTTCCGCACCCGGCTGACCCATTCCATCGAGGTGGCGCAGATTGCCCGCTCCGTGGCGCGGGAGCTGCAACTGGACGAGGACCTGACGGAGGCGCTGGCCCTGGCGCATGACCTGGGCCACCCGCCCTTCGGCCATGCCGGGGAGGAGGCGCTGGCGATCGCCATGAAGCCGTTCGGTGGCTTCGACCATAATGCACAGAGCCTGCGCGTGGTGACGCTGCTGGAAGCGCGCTATGCGGCGTTTGATGGGCTGAACCTGACTTGGGAAACGCTGGAGGGCCTGGCCAAGCACAACGGCCCGCTCCGCCGCCCGCCGCCCTACGTTGCCCAGTACGACGAGCGCCATAAGCTGGACCTGCACACCCACGCCTCCGTCGAGGCGCAGATCGCCGCGCTGGCGGATGACATCGCGTACCACTCGCATGACCTGGACGATGGGCTGCGGGCGGGGCTGTTCACCATCGAGGAAATCCGCCACCTGCCGGTGGTGGGCGAAGCGCTGGCCGCCGCGCGGGTTTCCAGCCTGGACGTGCCGCCGCAGCGCCTGCGGCATGAGACCAACCGGCGGGTGATCAACGCGCTGGTGGTGGACCTGATCGAGGAAACCCGCCGGCGGATCGCCAAGCTGGACCCGGCGGATTCCGATGCCATCCGCCGCGCCCGCAGCCCGGTGGTGGCGTTCAGCCCGGCGATGGCGGAGGCCAACCGGGCGATCAAGGATTTCCTGTTCGCCCATATGTACCGCCACTGGCGCGTCAACCGCATGGTGGCCAAGGCCAAGCGGATCACCGGCGAGGTCTTCGCCATGCTGCATGGTGATACCGGGTTGCTCAGTGCCGATTGGCGGGGGCGGGCTGGGGAATCCGGCACGCCGCGGGCCGCCGTGGCGGTGTGCGACTATGTGGCTGGCATGACGGATCGGTATGCTCGGGATGAGCACCTTCGGCTTACTGATATTTCTCACTCACCTTAGGAAGGAAGAATGTTCTTTTTTGAAAAAAAGAACCAAAAAACTTTTGATCATTTGCGCCCGGGTGCAAATTGATAAAAGTCTTTTTGCTTCTTTTTCTTCAGAAAAAGAAGGCCTTCCTTTCTTCTGCCTCTCTGGAACCTCGCTGATGACCCACCTGTTTGCCACACTGCGCGAGCGCGTGCTCGCCGCCCTGGCCGCCGACCTGCCGGACCTGCCGCCCGAGGTGCTGGCGCGCGTGGAGGTGACGCCGGCGCGGGAGGTGGCGCATGGCGACATGGCCACCAACGCCGCGATGGTGGTGGCCAAGCCGGCCGGCCGGAAGCCGCAGGAGATCGCGCAGGCCCTGGTGGCGCGGCTGCAGGGGGAGGCGGACATTGCCGAGGCGAGCGTGGCGGGACCGGGGTTCGTCAACCTGCGACTCGCCGAATCGACGTGGCGGGCGCAGGTGCCGGCGATTCTTGCGGCGGGCGAGTCGTATGGCGAGTCGGCGATGGGGCAGGGGGTGCGGGTGAACGTGGAATACGTCTCCGCCAACCCCACGGGCCCGATGCATATCGGCCATTGCCGCGGCGCCGTGGTGGGGGATGCGCTGGCCAACCTGCTCGCCAAGGCGGGTTTCGACGTGACCAAGGAGTACTACATCAACGATGCGGGGAACCAGGTGCTGGCGCTCGCCTGGGCTGCCTACTGGCGGTACCTCCAGGCACTCGGCACGCCCCTGACCGAGGATGAGTATGCCCAGATGGTGCCGGGCGGGCTGCAATACCGCGGAGACTACCTGGTGCCGGTGGGGGAGGCGCTGAAGGCCGCGCATGGCGACAGCCTCGCGGCGCCCGGCGCCCATGTCGGGCCGGTGGAGGCGTGGCTGCCGATCGTGCGCGATACCGCGCTGGCGATGATGATGGAGAGCATCCGCGAGGACTTGGCCCTGCTGGGCGTGGAGCAGGAGGTGTTCTCCTCAGAGCGCGCCCTGGTGGAGGCCGGGGCCGCCGATGCCACGATCGAGACGCTGCGCGCCCGTGGCCTGATCTACGAGGGCGTGTTGGAGCCGCCCAAGGGCAAGACGCCGGATGATTGGGAGCCGCGCGAGCAGACGCTGTTCCGCGCGACGCAGTTCGGGGATGACGTGGATCGGCCGCTGCGCAAGTCTGACGGCAGCAACACGTATTTCGCCAACGACATCGCCTACCACGCCGACAAGGTGACGCGCGGCGCCCAGGTGATGATCGACATCTGGGGCGCGGATCATGGCGGCTACGTGTCGCGCATGAAGTCTGCCGTGAAGGCGCTGGGGGATGGCACCGCGGCGGCGCCGACGCTGGATATCGTGCTGTGCCAGATCGTGCATGTGCTGAAGGATGGCGAGCCCGTGCGCATGTCCAAGCGCGCCGGGACGTTCATCACACTGCGCGACCTGCTGGACGAGGTGGGGCGCGATGCGGTGCGCTTCACCATGCTGACCCGCAAGTCGGACGCGCAGATGGAGTTCGATATCGCCCAGGCGGTGGCGCAAACCCGGGAAAACCCGGTGTTCTATGTGCAGTATGCCCATGCCCGCTGCCGCTCCGTGCTGCGGGCGGCGGCCGAGATGCTGGGGGCGGAGGCCATGGCGGCGGAGGCCCTGCAGGGGGTGGCTTTGCAAAGCCTGAGTCATGACGCGGAACTTGCACTGATCAAGCGGCTGGCGAGCTGGCCGCGCACCGTGGAAGGGGCGGCCCAGGCGCGCGAGCCGCACAGGATTGCGTTTTTCCTCTATGATTTAGCGGCCGACTTTCATATGCTGTGGAACCGAGGAAGGGACGATGCTGCGCTGCGTTTCCTGCAGCCGGAGCAGCGTTCTGACACGCTGGCCCGCATAGCCCTCGTGGCTGCCACCGCGACCGTCATCCGGTCTGGCCTGGCGGTTATGGGTGTGGCGCCGGTGGAAGAAATGCGCTGACGGGCAGTTGCCGCACCGGCTGCCCGCCCTGCGAGAGAAGGGAAGATGGGCAGTCCGATGGCCGAGTTCGACACGTCCTACCGCACGCCGCGCCATCGTCCGGGCATGGACCCGAACACCAGGCGGCTGGCGATCATCGCCGGCGGCATCGGCGCCGCCCTGCTCGTGATGGTCGGCGCTTGGTCGCTCACCGGCGGCAAGTCTGGCGGCGGCGTGCCGGTGGTGGAGGCGGATAGCCGCCCGCTGCGCGTGAAGCCGGACAGCGCCCAGCAGGGGCCGGAGATCGACAGCCCCGCCGCCTCCGCCGGCAAGCAGGCCCTGGCGCCCACGCCGGAGGCCCCGAAGCCGGAGGCGCTGCGCGCTGCCGGGGAGAAGGCGGCGGCCGAGAAGCTGGCCGCCGAAAAGGCCGCCGAAGAGAAGATTGCTGCCGAGAAGGCCGCGGCGGAGAAGGCCGCCGCCGAACGCCAGATGGCCGCTGCGCCGCGCGCCGCCACCCCGCCAGCCGCCGCACCTGTGGCGCCGGCCCCGGTCCAGCCCGTGGTCAGTGCCCCGGCCGCCCGCCCGCCGAGCCAGCCGGCCGTGCTGACGGCGCCGGCCCCGCAGGCCGCCGCCCCGCCGCCCCCGCCCGCCCGCGCCCCTGTTGCCGCCGCCCCGGCTCCCGCTGCGCCCGGCGGCACGCAGGTGCAGTTGGCCGCCGTTACCAGTGAGCAGGCCGCGCTCAGCGAATGGAGCCGCCTGGAGAAGCGCATGCCGGATGTGCTGGGTGGCCGCCGCCCCGCCGTGGTGAAGATGGAGCGCGACGGCAAGACCTTCTACCGCCTGCGCACCGGCGGCTTCACCGATACCAGCCAGGCCAGCTCGTTCTGCGAGAAGGTTCGCGCCAAGGGTGGCGTCTGCTCGGTCGCCAGCTTCTGATCCGCCTGCCGGCATGACCGGCAGCGCGCCGGTTCTGCTGGCGCTGCTGGCTGCCTGCCAGTTCGGCACCGCCCTGGTGCTGACCCAGCGCGCCCTGCGCCACGCCTCGCCCGCCGCGGGGGCCCGCATCAGCATCCTCGCCTCCGCTGGCCTGCTGGGCCTCGCCGCCTTGGGGCGCGTGGATCCCGCCCTGGCCGATGCGCGGGGCGCGGCCGTGTTCGCGGCGGTGGGGCTGGTGTTCCCCATCGCGGTCACGCGGCTCACCTTCGCGGCGAATCGTCGACTCGGCCCGAGTCTGGCCGGTGCGCTGGGCAATCTCGCGCCCCTGTTTGCCGTGCTCGGGGCCGCGCTGTTCCTGGCCCAGTTGCCGGCCGCGGCGCAGATCGCCGGGCTCGCTGCCATCGCCGCCGGCGTGGCCACGCTGTCGCTGGCCGGTGGCACCGGCGGGGCGCGGCTGGCTGGCGCCGCGCTGGCCCTGCCGCTGGCGGCCGCCGCCATTCGCGGGCTGGTGCAGCCGGCCACGCAATGGGGGCTTTCGTTCTGGCCCAGCCCGCTGGCCGCCGCCGCGATCGGCTACCTGGTCTCCGCCGCCGTGGCGCTGGCCACCATCCGCGCGCCACGCCCCTCCGGCCCCGCGCTGGCTTGGTTTGCCGCCGTCGGGTTGTGCAATGGCGGGGCGGTGCTGACGCTCTATGCCGCGCTGGCCGAAGGGCCGGTGGCTCTTGTCGCCCCGCTGGTGGCCACCTATCCGCTGGTGACGCTGGCGCTCGCCCGCGCGCTGCCGAACCGCGCGCCCCTGCCGCGCGCCGCCCTGGCCGGGATGGCCGCCACGGTGGGGGGCGTCATGCTGCTGCTCGCGGGGTGACCGGCAGCCGGCCCTTCGCCCCGATCACCTGTTCCAGCACCGCGCCGGCGGCCAGCACCGCGGCATCGGCACGCGGCCGGCCAATGATCTGCACGCCGACCGGCAGGCCTTCCTTGGTGAACCCCACCGGCAGCGACAGCACCGGCACCCCCAGCAGGGAGATCGCGAAGGTGATGGCGATCCAGTCGATATAGCTGTCGAACTGGTGGTTCCCCAGCCGGTCCACCCGCCGCCATTCCGCCGGGAACGGCTTCATGATCGCCGCCGGGCACACCAGCACGTCGTGGGTTTCGAAGAAGTCCATCAGCCGGCCGAACATTGCCGCCCGTTCCCGCTCGGCCCAGGCGAAGCGCTCGATCGGCACCGTGCGGGCGCGGGCCAGGCTTTCGTGGATTTCCGGGATCACCCGCGCGCCCTCGGCCGCCACCAGCGGATCGAACGCCGCCAGGTGGTTCACGCCGCGGATGGCATGGAACACTTCCACGGCCTCGCCCAGGTTCGGGCACGCCTCCTCCACCGCCGCGCCGGCCTCGGCGAAGCGGGCCACGGCGGCGGCACAGATGGCGGCGATCTCGGGATCGACCGGGGAGACGCCGAGATCGGCGGACCATGCCACCCGCTTCGGCGCGATCGGCGCGGCCACCGCCGCAGAGAACATGCCGGGTGCAGAGGGCAGGCTGAGCGGGTCGCTCCACAGCTCCCCCGCCATCGCCTCCATCCCCAGTGCGACGTCGGCCACCGTGCGCGCGATCGGCCCCAGCACCGGCAGGGTGCTGAACGGCATCCCGCGCCGGCCGCGCGGCACCCGGCCGGGGGAGGGTCGCAGCCCCACCACGCCGCAGAACGCGGCCGGCAGGCGGATGGAGGAGCCGAGGTCCGAGCCCGTCGCCAGCCACACCTCCCCGGTCGCCACGCTCGCCGCGGCACCGCCGGAGGAGCCGCCGACGGTCAGGCGCGGGTCGTAGGGATTGCGCGTGGGCCCGTGCAGCGCGTTGATGGTGGAGGCGTTGAAGCCGAATTCCGGCGAGTTCGATTTGCCGACCGGGATGCCCCCGTTGCCCTCCAGCACCTGCACCATGGGGCTGGAGACCTTGGAGACCACGTTCTCGAACAGTACCGAGCCGCCCATGGTGTGCCGCACGCCGGCGACCTCATCGAGGTCCTTCACCGAGACCGGCAATCCGCCGAGCCAGCCCGGGCCATTGCCGGTGCCGATCCGCCCAGCCTGTGCCCGCGCCCGCTCCAGGCACAGGATCGGCAGCGCGTTCACTGCCGGCTCCACCTCGGCAATGCGCGCGGCCGACGCCGCCACCAATTCCGCCGGCGACACCTTGCCGGCGCGCAGCAGCGCCACCGCCTCCATCGCGGTCAGGTCGATCAGTTCCCGGTCAGCCGCCATCGCATCCTCCGTGCAGGGCGCGATCATGCACCGGAGCGGCGCCGGTCTCCATCCATCCCGATGTCAGCCCGGCTGCCAGGTGCGCCAGAATCCATCCGGCGCCGGGCGGGCCGGGCGCGGCCGCTCCGCAGGCGGTGTGCCGATGTAGATCCAGCCCAGCAGCGCATCCTCGGCCGCGAAGCCCAGGGCGGCCTTCACCTCCGTATCGCGCAGTGCGGCGCCCGACACCCACATGGCGCCGAAGCCCTGGGCATCGATGGCGTTGAGGAAGTTCATGATCCCGGCCGCCGCCGCGGCCTCCTGCTCCCAGACGGGAATCTTGTGCCCATGCGCCAGCTTCGCCCCGGCCACGACCACCAGCGGCGCGCGCAGCGGCTTGGCGCGTTCGAGGTCGAGCCGCTCTTGCGGCGTGCCGGGCTCGCGCCGCGCCAGCGACGCCGCGAGCAGGTCGCCGAGCGATGCCCGGTCCGGCCCGGCGATGGCGACGAACCGCCATGGGCGCAGCCCGCCATGGTCCGGCGCCCGCAGCGCGGCGGCCACCGCATGCCTGATCGCCTCCGGCCCCGGCGCGGGGGATTGCAGCATGCGCGCGGGGACCGAGGCGCGGGCCAGCAGCACGGCAAGGGCCGCGCTGGCGGGGTGGTCGGGGCTGTGCGTGTCGGGCAAGGTCGTCATCCCTGGGTTGATGGTGCGGGCCTCAATGCAGGCAGCGCCCGTGCGGCGCCGTCGCCACCGCCGACCCGGCACCCTCACGGGGCAGCCGGGCCGGCAGCCACAATTCGCGCGCGGCCATCGCCGCGGCGAACTGAGCCAGGAAAGGGCGGGCCGCGCGCACCGCCGCCGGCGGCAGCCACGCGGACAGGTGGGCATCCGCGGCGGCCGGGTGGGCCTGGGCGGCGCGCACCGCCTCGATGAGCACCACCTCGTCTTCGCCCAGCCCCGGGCAATGCGGGCAGCGCACATCCAGCGCCTTGTGCCCCGTGGCCACCACCAGGCGCATCAGCACATCGAACGCATCGGCCCCATCGTCTTCCAGCCCCGCCGCCCGCGGCCCCTCGCGCCA
>JBIKOJ010000076.1:0-23043 GCA_044358135.1 Acetobacteraceae bacterium | reverse complement strand
TCCACGATCGTGGCGGTATCCAGCGGGCGCAGCGAGCGCAGGTTGATCACCTCCGCCTCGATGCCCTGCGCGGCCAGCGCCTCGGCCGCCTTCATCGCCACGCCGACCATGATGGAGAAGGCGACGATGGTGACATGCTTGCCCACGCGCTCCACCTTCGCCTTGCCGATCGGCAGCACGAAGTCGGGATCGGTCGGGCATTCGAAGCTCTGGCCGTAGAGGATCTCGTTCTCCAGGAACACCACCGGGTTTGGATCACGGATCGCGGCGCGCATCAGGCCCTTGGCATCCGCGGCGGACCAGGGGGCAACCACCTTGAGGCCCGGCACATGCGCGTACCAGCTGGCGTAGCACTGGCTGTGCTGGGCGGCGACGCGGCTCGCGGCACCGTTCGGGCCGCGGAACACGATCGGGCAGCCCATCTGCCCGCCGGACATGTAGAGCGTTTTCGCCGCGGAGTTGATGATCTGGTCCATCGCCTGCATGGCGAAGTTGAAGGTCATGAACTCCACGATCGGCTTGAGGCCATTCATGGCGGCCCCCACCGCCATGCCGGCGAAGCCGTGCTCGGTGATCGGGGTGTCGATCACGCGCTTGTCGCCGAACTCGTCCAGCAGGCCCTGGCTGATCTTGTAGGCGCCCTGGTACTGCGCCACCTCCTCGCCCATCAGGAACACGCCGTCATCGGCGCGCATCTCGGCCGCCATCGCGTCGCGCAACGCCTCGCGCACCGTGAGTGCGGAGGTAGGGCCCCAATCCTTCTCCTCGGGCAGCGGGGCGGCGGGGGCCGGGCTGCCCGCGGCCGGCTTGGCGGCCACCATGGCCTGCGGGGGGGAGGTTGCCTCGGCCGAAGCCGGCGCGGCCGGGGCGGTGGCGGCCCCTGCCCCGCCATTCAGTTCGGCGATCGGGGTGTTCACCGCCACGCCCTCGGTCCCCTCCGGCACCAGGATGCTGGTGAGCGTGCCCTCATCGACGGCTTCCACCTCCATGGTGGCCTTGTCGGTCTCGATCTCGGCCAGCACGTCGCCGGCCTTCACGGTGTCGCCGACGGCCTTGAGCCATTTGGCGAGCTTGCCTTCGGTCATGGTCGGCGACAGCGCCGGCATCAGGATCTGCGTCACGGGATCAGGACTCCACCAGCACGTCGGTCCAGAGTTCCTTCGGGTCCGGCTCCGGGCTGCTCTGCGCGAAATCGGCGCTGTCCTGCACGATGCGCTTCACCTCGTCGTCGATCGCCTTGAAGGCGGACTCATCCACGCCCAGGCCTTCCAGCTTGTGGCGCGCCCCCTCGATGCAGTCGCGCTCGGTGCGCATCTTCTGCACCTCCTCGCGCGTGCGGTAGCGGCCGGGATCGGACATGGAGTGGCCGCGGTAGCGATAGGTCTTCACCTCCAGCAGGTACGGCCCCTTGCCGGCGCGGCAATGCGCCACGGCCACCTCGGCGGCGGCGTGCATCGCCTCCACGTCCATGCCATCCACCTGTGCGCCCGGAATGCCCCAGGGGGCGCCGTTCTGGCTCAGGTCGCGGCTGGCGCTGGAGCGGTCCACCGCCGTGCCCATGCCGTACTTGTTGTTCTCGATCACGTAGATGCAGGGCAGCTTCATCAGCGCGGCGAGGTTGAAGCTCTCGAACACCTGGCCCTGGTTGCTGGCGCCGTCGCCGAAATAGGTGACGCACACGCGGTCGTTGCCGCGGTAGCGGTTGCTGAAGGCAAGGCCGGTGCCCAGGCTCACCTGCGCGGCGACAATGCCGTGGCCGCCGAAGAAATTCTGCTCCTTGCTGAACATGTGCATGGAGCCGCCCTTGCCGCGGGAATAGCCGCCCTCGCGCCCGGTCAGCTCGGCCATCACGCCGCGGGCTTCCATGCCGGTGGCGAGCATGTGGCCGTGGTCGCGGTAGGAGGTGATCACCTGGTCGCCCTTGCCAAGCGCCAGCTGGATGCCCACCACCACGGCCTCCTGGCCGATATACAAGTGGCAGAACCCGCCGATCAGCCCCATGCCGTAGAGCTGGCCCGCCTTCTCCTCGAAGCGGCGGATCAGCAGCATGTCGCGATAGGCCTTCAGCAGGGTTTCCTGCGGCAGGCCGGGTTGGTTGGTACCTGGGGTACGGCCGGCGGGGGCACGCGCGGCTTTCGCGCGCTTGCCCTTGTCCGCCGCCTTGGCTCGCTCCGCTGCCTGGGCCATGGCGCTGCCTCCGTCGAGAAGCTGGTGGAACGGGATTGTGGCGTATTCACGTAGCGCCGCACCCCCAGCCCGGCAAGCGCGCAGCGACAAAAACGCGTTATTGTGCAATGCAATAGAGGTTGTTAACCACAATCAGGTTAACTGCTTGAACGACTGGTGCGGCACCATGGCCCTCCGCACGAGACAGCAAGAAACCGCCCGATTCAGCGCACGAAAATTTCGCACAGCCGCCCAAATTCGCACCGCCATTGCGCCGCACCGGGTGCGGCGGTGTGCCGGTCAGAACAGCTTCTGGCCGTTCGGATACATCATGATGACGTCGTTCTGGTCGCTGACGTTGAGCATGGCGCGCCCCCGTTCATCCAGCGCATCGCGATCCAGCCGCGCCCCGCGCAGCCCGTTCACCCGGCGGTCCCACAACGCAACTTCAAGCTGCGCCCGCTCCAGCTGCGCCTTGGCCAGCACCAGGTCCTTCTGCCGCTCGGCATAGGACAGCAGGCCGCGATCGCCCTGGGAGGCATGCCAGACGAAATACGCGCTGAGCGACAGGAACACCACGGGCGCCACTGCCGCCCGCACCTGCCGCTTCACGCCTCGCCAGATATCCATGCCAGCCCGCACCTCCGAAGCCCCAGCTATACCAGAGCACCGGGGAGCGTACAGCTGGAAAATCAATGCGGCAGCAGACGGAAGTACGATTTTCCCAGCGGCGTGGCGGCCTTGCCACCATCCTGCCACACCAGCAGCCCGAATTTCGCCGTCCGTTGCGGCGCATGATCGCACCAGTCGGCCATCCGGCCGCAACAGGAGGCACCCATGAAGGCACGATCCGCGTTCCTTGCCGCCGCAGCCGCACTCGGCCTGGCAATGGCCGTGCCGACCACCGCCGAGGCCGGCGGCTACCAGCACAACGGCTATGGCCCCGGCTACGGCCGTGGCGGCGGGTATAGCGGTGGCCACGGCCATGGCGGCTGGGGCGGGCACCAGTGGCGCCCGCAATACAGTCCCCATTGGCGCCACCACGGCCACTACGCGCCGCCGCCCCCGGCCTACTACCGCCCGCGCCCCTACGCCTATGCGCCGGCGCCGTCGGTCTTCTTCGGCTTCCGGGTGCCCTGAGCACCCGGAGGCACAGCCTCAGCGCAGGATGGTGCGCCCGGCATAGCGGGCGATGGCGCCCAGCTCGCGCTCGATGCGGATCAGGCGGTTGTATTTGGCGGTGCGGTCGCTGCGGGCCAGGCTGCCGGTCTTGATCTGGCCGCAGTTGGTGGCCACGGCGAGGTCGGCGATGGTGGTGTCCTCGGTCTCGCCGGAGCGATGGCTCATCACCGCCTTGTAGCCGGCGCGGGCCGCCACCTCCATCGTGTCCAGCGTTTCGGACAGGGTGCCGATCTGGTTCACCTTCACCAGGATGGCATTGGCGGTGGCGGTCTCGATGCCCTGCACCAGCCGCTCCTTGTTGGTGACGAACAGGTCGTCACCCACCAGGTTCACGCGGGCACCCAGCTTCTCGGTCAGCAGCTTCCAGCCGGCCCAGTCATCCTCGGAGCAGCCATCCTCGATCGAGACGATGGGGTACTTGGCGCAAAGGGCAGCGAGGTAATCCACCATCCCAGCCGCATCGAACTCGCGGCCCTCGCCTTCCAGCTTGTAGACGCCGTCGTGGAAGAACTCGGTGGCGGCGCAATCCAGCGCGAAGGTCACGTCGTCGCCGGGGCGGTAGCCGGCCTTCTCCACCGCTTTGGAGATGAAGGCCAGCGCCTCGTCGGCCGAGCCGATATTGGGCGCGAAGCCGCCTTCGTCGCCCACGTTGGTGTTGTGGCCGGCGTCGTGCAGCGCCTTCTTCAGTTCCTGGAAGATCTCGCTGCCCATGCGCACGGCTTCGGCCAGGGTGGCGGCACCCACGGGCTGGACCATGAATTCCTGGATGTCGATCGGGTTGTCGGCATGCTTGCCGCCGTTCACGATGTTCATCATCGGCACCGGCAGGGTGCGCGCGAACACGCCACCGACGTAGCGATACAGCGGCAGGCCGACATCCTCGGCCGCCGCCCGCGCCACGGCCAGCGAGACGCCAAGCATGGCATTGGCGCCCAGCCGGGCCTTGTTGGCGGTGCCGTCCAGTGCGATCAGCGCCTCGTCGATCGCCACCTGGTCGGTGCCCTCCATGCCGGCGAGGGCCTCGAGGATCTCGCCTTCCACGTGGTGCACGGCCTTCTGCACGCCCTTGCCGCCGAAGCGCTTCTTGTCCCCGTCGCGCAGCTCCACCGCCTCATGCGCGCCGGTGGAGGCGCCGGAGGGCACGGCGGCACGGCCGGTGGCGCCGCTTTCCAGCACCACCTCCACCTCCACCGTCGGGTTGCCGCGGCTGTCCAGGATCTCCAGGGCGGAGATATCGGTGATAACGCTCATGGGCTTGGATCCCTGCAAGGTGGCAGACGGGCGCTGCCTAGCAGCAAGTTCCGGCGCGCGCCACCACGGCCTAGAGCAACAGCCGATCGGATGGAATCATCCGATCGGCTTAAGTTGCTCGCCAAAGGCAAGAGCTAGAGTGGTGGCCGACCGTCTATCAGGTCGGCTACCGCTCTAGGCCGCGCGCACGCCGGCGATGAACCCGCCCACCTCGCGCGTCAGCGCCTCCGCCTCGCGCGAAACCTGGCCTGCCGCGTGCAGCACCTCCGTGGCCGACCGGCCGGTATCCGCCGCCGCCTGGCTCACCTCGGAGATGTTGCCGGTCACCTCGCCGGAGCTCAGCGCCGCCTGCTGCACCGAGCGTGCGATCTCCTCCGTCGCGGCCCCCTGCTGCTCCACCGCCGCGGCGATGCCGGCGGCGATCCGGCTCACCTCAGCGATGGTGGTCACGATGCCGTCGATCGCCTCCACCGCCGCCCGGGTGGCGGCCTGGATCTCCTGCACCTGCTGGCCGATCTCGCCCGTGGCGCGGCTGGTCTGGCTGGCCAGGGACTTCACCTCGCTCGCCACCACGGCGAAGCCCTTGCCGGCCTCCCCGGCGCGGGCCGCCTCGATCGTGGCATTCAGCGCCAGCAGGTTGGTCTTGCCGGCGATCTCGCTGATCAGCCCCACCACGTCGCCGATGCGCTGCGCCCCGGCGGCGAGGTCCTTCACGATCCCGTCCGTCCGCGCCGCATCCTGGGCCGCGCGGTCGCTGATGGCGGCGGATTGCGAAACCTGGCGCGCGATCTCGCGGATCGAGGCGCCAAGCTCCTCCGCCGAGGCCGCCACCACGTTCACGCTGCCCGACATCTGGTGCGCCGCCGCGGCCACCTGGGTGGCCCGGCCATCGGTGCGCGCCGCCGTATCGGTCATGGACGTGGCGGTGCCCTGCAGTTCGTCGGCCGCATGCGCCAGGGTCTGGGTCAGCGCGCCGACCTTGCCCTCGAAATCCTGCACCAGGGCGGCCAGGGTTTCGGCGCGGCGATGGCGGGCCGCCTGTTCCTGCGCTTCTGCCGTCGCCAGACGTTCGGCGCGCATGCCGTTCTGCTTGAACACCTCCACCGCCTCGGCCATGGCGCCGATCTCGTCGCGGTTCTCGCGGCCCGGCACCTCCACGGCCCAGTCGCCCTGCGCCAGGCGCGTCATCGCCTCCGTCATCCCGCGCACCGGCCGCAGGATGCTGCGCGCCACCAGCACCGCAAAGAGCCCGCCGCCCAGCATCGCCACAACCGACAACACCAGCTCCAGCGTGGAACTTTCGCTCACCTTCGCCTGAACCTCACCCTCCACCGTGGCGAACTCGCGTCGCAGGGTGCCCGCCGCATCGGCCAGGGCCTGCTTGGCCGCCACGATCGCCGGTACCTGGGTTTCGCGATACAGCTCCGACTGCTGCAGGATGGCCACGCTGGCCGTCTCGAAATCCGTGCGATAGACCGCCTGCAGCTTCTGCGCCTCGCCCGACAGCCGGTCCACATCGGCGTCCTTCAAGCCCGCGAGGCTCAACAGGGCGAACTCATAGCGGTCCATCCCCGCCTTGAACTGCCCCACCGCCGACGGGTCGCGCGTTGCCAGGAAGCGCCAGTTGGCCACCTGTGCCTGCAGGAACGCCTGCTCCAGCGAGTCGATCGTTCCCTGGAACTCCAGGTTGTCCAGCCCACGCGCGGCCTTCACCAGCCGGTCCGTGGTGCGCAGCAGGCGCTGCCCGCCGCGATACAGGGCGGTGCGCGCTTCCTCCGCCGCGGTGCCGAGTGCGATCAGCTTCTTCGCCGTCGCCTCCATCGCCCCAACCTGCTCAGCCACGGCCCGCAGCCCGGGTGCCGCCGCGCTGCCATGGGCGGAATGGGTTGCCTGCTCCAACGCGGCGCGCAACTGCGCCGGCGCCTGCGAAAGGTCGCCGGGGTTGCTGTCCAGCATGAAACGAAGCTGGGCCGAGGAGAAACTCTCCATCAGCTCGGTTGCTGTCGCCACCCGCGTCACCACCTCGGTGTTCTCGCGCAGGCGCTGCACGCGTTCGGCGATCGTCGTCATCCCGAAGACGCCCATCAACCCGATGACAACCGCAAGCAGCGTCAGCGCGCCGAAGCCGCCGTACAGCCGCGTGCGCAACGCAAGCCGGATCCGGCCGCCGCGGCGTACGGTTTCGGGGTCCGGCAGCACGATATCCTGCGCGTTCTCATCCGGCTTTGCCATGAGCCAATCCTCTTCCTGCGCGACTGCGCTGCTGCACTGTCCCTGCTACAGGGAAGGACAGGCTAAGCGGCAATGCTTAAGGAAGGATTGGGTTGGCGCCCAAGGAATGGCGATCTTACCATCCCTTGGGCGGCGGGGATCAGACCGCGAGCAGTTCCACGTCGAACACGAGGGTGGCATTCGGCGGGATCACGCCGCCGGCGCCGTGCGCGCCATAGCCCATCTCCGGCGGGATGATCAGCGTGCGCTGCCCGCCCACCTTCATGCCGGCCACGCCCTGGTCCCAGCCCTGGATCACGCGCCCGGCGCCGAGCGGGAACACGAAGGGGTCGTTGCGGTCGCGCGAGCTGTCGAACTTGCGGCCCTTGTTCTCCGGCGCATTCGCATCGAACAGCCAGCCGGTGTAGTGCACCGTCACCATCTTGCCGGCGACGGCCTCGGCGCCCTCGCCGGTCGTGTGGTCGATCATCTGCATCGTCGTTTCCTTGTTGGGATCAGGGGGTCTTGGCCAGCGCATCGAACGCCAGCAGCCGCGCGATCAGCGCCGGCATCTCGCGCAGCGGAATCATGTTCGGCCCGTCGCTGGGGGCCGCATCGGGGTTCGGATGCGCCTCGATGAACACGGCGGCCACGCCCACCGCCACCGCGGCGCGCGCCAGCACCGGCGCGAATTCGCGCTGCCCGCCGGAGGAGGTGCCCTGCCCGCCTGGCTGCTGCACGGAATGCGTGGCATCGAACACCACGGGATAGCCGGTGCGCGCCATCACCGGCAGGCCGCGCAGATCGGACACCAGCGTGTTGTAGCCGAAGCTGGTGCCGCGCTCGCACAGCAGGATGCGCTCATTGCCGGTGCTGGCGATCTTGGCCGCCACGTTCACCATGTCCCACGGCGCCAGGAACTGGCCCTTCTTCACGTTCACCGCCGCCCCCGTCTCGCCGGCAGCCAGCAGCAGGTCGGTCTGCCGGCACAGGAAGGCCGGGATCTGCAGCACATCCACCGCCTGCGCCGCCGGCGCGCATTGCTCCGGCGCATGCACATCGGTCAGCACCGGGCAGCCGAAGCGGCTCTTCACCTCGGCCAGAATCTCCAGCCCCTTGTCCATGCCGATGCCGCGCGCGGCGGCGGCGCTGGTGCGGTTGGCCTTGTCGTAGCTGGATTTGTAGATCAGCCCGATCCCGGCCGCGGCGGCCATCTCCACCAGGGCGGCGGCGCATTCCAGCGCGTGGTCGCGGCTTTCGATCTGGCAGGGGCCGGAGATCAGCACCAGCTTCCGGTCGTTCGCAAGTTCCAGTCTGCCGATGCGCACGGTCATGGCTGCCTCAAGCAAGCAAGAGTCTTCTTTCTTTGAAAAGAAAGAAGCAAAGAAACTTCATGAATTGAACCACGGCGCCGCCCGCAAGCAAATTCATAAAGTTTTTTTGCTTCTTTTTGTTCACAAAAAGAAGAATCTTTCTTCATACCAACCGCGCCTGCTTCACCGCCGCCTCGATAAAGCTGCGGAACAGCGGGTGCGGCGCGAACGGCTTGCTGGTCAGCTCCGGATGCGCCTGCACGCCCACGAACCACGGATGGTCCACCCGCTCCACGTTCTCCGGCAGCAACCCGTCCGGCGACATGCCGGAGAAGCGCAGCCCCGCACCCTCCAACTGGGCGCGATAGTTCACGTTCACCTCATAGCGGTGCCGATGCCGGTCAATCGCCGTCGGCGTGCCGTAGATGGAGCGCACGAGCGAGCCTTCGGCCAGCACCGCGGGATAGGCCCCCAGGCGCATCGTGCCGCCGAGATCGCCGCCTTCCTTGCGCCGCTCGATCTGGTTGCCGCGTGCCCATTCGGTCAGCAGGCCGACCACCGGCACCTCGCACGGGCCGAACTCGCTGGAGCTGGCGGTGTTGAGCCCCGCCAGGTGCCGCGCCGTCTCGATCACCGCCATCTGCATGCCGAAGCAGATGCCGAAGAACGGCACGCGGCGTTCGCGCGCGAAGCGCACCGCCTCGATCTTGCCTTCCGTGCCGCGCTCGCCGAATCCGCCGGGCACCAGGATGCCGTGCACGCCTTCCAGCCGCTCCACCGTGCCGGGCTGCTCGAACACCTCGCTGTCCACCCAGTCCAGCCGCACCTTCACCCGGTTGGCGATGCCGCCATGGATCAGCGCTTCCGAGAGGCTTTTGTAGCTGTCCAGCAGCGTGGTGTACTTGCCCACGATCGCGATCCGCACCTCGCCTTCAGGCGCGCGCACCACGTCCACGATCTGCTGCCAGCGCGTGAGATCGGGCTCGCTTTCGAACGGCAGGCGGAAGTGGCGCAGCACCTCGCGGTCCAGCCCTTCCTGATGGTAGCTGATCGGCACGGCGTAGATCGTGTCCACGTCCAGCGCCGCCACCACCGCATCGGGCCGCACGTTGCAGAACAGCGCAATCTTGCGCCGCTCGTTGCTCGGGATCTCGCGGTCGCTGCGGCAGATCAGCATGTTGGGCTGGATGCCGACCGACAGCAGCTCCTTCACCGAATGCTGCGTCGGCTTGGTCTTCAGCTCGCCGGCCGTGGGGATGTAGGGCAGCAGCGTGAGGTGCACGAACATCACCCGCTCCGGGCCGAGCTCGTTGCCCAGCTGGCGGATCGCTTCCAGGAACGGCAGGCTCTCGATGTCGCCCACCGTGCCGCCGATCTCGATCAGCGCGAAATCCGGCGGGCCCTTGTCGCCCTCGTCCAGCCGCCCGGTGATCGCATCCTTGATGGCATCGGTGATGTGCGGAATCACTTGCACCGTGGCGCCGAGGTAGTCGCCATGGCGCTCGCGCGCGATCACCTCGGAATAGATGCGCCCGGTGGTGGCGTTGTCCGCCCGCGTGGCATGCACGCCGGTGAAGCGCTCGTAGTGGCCCAGGTCGAGGTCGGTCTCCGCCCCGTCATCGGTCACGAACACCTCGCCATGCTGCAAGGGGCTCATCGTGCCGGGATCAACGTTCAGATAGGGGTCCAGCTTGCGCAGCCGCACGGCATAGCCGCGCGCCTGAAGCAGCGCGCCCAGCGCCGCAGAGGCGATGCCCTTGCCGAGGGAGGAGACCACGCCGCCGGTGATGAAAACAAACCGCGTCATGGGCGGCCACCATAGCGCCGCGCCCGAGTCTGCGGAAACCCGGTGTGCATGGCTTTTCCTTCGTGCAGCCCTGCGGCGAGCGCAGGCGGCCTAAGCTAGTTGGTCGGAACCCGCGGCGCACCCGGCACCGAGGACGGGGCAGCAGGCACGGCCGGCGTGGCCTGTCCCGCCGGCGGCGCATCCAGCACCGAGGGGCGCACGGAGGTGCCGCGGCTCATCAGCGCCAGCGTCAGCGACAGGGCAAAGAACACGGTGGCCAGGATCGCGGTGGTGCGGGTCAGCAGGTTCGCGGTGCCACGGCCAGACATGAAGCTGCCCATGCCCTGGGAGGTGCCGATGCCCAGCCCACCACCCTCGCTGCGCTGGATCAGCACAACGCCGATCAGGGCGAGGGTCACGAACAGGTGGAGAATCAGCAGTACGGTGGTCATCACTTCCCCAAGGGAGGTCGCAAGCCGCGCCTTCTACAGGCTGCGGCCGCCCTTGGGAAGCAGCCCCGGCCGCATCCTCTCAGGCACGTGCCGCGCGCGCGATGCCGAGGAAATCCTCGGCCACCAGGCTGGCCCCGCCCACCAGCGCCCCACCGACCTCCGGCAGGGCCATCAGGGCCGCCGCATTGGAAGGCTTCACGGAGCCGCCGTAGAGAATCCGCAGCCCCGCCCCGGCCGCGCCCAGCCGCGCCACCAGTTCGCGGCGGATATGCGCGTGCATCGCGGCAACATCCGCCTCGGTGGGCGTGCGCCCGGTGCCGATCGCCCAGACGGGCTCATAGGCCACCACGCCGGCGAATCCGTCCGGCAGGCTGCCGGCCAGCTGGGCGGCCACCACCGCATCCTGCTCGCCCGCCACGCGCTGCACCTCGGTCTCGCCCACGCACACGATCGGCTCCAGGCCCGCGGCCACCGCCGCCACCACCTTGGCGCGCACCTGGGCATCGGTTTCGCCATGGTCGGCGCGGCGCTCGGAATGGCCCAGGATCACATGCGTCGCCCCGCAATCGCGCAGCATTGCCGCCGAGATGTCGCCGGTATGCGCGCCCGATGCCTTGGCATGGCAATCCTGCCCGCCCACCGCCACCGGGCTGCCCAGCAGCGCATGGGCGGCGATCGTCAGCAGCGTGGCCGGCGGGCACACCAGCAGGTCGCAGGCCAGGGCCTTATCTGCCGCCGCTGCGCGCAGCGCGTTCACCAGCGCCCCCGCCATGGCCAGCGAGCCGTTCATCTTCCAGTTGCCCGCGATCAGCTGTCGCATTCCATCCTCCCTTAACCAGTTCCCGCCGTATCGGCCCAAGCGGCCGGCCGTTCAACCCCTACACGCTGGGCGCGGCGGGCACCTGCCAGCGCCGCAGCGAATCCAACCCTGCCAGCACCAGCGGCTCCAGCGCCTCCACCCGTTCGCGCAACCCGTCATAGCGCCCGGCGGACGCCTCTTCCTGGATCGCCGCCGCCGCCAGCCCCAGCTGCGCCAGCCCCACCGTGCGCGCCGCCCGCGCCACCAGCCGCGCCTGGTGCCCCAGCAGGTCCATCCGCCCGGCCTGCACCAGGTCGCGCATGTCCTCCATCTGGCGCAGCGCATCGGCCTGGAACTGGCGCACCACCTCCGCCACCGGCCCGGCCCCGATCTCCTCCACCAGCAGCGCCAGCCGATGCGCATCGAACCCCGCCGCCACCCGCGCCGCAGGCGCCTCCACCGGCGCCACTGCCGCGGCAGGCGGGGCTATCGCGGGCTCTGCCGCCGCCAACTCCAGCGCCCGCACGATCGCCGCCCCCAGGCGGGAGGCACTGATCGGCTTGGTCTCGAAATGCGTCATCCCGGCCGCCAGGCAGCGCTCCTGGTCGGCCGCCATGGCATTGGCCGTCAGCCCGATGATCGGAATGCCCGCCGCAGCCCCGCCCAGCCGGCGGATCGCCTCGGTGGCCGCCAGCCCGTCCATCTCCGGCATCATCACATCCATCAGCACCAGGTCGAACCCGCCGCGCTGCACCGCCTCCACCGCCTCGCGCCCGTTTTCCACCGCCTCCACCCGGTGCCCCATGCGCTCCAGCATGCGGGTGGCCACCAGCCGGTTGGTCGGATTGTCCTCCGCGATCAGGATGCGCCGCGGCGCCACCACGCCCTCCTGGGCCACGGGCGCCATCGGCGCGAGGTCCCCGCGCGGCAGCGTCAGCAGCACGTCGAAATGGAAGGTGCTGCCCTGGCCCGGCGTGCTCTCCACCCCGATCGTGCCACCCATCCGCTCGATCAGCCGCCGGCAGATTGCCAGCCCCAGCCCGCTGCCCCCGAACCGGCGGGAGATGGAGCTGTCCACCTGGGTGAACTCCGTGAACAGCCGGCCCTGCGCCTCGGGCGCGATGCCAATGCCGGTATCGCTGATGGCGAAGCCCAGCCGGATGGCGCTGCCTTCGCTGCGCACCAGCCGCACCGCCAGCCGCACGCTGCCCTCGCTGGTGAACTTGATGCCGTTGCCGACCAGGTTCAGCAGCACCTGCCGCAGCCGGTGCGCGTCGCCCACCGCGCGAACCGGCACCTCCGCCGCCACCTCCTGCGACAGCACCAGCCCCTTCGTCGTCGCCTCCGCCGACATCAGTTCCATCGAGTCGCGCACCACCTCGCGCACGTCGAACGCCGCCTCCTCCAGGTCCAGCCGCCCGGCATCCAGGCGCGAGAAATCCAGGATGTCGTTGATCAGCTGCAGCAAATGCTGGCCGGAATCGAGGATGATCCGCACGTAGTGCTTCTCGGTGGACCCCAGCGGCATGTCCTGCAGCAGCCCGGCCACGCCGATGATGCCGTTCATCGGCGTGCGGATCTCGTGGCTCATCACCGCCAGGAACTCGCTGCGTGCCCGCCCCGCCGCCTCCGCCGCATCGCGCGCCGCGGCCAGGGCGCGCTCGTTGCGGCGGCGCTCGGTGATGTCGGTATAGGTTCGCACCGCGCCGCCATCCGGCAGCCGCTCCGTGCGCACCTCCAGCACCATGCCATTCGGCCGCATGCGCTCGAAATGCGCGTTCTGTGCCGAAAGGTCGCCGGTCTCCAGGAAGCGCAGCACGCCGGGGTCCACCCGCCCGGGCGGGCCGAACTCGCCGCAATCCACCTGCCACTGCACGATGTCGCGGAACGATGGGTTCATCTGCACCAGGTCCGCAGGCAGGTCGAGCAACGCGATGGCGCGCTGGTTGATCACCGGCACCTGCCCGGTGGCATCGATCATCATGATGCCCTGGGTGATGTTCTGCAGCGTGGCCGTCAGCGCCTGCTGGCTGGCCAGCAGCCGATGGTGCTGGCGCTGCACCAGCGCCCCCACCCCGATCACGCCCACCGTCATCAGCAGCCCGGCGCCGACGAACTGCAGCCGATGCCGCCGGAAGCTGGAGAACACGTCCGTGCTCTCGATGCCGATCATCACCGCCAGCGGATAGAAGCGCAGCCGCCGCCATGCGCCGATGCGGTCCATCTCGTCCAGCCCCCCGGCGCCGCGGAAGATGCCCTGGGTTTCCGCCCCGCCGGTCACCGCCGCCGCCTCGCTGCCGGCATAGGCCTGGCCGATCGCGCCCGGCAGCGGCGGCATGCGCGCGCGCACCAGCCCGTCCGGCCCCACCACCAGCATCACCGCCTCGCCCACGTCCAGCGCCTCGGCGAACCGCGTCAGTTCCTCCGCCGCCAGCGTCGCCACCACCCCGCCCAGCACCGTGCCGTCGGCCGCCGCAATGCGCCGCATCGCGTTGACGGACCAGCGCCCGGTGGCGCGGCTGCGCATCGGCGGCCCCAACTGCAGCCGATCGTCGCCGCCACCGCGCAGCCAGGCCAGCTCGCCGTCCGAAAGCTCCACCCGCCCGCCACCCGGCCCGGCGCTGCTCGCCCTCACCACGCCGAAGGGGTCCAGCAACGCCACCTGCACCTGCCGCCGTCCCAGCACCGGCCCCCGGCTCAGCGCCACGGGATCGAACCCGGCGGGGTCGCGCAGGTAGCTTTCGCGCAGGAACAGCAGGCTCTGGTCCAGCGCCTCGAAGCTGCGCTCCAGGTTCTCCGCGAAGCCATAGGCGGTGTTGCGCGCCTTCTGCATGGCATCGAAGCTGGTCTGCCGGTATTCGCGCAGCAGGTGGATGTAAACGCTGCCCCAGGTCAGGCAGATCGCCACCCCGATCAGCATGGCAAAGGCATAGGAAGCGCGGAACGCCCCGCGCTTCGGCGGCGGCGGCGCCCCCACCGTGCGCACCGCATCGCCGCGCGGCTCGCCCACGCCCGCATCATTCACGGTGATGGCCTCGCGCACGTTCCATGGGCCGTCAGCCGCACTCCTGTCCCGATCCGTCCCCGGACGCTAGCCGGGAACGGCCATCAGCGCACGCCGCCGCATGCTAAACCGGCCCGGCGTTCGGCCCCTTGCCGGCGGCGAAGCGCACCGCCTCCTCCGCCGCGCGGAACAGGGCGCGCGCCTTCTGCCGGCACTCCTCGTATTCCGCCTCCGGCACCGAATCCGCCACCACCCCGGCCCCGGCCTGCACATACATCGTGCCGTCCTTCACCAGCGCGGTACGCAGCGCGATGCAGGTATCCATGGACCCGTCGGCGGCGAAATAGCCAATGCAGCCGCCATAGATGCCGCGCCGCACCGGCTCCACCTCCTCGATGATCTCCATCGCCCGCACCTTCGGCGCGCCAGACAGCGTGCCGGCCGGGAACCCCGCCGCCAGCGCATCCACCGCCTCCAGCCCCTCGGCCAACCGGCCCTGCACCTCCGACGAGATGTGCATCACGTGGCTGAACCGCTCGATGATGAAGCTCTCCTTCACCTTCACCGAGCCGATCTCCGATACCCGGCCCACGTCGTTGCGGCCGAGATCGAGCAGCATCAGGTGCTCCGCCCGCTCCTTGGGATCGGCCAGCAGCTCCTCCTCCAGCCGAAGGTCCTCCTCGTTCGTCGCCCCGCGCCGCCGCGTGCCGGCCAGCGGCCGGATCGTCACCGCCCCGTCGCGCAGCCGCACCAGGATCTCCGGCGAGGAGCCGACGATGGAGAACCCGCCGAAATCCAGGAAGAACAGGAACGGCGCCGGGTTGATCCGCCGCAGCGCGCGATAGAGCGAGAACGGCGGCAGCGCGAACGGCGCGGAGAAGCGCTGGCTGGCGACAATCTGGAATGCGTCGCCGGCGCGGATGTATTCCTTGCACCGCTCCACCGCGGCCAGGAATTCCTCGCGCCCGAAGGTCGAATCCGGCTCCGCCATCGGCGGCAGCGCCACCGGCGGCGCCCCCTGCGGCAGCGGCCGCTCCAACGCCGCCTCCGCCTCGGCCAGCCGCGCCTGCGCCGCCTCCCAGGCCTGCAGCGCGCTGGTGCCCGCCCGCGGATAGACCGGGGCCGCCATCGTCAGCGTGTCGTTCACGTTGTCGAAGATCGCATACAGGCTCGGCCGCGCCATGATCGCCTCGGGCAGGCCGATATCGTCCTTATTCTTGGCCGGCAGCTTCTCCATCAGCCGCACCATGTCGTAGCCGAGGTAGCCGATCAGCCCGCCGCACATCGGCGGCAGCCCATCGGGCACCGCCAGCCGGCTCTCGGCGATCAGCGCCCGCAGGCTGTCCAGCGGCGCCTTCGCCTCCGGCACGAAGGCGAACGGGGCCGAGCGCGCATCGCGATTCAGCTCCGCCATCGTGCCCCGGCAGCGCCACACCAGGTCGGGATCCAGCCCGATGATCGTGTAGCGCCCGCGCGACGCCCCACCCTCGACGGATTCCAGCAGGAACGTATTGGGCTTGCCATGCGCCAGCTTCAGGAACGCCGCCACCGGCGTCTCCAGGTCCGCCACCCCGTGCGACCACAGCAGCCGGCCGCGGCCCTGCTCATAGTCGGCGCGGAATTCGGCAAAGCCAGGCGGCGGCGAGGCGTTCATCATCGGTCTCCGGTGGGCATCAGGGGCCGAACCTACTCCGGCTGCACGATGCGGTCGACCATGGCGCGGTTGATCAGCGGCTTGGCGCGCGCGCGCAGCCCGGCGGTCAACGCCGCCTGCACGTCGTCGCCGATCGCCGCCCCCAGCGCATCGCGCACCTGGCCATAGCCGATCGGGTCGGCATCCGGCGCCGCCGGCTGGATCTCCGCCAGCACCGCCACCGCGAAGCCGTCCACCGTCTCCACCATGGTGGCCTCGCCCAGCTTCAGCTCGAACAGCGGCGTCACCAGCTGCAGCGGAACCTCCTCCGCCGGCCGCGCCCCGCGGCTGATCTCCGGCAGGCGCCGCACCGGCAGGTCGGCGATCACCGCCGCATCGGCCAGGCTCTGCCCGCCCTTGATCGCCTCCAGGATCTTCGCCGCGGCCTCCTCCTGGCTGCGGCGGATCGCCGCCTGCGTCCAGTCGGCCAGCACCGCCTCGGCCACCTCCTCATAGGGGCGCGGCGCGGGCGGCATGATGTCCTCCACCACGAAGGCATAGAAGCCGGAGAGGATGCCCGGCTTGCGCGGCCCCTCGATCAGCCGCGGCGGCTCGCCCTTCTGGGCCTGGAAGGCCGCCACAATCAGCGCATTGCGCAGATCATCCCCACCCGGGATCGGCGCCGCCTGCCCCTCGGCGGTCATCCCGCGCGCGTCCAGCGTGCCCATCACCCCGGTCAGGGCGAGGTCGCCCGGCATCTCGTCCAGCGGCGTGCCGCCGGACAGCAGGTCGTCCACCTTGTTGGCGCGATCATACAGCGCATCGGCGGCACGCTCGTTGCGGATCTGCGCCTCCAGCTGGGCCCGGACCTCCTCGAACGGCCGCACCACGCCCGGCGTCACCTTCGTCACCCGCACCACGTGCCAGCCCAGCACGCTGCGCACCGGGGCCGCCACCGCGTCCGCCGCCGCGGCGAACACCGCCTCGGCCAGTTCGGGCGCCGGGATCTCGCTGCGCACCGCATCAACCAGCTCCACCGGCGCCGCGCCCTCGGCCTTCGCCGCCTCCTGCATCGCCGCCCAGTCGGCCCCGCCGGCCCATTTCTCCGCCAGAGCCTTCGCCTTCGCCTCGTCCTGGCTCAGCAGCACCTGCACGCTGCGCTTCTCCGGCAGGTTGAACTCCGCCGACCGCGCCGCATAGGCCGCCCGCACCTCCGCCTCCGTCACCGCCACATCGGCCGCCAGCCGCTCCGGCGAGAGGATCACCGCCTTCACCCGCCGGTATTCCGGCGAGGAGAACCTGGCGATGTTGTTGGCATACCAGCGCTCCAGCGCCGCCGCCGGCGGGGCCTCCGGCGCGGGCGCCGCATCCAGCCGCAATTCCACCAGCTCCGCGATCCGCTTCTCCTGCTGGAACGCATAGACCAGCCTGGTCATCGTCTCCGGGCTCGAAGCCCCGGCCCGCGCGGCGGCGATCAGCTGGCGCTGGGCAATCTCGATGCGCATCAACGACAGGAAGCGCTGCTCCGTCAGCCCGTTGTTGCGCAGAACCTCCTCGAACGTCCGCCGGCTGAACTTGCCGTCCGGCCCGGCGAAGGCCTGGGTGTCCCACACCGCCTGGCGCAGCGCCTCGTCGGGCACCACCAGCCCCATGTCCTGCGCCGCCCCGGTCAGCGCCACCTGGGTGATCAGCCGCTCCAGCGCCTGCGCCGCCACGCCACGCTTCATCTCCATCGTCGGCTCCACCGTGCCGCCCAGCATGCGCGACACCTGGGAGAGCTGGCGCCGGTAGGAATCGGCCACCTCGTCCATCTCGATGCGCCGCCCGCCCACGGTGGCCACCGCCGTGTCCGTGGGGCGCGTGGTCAGCACGTCGCCCACGCCCCAGATCACGAACACGCCGATCAGCAGCATGAAGAACACCTTCGCCGCCCAGGTGTTCAGGAAGGCGCGAAAGATGGAAATCATGGAATCATCCCGAACATCAGGCCGCCCGCGGCGGGTAAGGTGCCCGCCCTATGCCAGATCGCCCGGCCAACCGCAAAAGCCATGGCGGCGGGCGTACACGAAACCGGGGAGCGGCGTCCCGCTCCCCGGCCCGTTCCGGCTGAAAACGCTGGTGGTGAAAATCGTGGGCTTGAATGCTTTCCCGGGACATAATCTCGTTGTGCGCCCGCTCCCGGCGCGAAGGGCAGGCGCCTACTGGCCGCGCCCGCTCACCATCACATTTAGCGTGCGAAACATGATCATCACGTCGGAGAACAGCCAGCCGCGGAACGTGGCCAGCCGCATCGCATAGGCGGCATCGAACCCCACCTTGCGCCGCACATCCTCCACGCTGTTGTCGTAGCCCTGCACCACCTGGGTCAGGCCCGTCACCCCCGGCCGCAGCCCGGCGGTGCGGTCGGCGAAGAACGGCACCGCCTGCTCCAGCCGCCGGTACATCGCCGGCCGCTCCGGCCGCGGCCCCACCACCGACATGTCGCCGCGCAGCACGTTGATCAGCTGCGGCAGCTCGTCCAGCCGGGTCTTGCGAATGAAGGCACCCACGCGGGTGATGCGCGGATCGTGCTTCTGCGCCCACACCGCCCCCGTGCCCTTCTCGGCATCGGCGCGCATGGAGCGGAACTTCAGGATCTCGAACAGCTCGGTCCGGTCGGACAGGATCCGCCCCACCCGCATCTGCCGGTAGATCACCGGGCCCGGGCTATCCAGCCGGATCGCCAGCGCCACCAGCGGCCACAGCGGCGCTGTCAGCACCAGCCCCACCAGCGCCACCACGATGTCCATGGCCCGCTTGGCCACCAGCACGCTGCGCGGGATGTACTCCAGCGCCAAGAACTGCTCGGTGGTCAGCGCGGCGCTGCTGTGCTTGCGGTGAGACATCAATCGTTCCTGGTCGGTCATGGTCGGCCTTCGTGCCGGGCGCGGTGGAGAGCCAAGCGCTTGCAGCCAGGCAGGGCAATGCAATCGCCATGCCATTGTGCACCAATGTCGCCCAAACGTTACCTGCAGGTTGCGAAACCGCCGAATGGCGCCGCTCAGCCCGTGGGCAGCAACCCTTCCGCCCGCCAGCTCTGCAACTTGCGGTAGATGGTCGAAGGGTTGATCTCCAGCAGCGCCGCCGCCCTGGGCACGTCCTGGCCGGTGTGCCGCAGCGCCGCCAGGATCAGCTTCCGCTCCATCACCGCCAGCGGCACGATCTCCGCCAGCGCCTCCTCGGCCGTCTCGGCCACGGGCCGCACCACCCGGGCCGCGGCCACCGCCGGTGCGGCACCTGGTGCGGGAACCGCGGCCGCCGGGGGCGGCACCTCGGCGCGATCGACCTCGGCGCCATCCGGCCGCCGCACGGCGCGCGGGATCATGTCCAGCTCCACCCGGTCGCCGTCGTGCAGCACCACGATGTTGCGCACCACGTTCTGCAACTGGCGCACATTGCCCGGCCAGCCGTACTGCCCCAGCGCCTGCTCCGCCGGCGGGCTGAAACCATGGAAGCTGCGCCCCTCCTCGCGTGCGAACTGCGCCAGGAAGTGCCGCGCGATCAGCAGCACATCCTCGCCCCGCCCCCGCAACGGCGGCAATTCCACCGGCACCACATACAGCCGGTAATACAGATCCTCGCGGAACCGCCCGGCCTGCACCTCCAGCATCGGGTCCCGGTTGGTGGCGCAGACAAAGCGCACATCCACCCGCTCCAACCGCGACGACCCCACCGGGGAGAACGTGCCCGTCTGCACGAAGCGCAGCAACTTAACCTGCATATCCAACGGCATCTCACCGATTTCGTCCAGGAACAGCGTGCCCCCGTCGGCCAGCTTCGCCGCCCCCTCGCGGTCGGCGCTGGCGCCGGTGAAGGCGCCGCGCACATGGCCGAACACCTCGCTCTCCAGCAGGTCGCGCGGAATGGCACCGCAGTTCAGCGCCACGAAATTGCGCCCCGCCCGCGGGCTCGCCCGGTGCACCGCCTCGGCCGCCAGTTCCTTGCCGGTGCCGCTCTCGCCGGTGATGAACACGCTGGCCTTGCTCGCCGCCACGCTCTCGATCGTGCGGTACACCGCCTGCATCGGCGCGCAGGCCCCGATGAAGCCGAAGAACTGCCCCCGGTCCAGCCGCGCCTTCACGCTGGCCAGCTGCGCCGCCAGCGCCTGCTTCTCCAGCGCATTGGCCAGCGTGACCGCCAGCCGCGCCTTGGCATAGGGCTTCACGATGAAGTCCACCGCCCCGGCCCGCATCGCCTCCACCGCGGCGTTGATGGAGGCGTTCGCCGTCACCACCACCACCGGCACGTCGATCCCTTCGGCGCGCAGCCGCTGCATCAGCTCCATGCCGTTGAAGTCCGGCAGCTCGATGTCCAGCAGGATCGCATCCGGCCGCCAGTCCCGCGCCGCCACCAGCGCCGCCCCGGCGGTCTCGGCCACCTCCACCTCGTGCCCCAGCCCCACCAGCAATGCACGCGCCAGTTGTGCCTGGGTCGGCGTGTCCTCCACCACCAGAACGCGCGCCACACTGTTCATTCGCGGCCGTCGAGTCGCGTCATCACGCGGGCGACATCGCCCAGCGCCGCCTCCCCCCAGGCGCGGATCTCGGCCAGCAACGCGCCCAGCGGCCCGGCCTCGGCCATCGCTGCCCGGCACGCCGCCTCCAGCCGCGCCGCCCCCACGGCGCCAGCCGCGCCCGCCAGCCCGTGCGCCGCGCGGCGGAAGGCAGTGCCGTCCTCCGCCGTGGCCGCCCCGGCCATCGTCTCCGTCAGGCGCTGCACATCGGTGCGGAACACCGAAAGCACCAGCCGGAGATCCTCTTCCGACAGGTCCTCCGCCAGCTGCGCCGCAAAGCCGTTGTCACCCATTCATCCCGTCCGTGCTGTCGCCAGGACCACCCGCCCCAAGGTGCGTCCATTGCGCGAACGTCGCGCAAAGGTGCATCGGCATGCAAGGCCCCCAACAAGAAGGCCCGGATGGTGAAACACCATCCGGGCCGCTCAAATCAGCCACGTTGAATGCACGCCGGCCGAAACCGGCATCTGAAAAATCCTCAGCCCCTCAGCGCGCCCAGACCAACCCGGGCAGCGCGAAGAAAAAACGCTTGCGCTCCTCCTCCAGCCCCAGCGCCCGCGCCAGGCCCAGATGCCGCAGCATCGCCAGCGGCTGCCCGCCCACGCCGGCCAGAGTCAGCCGCCGCCCGCGCGCCGCCAGGCGCTTGAACAGGAACGAAATCGCCCCCACGCCAGAGCCATCCAGATGCGTCACGTTGGAAAGATCGATCACCACCTCGCGCGCCTCCACGCCGGCCAGGGCACTGAACCCATCGCGCATGGCCCGGCTCGCCTCGCCATCCAGCCCGCCGCGCAGATGCAGCCGCACAAGGCCAGGCTCGTTGTGGATCCGCTCGAACATCCATCCTCCGGTTTCGGCGAGCTCGGCATCGGCCGGCAACTCGGAAACAATCGACGAAACCATCCTATGCACGCCCCATGCCAACCCACCCGCCCCATGCCGGGTCTCCGTGCGGGCAAATGTGAGGTCGATGACGTTAATGAAATCTTTCAGTTTGGGCGAAATGCGTCGCATTTTGCATTCGGTCATTAACGTGCATGTTGCAGAATGCATCCACACCCGCGCCACGCGCCTGATGCCTAGGACTTCGCCTGCTGCGCCCGCGACACCGGCCCCGGCACGCGCACCCCGGCCTCCAGCTCCGCCACCCGGCCGGACCAGTATTCCAGCATCTGCGACAGCGATTGCAGGTCCGCCCGCTGCATATCGTCCAAATCGTCGTATTCGCCATGCGCCAGCCGGAATCCAAGGTCCGCGGCCGCCTCGCGCAATTGCTGGCTGACCATGATCCCCGACAGGCTTTCCAGGACCGATGGCGGGATCATGCCGCCCTCCCGCCACGCACCGGCGTCAAAGCCATCGTGATCCCCCTGGGCCCAAACGGGCCTGGCCCCGTTAATGTAAAGAAACATTCTTTAATCAAATATCTGAACATGCAAGGGGCGGTGCAACGGCCATGCCACTGCACCGCCCCCAACATGTCGGGCCGCGAACGGCCCCGGCAACGTCTCAGCGCGTATCGGTATGGAAGGTCTTGGCCACCACCTTCCACGCCCCGCCGACCTTCGCCAGCGAGAGGTAGTCGGTGAAGTAACGCGGCGGAATCTGGCACTGCACCTTGGCGAAAGCAGTGGTCGGCCCCGAGCGGTCGATCGACACCACCCAATCCTTCCGCTCCAGCCCCTGCGCCTTGGCCGAAGGCCGGCTCTTCACGCCTTCCAGCCACGTCCCGCGCGGCAGCACCGCCAGCGAGCCATCGGCCGCCACGCTGCGCAGATCCGCCGTCTCATGGAACGCCGCCGCCAGCTTGCCGGCATCCCCCTCGTACAGCCCATCGAAATAGGTCTGCAGCACCGCCTCGATCTGCTTGATATCGTCAGACATACATCACTCCCCTAGCTTTGCCCCGCACGCCGGCGCACCGCCGACCCGCTGTCATACCAGCCGCGCGACACCCGGGCGAGATGCACCACGCTCAGCATCACCGGCACCTCGATCAGCACGCCCACCACCGTCGCCAACGCAGCGCCGGACCCGAACCCGAACAGGCTGATCGCCGCCGCCACCGCCAGCTCGAAGAAATTGCTCGCCCCGATCAGCGCGGAGGGGGCCGCCACGCAATGCGCCTCGCCGCTCACCCGGTTCAGCCAGTACGCCAGCCCCGCATTGAAATACACCTGGATCAGGATCGGCACCGCCAGCAGCGCGATCACCAGCGGCTGCGCCAGGATCGCCTCGCCCTGGAACCCGAACAGCAACACCAGCGTCGCCAGCAGCGCCACCAGCGAAACCGGGCCCAGCCGCCCCAGCATCGCCGCCAGCCCGCCCGAGGCCAGCAACCGCGCCCGCCACAGCTGCGCGATGATCACCGGCACAACGATATAGAGCACCACGCTGAGCACCAGCGTCCCCCACGGCACCGTGATCGCCGAGAGCCCCAGCAGCAGCCCCACGATCGGCGCGAAGGCGAACACCATCACCGTGTCGTTCAACGCCACCTGGGAGAGCGTGAAATTCGGCTCCCCGTCGATCAGGTTGGACCACACGAACACCATCGCCGTGCAGGGTGCGGCCGCCAGCAGGATCAGCCCGGCGATATAGCTCGCCACCTCCCCCTCCGGCAGCCAGGGCCGAAACAACCAGCCGATGAACACCCAGCCCAGCAGCGCCATCGAGAACGGCTTCACCGCCCAG
>JBIKOJ010000238.1:0-7245 GCA_044358135.1 Acetobacteraceae bacterium | reverse complement strand
CTCGCCCGGCAGGAGAAGGTTCGCGTCATCGGCATCGCCTACAAGGACCGCCCGGAGGACTCGCGCCGCTTCCTCGCCGAACTCGGCGACCCCTTCCTCGCCACCGGCATCGACCGCGACGGCCGCACCGGCATCGATTTCGGCCTCTACGGCGTGCCCGAGACCTACGTGATCGACAAGCAAGGCCACATCCGCAAGCGCATCGTCGGCCCCGTCACCCCCGCCCTGCTGGACCGCGAGTTGCTCCCCCTGCTGCGCGCACTGGAACGCTCGTGAAGCTCCTGCTCGCCCTGTTCCTGCTGGCCGCCCCCGCCTGGGCGGTGCAGCCGGACGAACGCCTCGCCGACCCGGGGCTGGAGGCCCGCGCCCGCGCCCTCTCGCGCGAACTGCGCTGCGTCGTCTGCCACAACGAATCCATCGACGACAGCAACGCCACCCTGGCGCGGGACATCCGCATCGTGCTGCGCGAACGCCTCGCCGCCGGCGACAGCGATGCGCAGGCCAAGGCCTTCCTCGTCGCCCGCTACGGCGATTTCGTGCTGCTGCGCCCGCCGGTGCGCGCCGATACCTACCTGCTCTGGTTCGGTCCCTTCGCCCTGCTGGCGCTCGGGGGCGCAGCCGCCTTCGCCGCGCAGCGTCGCCGCAAGCCCGCCGCCGCCGCGCCGCTGACGCCCGAGGAACAGGCCAGGCTCGCCGCCCTGCTGCGCGAGGAGCCGAAATGATCGCCTTCGCCCTCGCCGCCACCCTGCTCGCCCTGCTGGTGCTGGCCGTCGTGCTGCTGCCCCTGCTGCGCGGCGGCGCCAGCGCTCCGTCCCGCGAGATCTTCGACCGCGCCGTCTATCGCGACCAGATCGCCGAGCTGGAGCGCGAGCAGGCCCGCGGCCTGATCGCGCCCTCGGAAGCTGATGCCGCCCGGCTCGAAATCCAGCGCCGCCTGCTGCGCGCCGAAGGCGGCCCCGCCGAGGCCCGCGCCGGCCGCAATCCCGCCCTGGCCCTCGTCCTCGCCCTGCTCGCCGCCAGCGGTGCCGGCCTGATCTACCTCGCCACCGGCACCCCCGGCCTGCCCGCTCAGCCCTTCGCCCAGCGCACCCCGGACCCGGAGGAGGAAGCGCTGCGCCAGGGCCTCGCCCAGCTCGAACGCCGCGTGCAGGAAGCCCCGCAGGACGGCGACGCCTGGCTGCTGCTCGCCCGCACCCGCGGCGCCCTGTCCCAGTGGCGCGCCGCCGACGAGGCCTGGCGCCGCGCCCTCACCCTGGTGCCCGTCACGCCCGATCTGCGCGCCGCGGCCCTGGAAGCCAGCGTGCTCGCCGCCGACGGCGCCATCTCCCCCGCCGCTACCGAAGGCTTTGCCAAGGTGCTGGCGGAGGAGCCGGACAACCCCGTCGCCCGCTTCTACCTCGCCGCCGCCGCCGCCCAGGATGGCCGCCAGCAGGAAGCCATCACCGCCTGGCTCGCCCTCGCCGCCGACCTGCCGGCGGGGCTGGCCATCCGCGACGAGATCGCCCGCCGCGTCGCCATCGCCGCCCGCGCGGCCGGGATCGCCACCCCCGCCCTGCCGCCCCCCGCCGAGGCGCCGGATGCGCAGGCCCGGCAGGAGATGATCCGCGGCATGGTCGAACGCCTCGCCGCAAGGCTGGAGGCGGAGCCGAACGACGCCGATGGCTGGCAACGCCTCGGCCGTGCCTGGGGCGTGCTGGGCGAGCGCGAGAAATCCATCGCCGCCTACGCCCGCGCCGGCGCCCTGCGCCCGGAGGACACGGCCATCGCCCTGGCCGAGGCCCAGGCCCTGCTGGAAGGCCTGCCCCCCACCGCCCCCTTCCCGCCACGCGCCCTGGAACTGCTCAAGCGCGTCAACGCCGCCGAGCCACGGCAGCCCGCCGCGCTCTGGCACCTCGGCGTGGAGGCCGCCAAGCGTGGCGCGATGGAGGAGGCGGTTGTTCTTTGGGAACGCTTGCTCACCGTGCTGCCGCAGGAGGCCGAGGATGCACGGCTGGTGCGGTCGGCGATTGAGGCGGTGAAGCGAAGGTAAGCGTTGTTCTTTTTTGAAAAAAAGAACCAAAAAACTTTTATTCGCTGGCGCCTCGCCCCCTTGATCGGGCGCAAGTGAGAAAAGTCTTTTTGCTTCTTTTTCTTCAGAAAAAGAAGACCCTTGCTTCCGTCCCTCTCCGCCCCCACGATATCCGAAACGAACGGGAGGGCCACCATGGCGCTGCATGTGGACTACTACGCCTCGCTGAACTCGCCCTGGACCCATCTGGGCGCCGCGCGGATCGAGGCGATGTGCGCGCAGCACGGCGCCTCCCTGCGCATCTGGCCGGTGGATTTCGGCACCATCTTCGCCAACTCCGGCGGCCTGCCCTTGCCCAAGCGCTCACCGCAGCGCCAGGCCTACCGCATGCAGGAACTGCCCCGCTGGCGCGATTTTCTCGGCATCCCGATCAACCTGCAGCCCAAGCATTTTCCCACCTCGGAGGCGCTGTCCTCCGCCTGCTGCATCGCCCTGCGGGAGACGATGGGCGACGCCCCGGCCATCCGCCTCGCCCACCGCGTGCTGAAGGCGATCTGGGAGGAGGAGCTGAACCCGGCCGACGACGCCGTGCTCGCGAAGCTGATCGGCGAATGCGGGCTCGATGCCGCCCAGGTGATGGCCTTGGGCGCCGATCCACGCTGGACGGACCGCAAGGCGGCGGACACCCAGGCGGCGCTGGCCCGCGGCGTGTTCGGTGCGCCGAGCTACGTGATCGGCGAGGAGATCTTCTGGGGCCAGGACCGGCTGGATTTCGTGCAGCGGCGGCTGGCGCGCGGGTAGCGCATCAGCGGCGCTGCCCTTTGCGCCAGTCTGAAGGCATCACGAATGTGCCGGTCCAGAGCCCGCGCCGGGCTGCGCGGGCCTGGTCCTCCTCCGGCACATAGGCCTCCGAGAATTGCCGGTAGGCGACGGCCCAGCCCTGGGCAACCATCCAGCGGTTGATCTCCTCTCCGCCGAGGTAGCAGAGGGCGACCTCGCGGCGGTACCGATCAAGCTCCAGCGTGCGGCAGGTAACGGTGTTCCGGCCGATCAGCCGTTCCAGCGCCTGGGTGGCCTCCGCGCCGCACTCCCATTTGCGGCGGTCGCGCCGGCAGGTCTGGTCGCTCTCGGGCGCGTCGATGCCCCAAAGGCGGAACTGCCGGCCGTTGATGATGATGGTATCGGCATCCTTCATTGTCGCCCGGCCGGTGGTTGCCTGTTGGGCTGAGGCGGGCAGGCTGGCCAGGAGTACCAGGGTGAGGGCGAGGGCCTTCATGGCCTTTCCCCTCCACACGCATTTTGTCATCGCCCACTCCCGGTTCCCCCTTACTTGGCGCGGTGGCGAGCCGATGCCATACCCTGCGATACCGATGCTTCCTGGCAACGGACCGCCCGACATGGTCGGATACGATGTATTGCCAGCGGGTTACGCGCTCTGTTAGGCGTCGAACCGGGTGCATGCCGTCGCGTGCGCAGGGGAAACGTGCCGGATGCCACAACTGTGTCTGGCCTTCTTTGCCTCGGGCTTTGCGGCCCTGCTGTGCCAGGTGGTCTGGCAGCGCATGCTGGGGCTGTTCGCAGGGTCCGACACCGTCTCGGCGGCGCTGGTGGTGGGGGCGTTCCTGACCGGGCTCGGCATCGGCACCATCCTGGCCGCGCGGGTGGCAGACCGGCTGAGCCGGGCGCAGGCCATCATCGCGTTCGCCATTTGCGAGACCGGCGTGGCGGTATTCGCGCTGGTGTCCAAGCTGTTCCTGTACGACTGGCTGGCGCTGGAGATGGCCGGGCGGATCGACGGCATGCTGGGCATCTTCGCGCTGTGCTTCATGGGGCTGGTGCTGCCCACCACGCTGATGGGCGCCTCCCTGCCGTTGCTGTCCCGCGCGGTGGCGACCTCCGTGCAGGCGCTCGCGGCACGGATCGCGCTGCTCTACGGGCTCAACACCGTGGGCGCGGGCATGGGCGCGCTGCTGGGTGGCTGGGTGATCCTGGGCACGCTGGGGTTCGAGCGGGCGCTGCATGTGGCGGCGGTGCTGGAACTGCTGGCGGCGTTGCTGGCGCTGACGCTGGTGCCGGCGATGCGGCGGATGCCCGATCCCGCCGATGCGCCGGCGGAGGCGCGGGAGGTGGCGGTGCCGGCGGGGGTGGGGGCGGTGCCGCTGTGGTGCATGCTGGCCTTTGCCTCCGGCTTCGTGATCGTGGCGCTGGAGATCGTGTGGGTGCGGGTGATCGGGCAGTTCGGCCAGTACCACGCCTACATGTTCTCCACCCTGCTCGGCGTGTTCCTGCTGGCCGATGGCCTCGGCATGGCGGTGGGCGGGCGGCTGGTGGAGCGGGCGCGGGACCCTCGGCCGGGCTTCTTCCTGGCGCAGGGGGCGGGGTTCGTGCTGGCGCTGGGGCTGCTGCTGGGGTTGTGGTGGGGGCTGCCGCATGTGCCCTCTGGCGTGCTGCCGACGTGGCTGGACGTGTCCCGGCTGCGGGGCGGGGATTTCTGGACCGGGATCGTGGTGACGGTGGTGCTGGTGGCGCCGCCTTCGTTCCTGATCGGGCTGACCTTCCCGTTCATCCAGCGCGCGGTGCAGCGCGATCTCGCCATGGTCGGCGCGCGGGTGGGCTGGGTGCAGCTGGCGAATATTCTCGGCAATGCGGCGGGCTCGCTCGGCACCGGGCTGGTGGCGCTGCACCTGCTGGGCACGGCAGGCACGCTGCTGCTGCTGGCGGCGGTGACGGCGGGGCTGCTGCTGCTGTGGCTGCTGCAGAGCGGGCGGGCCAGCCGGGCGGGGTGGGCGGTGCTGGCGCTGGTGCTGGCGGGGATGGCGGCGATGCCGGGCAACGATGCCTGGTGGCGGCGGATGCATGTGGAGAAGGCCGGCCAGGTGGTGGCGTGGGCGGAGGATCGCTCGGGCGTGGCCTTCTTCCGCGAGGATCGCGGCGTGGCCGGGCGGGAGCGGACGGAGGGGTGGCACCGCGATACGTCGCCGTTCTTCATCCAGGGCTTCTCGCAGGGGACGATCCCGTTCCTGCCGGTGCACCTGCTGCTGGGGGCGGTGGGGCCGCTGGTGCACCCGGCGCCGCATGAGGTGCTGGCGATCGGCGTCGGCTCCGGCGGCACGCCGTGGGCGGCGGGGGTGAATCCGGTGAGCCGGGAGATCCGGTCCGTGGAGCTGGTGGCGCCGGTGCTGACGGTGCTGGAGGAGGTGGGCAAGCGCTACCCGGGCAGCCCGATGCACACGCTGTTCCATGATCCGCGCTGGAAGATCGAGTATGGCGATGGGCGGCGGGTGGTGACGCATGACCATCGGACGTACGACGTGATCGAGGCGGACGCGATCCTGCCCGAGGCATCACAGTCCGGCGTGCTGTATTCGGCGGAGTTCATGCAGGCGCTGCGCGAGCGGTTGGCGCCGGGGGGACTTTACGTGCAGTGGGCGCCGTCGCCGCGGGTGGTGGACACCTTTGCCTCGGTGTTCCCGCATGTGGTGCTGCTGCGGCCGATCTCGATCCTGATCGGATCGAACGATCCGATTCCGTACGACCGGGAGGCGTTGCTGGCGCGGCTGGCCAGCCCGGAGGTGGCGGCGCATCTGGCGCGCGGGCGGGCGGGGTGCTGCGACTGGAAATCGATGCTGTACGAGCCGGAACGCCGCTGGACGCCCGGCATGCCGCGCGGGGCGGCGCCGTTGACCGATTTGTTCCCGCGCGACGAATTCTACTTGAACTAGCCGGCGAAGCTCGCGGCGTAGCGGGCGGCGTGGAACAGCAGGGTCCAGCAGGCGGCCGAGAGCGCGATGATGAACGCGGCGGCCAGAGGGGCCGGCCAGCGGTCCTGCCCGTGATCGGCGCGGCGGCCGAAGCCGGGGGCGAGGAGCCGGTCGGGAGCGGGTTCGGAACGGGCGATGGAAGGCGGCATCGGGCACCTGCTGACGGAAGGCCGTGGAGACGGCGTGCCCTACAGTCCCTCCATTTCGTTAATGGATTGCTAGCGCGGTTGCATAAAATGAGACGCTGTCCGGCGCGGCCGGGGGGTGGCTTTGCGAGGGCTGGGGGCCGGGGTAGCATCGTGCCACCAACAGGTGGAGGAACGGCCAATGGCCATTCGATTTGACGACCGCGTGGCGATCGTGACCGGTGCCGGCGCGGGCTTGGGCGAGCAGCATGCCAAGCTGCTGGCCAGCCGGGGTGCCAAGGTGGTGGTGAACGATCCCGGCGGGGCGGTGGACGGGCGCGGCACGGCCGCTTCCCCGGCTGACCGGGTGGTGGGCGAGATCAAGGCGGCCGGCGGCGAGGCGGTGGCCAACTATGATTCCGTGGCGACCTGGGCCGGCGCGCAGAACATCATCAAGACGGCGATGGATACCTGGGGCAAGCTGGACATCCTGGTGAACAACGCCGGCATCCTGCGCGACAAGTCTTTCAACAACATGGATATGGAAGACTTCGAGGTTGTGATGCAGGTGCACCTGATGGGCACCGTGTACTGCACCAAGGCGGCGTGGCAGATCATGCGCAGCCAGCGCTACGGGCGCGTTGTTGTGACCACGTCCGGCTCCGGCACCGTCGGCAATTTCGGCCAGGCCAACTATGGCGCGGCGAAGATGGCGGTGAACGGGTTCATCAACGTGCTGCGGCACGAGGGGCAGAACTACAACATCAAGCTGAACGCGATCTCGCCTTCGGCCCGTACCCGCATGACGGAGAACCTGATTCCGCCGGAAGTGGCGGAGTGGATGAAGCCGGAGCTGGTCTCGCCGATCGTGGCCTATATGTGCTCCGAGCAGTGCGAGTTCTCGGGCGAGGTGCTGGGGGCCAATGCGGGGCACTTCCGGCGCGTGAAGTATTTCGAGAGCGAAGGCGTTTATTTCGACCCGGCGGCGCCGGTGACGCTGGACATGGTGGCCGAGAACATCGGCAAGATCATGGACCTCTCGCAGCCGATCGAGCACGGCATGTCTTCCCGCCGGCTGCGTGAGCGGCTGGTGGCGATGGGGCGCATTCCGGCCTGAGGCTGGACGCTTTGGCTGCGGCGAGGGGGCGGGAAACCGCCCCCTTGTTGTTTCTACGTGGAATGAAATGATAACGGAATGAAATAGGCGTGGCCGGGTGGGGTCAGTCGCGGCCGTATTTTTTGAGGAAGTAGCGGGCGGCGGCGATCTCGTAGGGGCGCAGCTTCAGGATCGGGTCGGTGAGTTTCAGGCGGCGCGGCTTGGCGGGGCGGGGCTTGCGCGGGGCGCGCGGGC
>JBIKOJ010000237.1:0-7265 GCA_044358135.1 Acetobacteraceae bacterium | reverse complement strand
GCCCCAGCCCCCACCCCACCAGCCCGATCCCCAGGATCGACAGGGGCATCGCCACCCCCAGCATCCGCCAGGTCAACCCCCAGCTCCGCCACCCGAACGGCCGGTCGAGCTTCAGCCCCGCCCCGGTCAGCGCCACGATCACCACCAGTTCCGTCAGCCGCTCCGCCAGCACCGGATATTCCAGCGGCAGCGGATACGGCCCCCCCACCAGCCAAAACAACCCATACCCCGCCGCCACGCAGGCCATCGGCAACGACAGCGGCAACTCGCGCAGCACCATCGGCAGCCACGCCACCAGCAGGATCAGCACGCCGCTGCCCACCAGGAGCAGGATATAGGGGTCCATGCGCAGCACGCCTTCGCCAGTGCCCGTTCCAGACCGCAAAGACCGCCCGCGGGTTCCCTCCCGCCGCGAAATCAGCCGGCGCGCACCGGCCCCGCCACCCCCGCGATCTCCGTCATCAGCTTGCGCCGCACCGCCGCCCCGAACTTCTCGAAATCCTCCGCCACCACCAGGAACGCGCCCTCCCCCCCGATCACCCGCTCCCGATAATGCTCCTCCAGGTCCTGCTCCGGCATCCGCCCGAAATTCGGCCGGTCGTTCACGATCGGCAACCCATTGATCACCACCCCGTCCCGCACCAGCGCATCACGGATCACCTCCGGCGGCGGGCCGGAATTGTTCACCCCATCGCCCGAGACATCGATCACCCGCCGCGTCGCCAGGAACGGGCACTCCTCCAGCGCCCGCCCCGCCGCGATCAGCGCCCCGGAAATACTCGTCCAGCTCATGCTGTCCCGAGACGCCCGCGCCAGCCGCGCCGACCACCCCGCACACTCCCCCGCCGACCCCAACCGCACCCACGGGATCACCACCCGCTGATACTGGATCCCCGCCCATTCCAGATACGCCACCGCAATGGCCCCCGCCGGCCCCCCGGTGATCGCGGCGACCACCTGCGGGTCCATCATCGCCGCCTGATACCCCTCGCGCTGCAGCCGCGCCTCCTCCTCGTCGATGGACCGGCTCACATCCACCGCCAGCACCAGCAGCAAATCCACCGGCCCCGCCCCCTCGGCCCGCACGCCGCCGCCCAGCGCCAACGCGCCCCCCGCCGCCAGAACCGCGCGCCGCCGCATGCCCCGCACTCCCAACCCGCCTGAGTCAGTGCAGCGCAGCGGGGCACCGGAACGCAACGGAAATCGAGCAAGGAAAGCAAGCGGTTCTTTTTTGAAAAAAGAACCAAAAAACTTTTATAAATTTGGCCTCGGCTCCCCAACCGGAGAACCGGGCGCAAAGTCAGAAAAGTCTTTTTGCTTCTTTTTCTTCAGAAAAAGAAGACGCCTCCTTAGAAACTCCGCGCCATCCCCAGCACATGCTGCCCGACATAGCTCAGCACCAGGTTCGTCGAGATCGGCGCGATCTGGTACAGCCGCGCCTCCCGCCACTTCCGCTCGATGTCGTATTCGCGCGCATAGCTGAACCCGCCATGCGTCTGCATCGCCGCCTCAGCCGCCTTCCAGGTTGCCTCGCTCGCCAGCATCTTGGCGATATTGGCATCCGCCCCGCAGTCGCGACCCGCCTCGAAAAGGGCTGCCGCCCGTCGGCAGATCATGTCCGCCGCCTCCAGCTCCGCCCAGGCCCGCGCGATCGGGAACTGCACCCCCTGGTTCTGCCCGATCGGCCGCCCGAACACCTGCCGCTCATTGGCATAGGCGACGGACTTCTTCACGAACCACTTCCCGTCCCCCACGCACTCGCTCGCCACCAGGATCCGCTCGGCGTTCATCCCGTCCAGGATATAGCGGAACCCCCGCCCCTCCTGCCCGATCAGGCTATCGGCCGGAATCCGTAGGTTGTCGAAGAACAGCTCCGTGGTGTTGTGGTTGATCATCGCCTTGATCGGCCGGATCTCCAGCCCGTTCCCAACCGCCGCGCGCATATCCACCAGGAACACGCTCAACCCATCGGACTTCTTCGCCACCTGGTCCAACGGCGTCGTCCGCGCCAGCAGCAGCAGCAGATCGGAATGCGCGGCGCGGCTGGTCCAAACCTTCTGCCCGTTCACCAAGTAGCTGTCGCCATCCCGCACCGCCCGCGTGCGCAAGGACGTCGTATCCGTCCCGCTCGTCGGCTCCGTCACCCCGAAGGCCTGCAGCCGCAGCTCCCCGGTGGCGATCTTCGGCAGATACTTCCGCTTCTGCTCCGCCGACCCATGCCGCAGCAGCGTGCCCATGATGTACATCTGCGCATGCCCCTGGCTGGCCGTGCAGCCGGAGGCATTGATCTCCTCCAGGATCACCGCCGCCGCCCGCAGCGGCAGCCCCGTCCCGCCGTATTCCTCAGGAATCAACGCCGCCAGATACCCCGCCTCGGTCAGCTCCGTGATGAACGCCGTCGGATACGCCTCCCGCTCCTCCAACCCGCGCCAGTATTCCCCGGGATACCTGGCGCAGATGCGCTGGATGCCCTCGCGCAGCTCCGGATAGTCATTGCCCGCCGGCACCATCGTCAGGTCAGCCTGGTCCGCGTCCATCATCGTCTCCTCCGTCCTCCCCCCGGCATATGACCGCGCCGACACCCGGTCAACGCGTTGACCCCCCTCCCCGCCATCCCTAGCCTCCGCCCGCAGACTCGGAGGAAACCGCCTATGTCGTCGACCAAGCCGCTCGCCGGCATGAAGGTGCTGGAAATCGGCCACTCCATCGCCGCCCCCTATGCCGGCATGGTCCTCGCCGAACTCGGCGCCGACGTCATCAAGCTCGAAAACCCCGGCGCCGGAGACTACGCCCGCGGCTGGGGCCCTCCCTTCGTCGAAGGCACCTCCACCGTCTTCCACAGCATGAACCGCCACAAGCGCGGCATCGCCGCCGACCTGTCAGACCCCGATACCCGCGCCCGCGTCCGCGCCCTGATCCTCAATGAGATGGACGTCGTCCTCCACAACCTGAAGCCCGGCGCATTGGAAAAACTCGGCCTCGGCGCCGAGGGCCTCCTGGCCGAAAAACCCTCCCTCATCTTCTGCAACATCGGCGCCTTCGGCCGCACCGGCCCGCTCAGCGCGCTCCCAGGCTACGACCCGCTGATGCAGGCCTTCGGCGGCCTCATGTCCATGCTCGGCGAAGACGGCCGCCCCCCCGTCCGCGTCCCCGTCTCCATCATGGACCTCGCCACCGGCATGTGGACCGTCATCGGCATCCTTGCCGCCCACGCCGAACGCGCCCGCACCGGAAAGGGCGGCATCGTCGATACCTCGCTCTACGAAACCTCCTGCGCCTGGATGGCCATCCCGCTCGCCGACTACATCGCCAGCCAGGTCCTGCCCAAGCGCACCGGCTCCGGCGTCGGCATGATCGTCCCCTACCAGGCCTTCCCCTGCTCCGACGGCCACCTCATGGTCGCCTCCGGCAACGACAACCTCTTCCGCAAGCTCTGCACCGTGATCGGCCAACCCGACCTCGCCGAAGACCCGCGCTTCACGAAAAACGCCGGCCGCGTCGAACACCGCGAGACCCTCATCCCCCTCCTCTCCGCCGCCCTGGCCACCCAGACCCGCAGCCACTGGCAGGAAAAGCTCGAAGCCGTCGGCGTCCCCTGCGGCCCCGTCCAAACCCTGGACCAGGTCGTCACCCACCCCCAAACCGAGGCCCTGGGCATCCTGCAAACCATCCCCGGCGGCACCCTGCAAACCATCGGCCTGCCGGTGAGCTTCGACGGCGTCCGCCCGGCCTATGAAGCCGGCGCCCCCGCCCTCGGCGAACACACCGAAAGCGTGCTCGGCCCGAGATAGAGCCGCAGAAGATCGGATGGAATCATTCGATCGGCGTCATACCAAGCCTCGGTCATTCGAACCGATGGAACCACAGGAAGGCCAGGGCGCTGCCCTGGACCCGCAAAGGGCCGGCGGCCCTTTGATCCCAATTGATTTAAGGTAATAAGGTCCAGGGGCTTGGCCCGTCGCGCGAAGGCGCGCAACGGACCAGGCGGGTCTGGGCAGAGCCCAGCCTTGCCGTCTCAAACACGTCGCCCCCCCCTCCAGCCCCGCTACTTCTGGCCCGCGAGCAGCCGCGCGAAAGAGGGAACCAGCAGCCGGTTGCCAAGGCTGCTGAGATGATCACCATCGAAGAACAGCGGCCGCCCGTCCCGCACGGCGTGGCAGGTCTCGCCGGGGCATAGCTCCGGCAACGGATCCCAAACGCGCAGGCCCGGCAGCGCAGCGCCCAGGCGTACGAAGGTCTCCAGCACCGGTCCCCGCAACGCCTCCACCGTGGCGCGCGGCATCGCCAGCCCGCCGGCGCAGATCGGGTTGCCCCGGTTGAACCAGTCCGCACAGCGGAAGGCCGGTGCCGCGAACACCGGCAGCGGCGCCTCCAGAACCACCACCACGCCGCGCTCCGCCAGGCGCCCCGCCAGCCCCGCGAACGCCTCCGCCTGCCGCGCCCGCCGCAATGCCGTCGCCGGATCCGCCACCCGCGCCCGCGCCGCTTCCTCGCCGAGCAGCACGAACTGGTCCGCGATCCGCGGCACCCGCAGCGCCGGCAGGAACAGCACGTCCCCCGGCGCCGCCGTGGCCAGCACCGCGGCCATCGCGGCCTCCTCGAAGGCGCGGCAGGTGGCGGTCGGCTCCTCCACCAGCCCCATCACGCCGCACCCCCCGGCAGACATCAGCTCCACCCGCGCGCCGGTCTCCAGCACCAGATGCCGCAGCATCGTCTCGTAGGCGAAGGCGTGCGAATCCCCCACCACGAAGACACGCCGCGCCAGCGTGGCCGGCGCCTCGCAGCCGATGCGGGCCAGGCGCGCACCGGCCCCATGCAGAACGGGAAACGACGTCCCAGCCACCCGGCAGCCATCGGCGCCGCGCGGCGGGCTGCCGAACCACTCACCCGCATTGCGATTGACCGTCGAGAGCGACACCAAAGGCCGCAGCGCCCAGATGCCGGAGGCCGCGCCCCACCCAACCACCAACGCACCCACCCCGGCCGCCACCACCACCGGGCGCGGCAGCCGCAGCAGGCGCTGGGACCGGCGCGACGGCGTCTCCACCCAGCGATAGGACAGCGCCGCAGCCCCCAGGCTCGCCGCCGCGGCCGCGGCCATCGGCACCACCCCCTCCAGCCCGACCGTCCAGCGGAACAGCACGAAAACCGGCCAGTGCCACAGGTAGAGCGAATAGGAGATCCGGCCGAGATAGGTGGGCACGCTGTGCGCAAAGCCGCGCCGCAGCCAGTCCGCCTCCGGCAGCGCCCGAAAGGCCAGGATCACCCCCAGCGTCCCCAGCACTGGCAGCACCGCGCCAGGAAACGGCGTGCTGCCCGGCGCTGCGGTGGCCAGCGCCACCGCCAGCACCGCCAGCGACAGCCACGCCACCGGCAGCGCATGGCGGATCGGCGCCCGGTGCTCGGCCAGCAGGAACAGCAGCGCCCCGGCCGCCAACTCCCAGAAGCGGAACTGCAGCAGGAAGAAGGCCCGCACCGGCTCCGCATCCATCGCCGCCAGCCCAAGCGAGGCCACCGCCGCCACCGCGAACAGCACGGTGGCCAGAAGGCGCCGGCCGCGCAGCCAGAAGAAGAACAGGAACGGGAAGACCAGGTAGTACTGCTCCTCCACCCCCAGCGACCAGGTGTGGGTGAAGCTGTTGAACTCCGAGCGCGGCGAGAAATAATCCGAAGCGGTCGAAAGCAGCACCAGGTTGCTGAAGCCGAAGAACGCCGCCAGCCCGGTGCGCTGGCTGGTGCCGCTGAGCCAGGCATAGGGGATGAACATCACCGTCAGCAGCGTCGCCGCCACCAGGCACACCGCCAGCGCCGGCACGATCCGCAGCAGCCGGCGGGCATAGAACTGGGTCACGAAGCCCAGGAACGACGCCCCGCCCATATGGCTCACAGACCGGCTGACGATGTAGCCGGAGATGACAAAGAACACGTCCACCCCAACGAACCCGCCCGGCAGCAGCCGGGGGTCGAGGTGGTAGAGAACCACCGCCACCACGGCGATCGCGCGCAGCGTGTCGATATGGGCGAGATACGAAGTTCGGGGCATCGAGCGGCGTCCGGCCCTGTTCCTGCCGCTCAGGGCGGACGGCGTGATGGTTCGATAACAGCACAGCCCGGGCGGGGCGCGATAGCCCCGCCCGGCTGCGTGCCTACTTCACCCGCATGCCCACCAGCGCGAAACCCGCTCCCTGCGGGTCCAGCGCCTGCACCACCCAGGCCCCGCCGGGCACCTCCATCGGCCCGTTCATCACCCGCGCGCCCCGCTCCACCGCCCGGGCCAGCGCCGCGTCGATATCCTCCACCGCGAAGTAGTAGCCCCAGCACGGCACCGGCATCTCGGCCGGCTTGGTCATCATCCCGCCGCACACCACGCCCTCGGCCGCGAACAGCTGGTAGGTGCCCATCGGCCCCATCTCCAGCGCATCCCCCTTCGTCCAGCCGAACATCGCCTCGTAGAACGGCCACACCCCGGCAGCGTCAGCCGCCATCAGCTCGTTCCATCCCACCGTTCCCGGCGCCATCATCGGCGCCGCCGGCATCTCGCCATCGCTATGGAACAGCGCGATCACCGCGCCCTGCGGGTCCGCCACCACGGCGAACCGCCCCACCCCGGGAATATCCATCGGCGGCATGCACACGCTCCCGCCCAGCGAAACCGCCCGGGTCGCGCCCGCATCCACGTCGTCCACCGCCACATACCCGGTCCAGCCCGGCACCGCCCCGCCGGCCTTGGCCTGCTCGCTCAGCGCCATCAGCCCTGCCACCTGCCGCTCCCCGGCCAGCAGCAGCGTGTACTCCATGTCGGGCATGCCGGAATCCCGCGCCGTCCAGCCCACCACCTCGGCATAGAACCGCGCCGCCGCGGGCGCATCCGATGTCATCAATTCATGCCACACAAACCGCCCAGCCATGCCCGCCTCCTGTTGCCACGACCCCGCAAGCCTAGCCGGTCCCCACGAGATGTGGAAAAAAAATCCACACACCCCACATTTTTTCCTTGGCAATGGCGTGAAGGTCTGTTAGATATATCCACATGTCATATTCCCTCCTCCCCCCGGCGCCCCAGGCGTCACGGGAGGAGTCCGTCCCGGGCCTGGTCCAGCAGGCGCGCGATCTCCTGCTCGCCGCCCTGGCCGCCGCCGGCCACGCCGCCCTGGCCCGCGCCCTCGCCCTGCTGTTGTCCCTGTTCGAGAAATGGCAGGCCGGCACCCTTCCCCCGCCCCCCGCGCCGCGCCCGGCCGCTCATCCGGCCCCTCGCCCGGCCCCCG
>JBIKOJ010000235.1:0-7291 GCA_044358135.1 Acetobacteraceae bacterium | reverse complement strand
CTTTTTGGATATGGCGACTTCGGCGGTGGCGGCGGGGAAGATTTCGCTGGCCGCGGCGCGGGGGCAGGCGATCCCGGAGGGCTGGGTGGTGGCGGCGGATGGCTCGGCCAGTACGGACCCCAAGAGCTTCCGCCAGGGTGGCGCGCTGCTGCCGCTGGGGGGCACGGAGGGGTTCAAGGGCACCGGCCTGGCCGCGATGGTGGAGGTGCTGTGCGGGCTGCTGACCGGGCTGGGGTTCGGGATCGACCCCACCGGGCGGCACAATGACGGGTGCTTCATGGCGGTGTTCAACGTGGCGGCGTTCCGCCCGCTGGCGACCTTCAAGCGCGAGGTGGCGGAGTTCGCGCAATACCTGAAGGACACCAAGCCGGCAGCCGGCAGCCCGGGCGTGTTCTATCCCGGCGAGATCGAGCACCTGAAGCAGCAGGATCGCCGTGCGAAGGGCATCGAGGTGGAGGATGCGACCTGGGCCAAGCTGCGCGACCTGGCGCAGGGCTATGGGGTGGCGGGGGAGCTGGGGCTGGGTTAGCGGTTTGCCCCGGCGCCTGGTTTCAGGGTGCCGTCGGGCTGCGGCACCTGGACCGGGGCGATTTCCACCGGGGCGGTGCCGTCCTGCTTCATGCCCAGCGCCTCTGCGGTTTTGGGGCTGACATCGAGGACGCGGCCGCCGGCATAGGGGCCACGGTCTTCGATTTCGACCGTGGCCATCTGGCCGGTTTCGAGGTTGCGCACCAGGGCGATGGTGCCCAGCGGCAGGGTGCGGCTGGCCGCCGAATTGGAGCGGCTGTCGAAGGGTTCGCCGTTGGCCATCGGGCGGCCGTGCAGGTTGGGGTGGTAGTAGGAGGCCTCGCCGCGCTGGATGCGGCCGGAGGTGTCTTCGCCGGGCTTGGCGGGCTGTTCGGTGCGGCTGGTGTCGGCCCAGGCAGGGGCGGCGGCGAGAAGTGCCGCGGCCAGGGCGGGGATGATCGGGTGCATGGGTGTCGCCTCCGCTGGTTTGCACTGAGGGGGGAAATGCGGCGGGGCCGCGATGGTTCGGCGCGGGCGGCAGGGGCGCGGGGGGAACCTGGGGCGGGGGCGGGCCATTGGGGGAGCGGACTCACCCCGGAGGACACGATGCTGCCCAGCACCGCCGCCCGCGTGGCGGAGAACACCGCCGCGGAGATCAACGCGCAGATCCGGCGCCAGGCGGATGAGCGGGTGGCGTGGCACGCGCTGCACCCGGAGCGCATTCCGGCCCGGCTGCGCGAGCTTGAGCGGGAATGGGATATCGAGCGGGCGATCCAGGCCAATGCCGCGGTGCTCGCCTTCAGCGGGTTGATGCTGGGGCTTGGGCGGGACCGGCGGTGGCTGGTGCTGCCGGTGGCGGTAACGGCCTTCCTGCTGCAGCACGCGCTGCAGGGATGGTGCCCGCCGGTGCCGGTGCTGCGGCGGATGGGGTTTCGCACCGCGACCGAGATCGATGAGGAACGAATGGCATTGAAGGCGCTGCGGGGCGATTTCGCCGAGGTGCCACGGGGGCCACAGGGGGCGCTCCGCGCAATGGCGGCAGCGCGGGAGTGACCCCGCGCCGCGCCTTGGTCAGCCCGTGACCGGTTTCTTGGCCAGCATCATGCGCCGGCGCGCCTCGCCCTTCTCGCGCAGGTACTCGGCGTTTTCCGGAGTGACCCGGTTGTAGACCGCGCGCCAGCCGGGATCGCCATTCCACTGGAACGGGGCGATGACGGTGGTTTGCGGGGTGGTGGCGGTCTCCAGCAAATCCAGCGCCTGGGCGACGATGGATTTCTGCATCTCCGCCTGGCCAGGCAGGCCGGCGGGGTTGCCGAGCGGGAAATCGGTGAACACGAAGCGGGCGACCGCAGTGTGTTCCACGATGTCTTTCGCGGAGCCGATGACGACGGTGGGGATGCCGTTCTCTTCCAGATGCCGGGCGATCAAACTCACGGTTTGATGGCAGACCGGTCAGATGGCGCAGAGGATGGCGGCGTCGGCCCCGTCTTCGCGGAGGCGGGCGAGGGTTTCCGGTGCGTCCTGGGCCAGCGTTTTGCGGATGCTGTATTCCGTCGGGACGCCGTGGAAGTGCTGCGTGAGGCCGGCGAAGCGGCCTTCCCGCGCCAGGGCGGCGGCGGCGGCGAGTGGCAGGAAGCTCTCGCGGTCGTTGGTGTGGGTGGTCTCGCGGTCCCAGGCGAGGTCGCTGGTGTCGAGCGCATCCGGCGCGGGGTCGACCGCCGCGGACCAGACGTGGCGCCAACCCTTGGCATCCTTGTTGGAGCCGTCGAGCGGGCTGGCGGTGGTCAGCAGGGCGATGCGCGCTTCGGTGAGCGGCTTGGCGAGGCGGGCGAAGGGGGCGGTTTCGTGGTGCGCCCATTGGTAGTCGGCCTTGTAGCCGAGCGCGCGGTAGTAGAGGCGCGTTCGTTCCATGTAGCCGACCGGTTGGCCGGGGTCGTCCATTGGCAGGTCCTCCTGGTGGCGAAGGGAACGATGCGCCGGGTTGGGCGGGTGCTCAAGGGGGGCAGGGTGGGGTAGGATGGCGGGATGAAGCTGTTCGGTATGCTGTTCGCGATCAACATCCTCGCCGCCCTGGTAGCGTTCGGGTTCTTCATCATCGGGTTGGCCGATGGAAGCGTCACCACGTTCAACATCCTGATCTGGGGGGCGATGCTGGGCACGCTGTTCTCGCTGCCGTTCCTGGCCTGGCTGATGCGGCTGCGCGGGCATGGGCGCGTGGGTATGGTGCTGATGCTGCCGGTGGCCGGGGTGGCGGTTGTCGCCGCCCTTGCCATGCTGATCATGGTGGTCAGCCCGCCGAACTGGCGGTAGGCGCGGTCACTCGGCGGCGGCGTAGTCCGGGCCGGCAACCAGGAACGCCTCGAACTTCGCCTGCCCCGCGGCGGAGAACAGCACGGCACGGCTGGCGGGGTCGCGGCGGGCCCAGCCGCGGTCGATGAACATCGCCAGCAGCGCAGCGCCGACGCGGCCCGCCAAATGGTGCCGCCGCTCGCTCCAGTCCAGGCAGCTTCGGCACAGCGGCGCGCTGGTTCGCGCCGGGGACGCGATGTCGATCCCGTCGGTGGCCAGCCGCGCAGCGCCGCGCGGCGACAGGCCCAACCCATCGGCGGTGGCGACAACCAGGCGCTGGTCCATGAAGGCGTCATGCAGGCGCACGCCCATCGCGCCGGCGAGGTGGTCGTAGCAGACCCGGGCGTGGCGCATCGCCCCATCGCGCGGGCCCGGGCGCGTTCGCAGGCGGCCCATCTGGGCGGCAAGGCCCATGAACCCTTCGAGGGCGGTGGCGACTTCGGGGCCAGCGAGGCGCATGTAGCGGTGGCGGCCCTGGACCTCGACCGTCAGCAATCCGGCATGGACGAGCGCAGACAGGTGGGCGCTGGCGGTCTGCGGCGTGACCGCGGCCTCGCGGGCCAGCTCGCCCGCGGTGAGTGCCATGCCCGACATCAATGCCATGAGCATGCTGGCGCGCGCGGGGTCGCCGATCAGCGATGCCAAGCGGGCGATGTCCGGGCCTTCCTTCATGGCGCCATTCTAGCATGGCGCGGAGTGCGATGCTTCGGTGGCGGGCGAAGCAATGGCGGCCCCGAGGTTGGTAAGTGGGAGCCATGATGATCCATGCGCCGATTTCCCCTATGGGCCTGCCCGGGCTGCGGCATGAGCAGGCGCCGATGTGCCTGGCAAGGGATGTGCCGAACCGCTATCCCACGGGCATCGGCCGGTGAGGGCGCCGGGCGGCGGCGCGGCCGGGTTCTTCGGCTGGCGGGTAGTGGCCGGGGCGTTCGTGCTGGCGGTGCTGGGGTGGGGGCTGGGCTTCTATGGGCCGCCGGTTTTCCTGCATGCCGTGCAAACGCAGCGCGGGTGGCCGGTGGCGCTGGTGTCTGCGGCGGTGACCGCGCACTACCTGTTGGGCGCGGTGCTCGCCGCCAACCTGCCGGGGTTGCATGCGCGGTTTGGCGCGTCGGCGGTGACCCGGGCCGGTGTGGCGGCGCTGGCGCTGGGGTTGGTAGGCTGGGCCAGCGCCGAGGCACCCTGGCACCTGTTTGTCGCCGCGGCCCTGACCGGCTGTGGATGGTCGACGATGGCGGCGGCGGCCATCAACCTCATCGTGTCGCAATGGTTCGTCGCGGGACGCCCGAAGGCGCTGTCGATGGCCTATAACGGCGGCAGCATCGGTGGGATGGTGTTCTCGCCGTTGTGGGTGTTGCTGATCGACGCCATGGGGTTCCAGGCCGCTGTCGCCCTGGTCGGCGGCGTGGCGGTGGTGGTGGTGTGGTGGTTGGCGGCTGCGGTCTTCAGCCGGTCACCGGCATCGATGGGGCAGTTTCCCGACGGGGTTGCGCCAAGCCCAGGTGCCGGCGGGGCGGTCGGTGCCGCGGTGGCGGCGTTGCCGGGCGGCTTGCTTTGGCGCAACTGGCAGTTCCGCACCCTGGCGGTGGGCATGGCGCTGGGGCTGTTCGCCCAGATCGGCCTGTTGTCGCATCTATTTTCGCTGATCGTGCCCGCGCTCGGCGGTGGGACGGCGGGAGTAGTGATGGGGTTGGCCACGGCATCGGCGATTGCCGGGCGCACGGTGTTCGGCTGGCTGATGCCGGCCGGGGCGGACCGGCGGCGCATGGCGGCGCTGAGCTATGCCGTGCAGATCGGCGGTGGGGCGTTCCTGATCCTGTCCGGCCTGCAGGAGCCGGCGATGATGGTGCTGGGGATCCTGCTGTTCGGGTTCGGCATCGGCAACGCCACCTCGGTGCCGCCGTTGATCGCACAGGTGGAGTTCGCCCGTGAGGATTCCGGGCGCGCGGTGGCGTTGATCGTGGCGATCGGGCAGGCGACCTATGCGTTCGCGCCAGCCGCATTCGGGATGTTGCGCGACGGCGACGTGACGGGAGGAAGCGTCGCGGTGTTCCTGGCGGCGATCGGGTTCCAGGGGCTGGCGATCGCCGCATTCCTGCTGGGCCGGCGTTGACGCGGGTTCAGCCCGGGATCGCCAGCCCCAGGTTCTCCCGCAGGGTCTTGCCACGGTAGTCCTTGTGGTAGAGCCCTCGCCGCTGCAGTTCCGGCACCACGTGGTCCACGAAATCCGCGTAGGCGCCAGGCACGTGGGTGGCGCCGACCACGAAGCCGTCGCAGCCGCGGTTGACGAAGAGTTCCTCCAGCTTGTCCGCCACCTCCTTCGGGCCGCCGACGACGGCGCCGTGGGGGCGGCCGCGGCCGGTGATGGTGATGAAATCGCGGGTGGTGGGGTTCTTCTTGCCGCTGGCCTGCACCACGCGGTCGCGCATGGTCTGGATGCCGCCGATGCTGGCCATTTCCGCATCGGTGAAGGGCTCGTCCATGCCCTTGGTGGCGAAATCGAAGTTCAGCGCCTCCGACAGCAGGGAGAGCGCGTCGATCTCCAGCGGCAGGGTTTCGATATAGGCCATCTTGTCCTCCGCCTCGGCCTTCGTGGCGGCGCAGACGGTGTGGACGAGGGTGCAGAGATGCACCTGCTCGGGGTCCCGCCCTGCGGCGGCGATCTCGTCCTTGACGGCCTTGTAGCCGGCCTGCTGCACGGCGAGCGGGCCGCCGCCGGCGAAGATCACCTCGGCCCAGCGCCCGGCGAAGCGGCGGCCGCGGCCGGATTGGCCGGCCTGGATGATGACGGGATGGCCCTGCGGCGTGCGCGGCACGGTGAAGGGGCCGCGGGAGGCAAAGTGCTCGCCCTTGTGGTCCAGGCGGCGGACCTTCTCCGGGTGGGCGAACAGGCCCGATGCCTTGTCGATCACCAGGGCGTCTGTGGCCCAGGACTTCCAGTGGCCGGTGACGACCTCCATGAACTCGTCGGCGCGGTCGTAGCGGCTGTCGTGCTCGGCGACCTCGTTGCGGCCCATGTTCCAGGCCTCGCCCTCATTCAGCGAGGTGACGACGTTCCAGGCGGCGCGGCCGCCGGTGAGGTGATCCACCGTGGCGAACTGGCGGGCGACATGGAACGGCTCGTAATAGGTGGTGGACGCCGTGGCGCCGAGGCCGAGATGGGTGGTGGCCATGCCCATCGCCATGAGGCAGGCGACCGGGTCCAGCTTCACCACGCGGATGCCGTGCTCGATGGCGTGGGCATGGTCGCCGCCGTAGCGGTCGGGCAGGGCTAAACGGTCGTCGAAGAAGCCGAGATGGAACTTGCCGCGCTCCAGCGTGCGGCCGATCTCTTGATAGAAATCGGCGGACATGAAATCCGTCCGGCTGTCCGGATGGCGCCAGGACATCGCAAGGTTGGTGCAGTTCTGGGCCTGCAGAAAGCCCACCATTGTCATCTGGCGCATGCGGCGTTCTCCCGGAAGAAAGGCCAGGGCTCTGCCCTGGACCCGCCAGGGACCTGAGGTCCCTGGACCCACATCAATTTCCGCCTTCGGCGGGGAGGGGCCGTCGAGGCACTTCGAACCACCCGGTCGGCCCCTCCCCGCCGAAGGCGGAAAAAAGGTCGAGGGGTCTGGGGCCTAAGGCCCCAGCGGGGTCGAGGGGCAGAGCCCCTCGCCTTGCCTTACTGCGAGAACTTCGTGCCGCCCAGGCGCAGGAGGCCGTCGGGGACGACGCTGAGGCCTTGGACCGACTTCTGCGTGCCGATGATGTTGCGGGTGCTGTAGAGGTAGATCAGCGGCAGGTCGCGGCGCTGGAGTTCCCACACCTTGGCGTAGATGGCGCGGCGGTCGGCGACGGCGGTGGCGACGCGGGCGTCGTCCAGCAGCTTGTCCATCTCGGCGTTGCTGTGCTTGCCGTAGTTGAAGGCGCCCTTGGAGTGCATGAGCGCCCACATGTTGCCGTCGGCGTCGGCGCGGCCGGACCAGCCGATCATGTAGGCCTGGAACTCGCCCTTGTAGCCGGCCTGGAGCGAGGAGGCGAACTCCATCACCTTCGGCTTCAGGTCGAACCCGGCCTCGGCGACCATCGACTGGATGACCTCGGCGGCCTGCTGCGCCTCGGGCGCGTTGGTGACGGTGAGCTCCACCGGCACGCGGCCGGTGATGCCGGCCTGGGCCAGGAGGGCCTTCGCCTTGGCGATGTCGCGGCCGGGCGGCTGGATGTCTGGCACGTGGAAGGGTGAGCTGGAGATGTTGGCCTGGGCCGTGGGGGTCAGCATGCCGGCGAAGACGACGTCGCTGATCGCCTGGCGGTCGAGCGCGAGTTCGAAGGCCTGGCGCACCAGGGCGTTCTGGCCGGTGAGGGTGTTGGCGGCCGGGCCGTTGGCGAGGTTGAAGTTGATGCCGGTGTAGCCCAGCGCATCCCACATGGTGAGGTTCAGGCGGGCATCTTTCTT
>JBIKOJ010000234.1:0-7299 GCA_044358135.1 Acetobacteraceae bacterium | reverse complement strand
AACGTTTGGTCTGCTTCTCGATGGAGGTCAGCCGCTGGCGATGAGAGTGCTTCCACATTCACCAGCGTTTGCCAGCCGCACGCAAGGCGTACAAGCAGAGTTTTCAAACGGGCTCTCACCCCATCAACAGGTAGGGCGGGTCGCGAAGCGGACCCGCCACCGTCCGGGCGACGGGCCGCCGTAAGCGTCAATAGGCGTTATTTCCGGTTAAATCGCCAAATCTAGTTAAAATTTCCTTTTCCATCGGTGCTGCGTTTGGCACAATCACCGGTGATGACACATCCCGTCGCCGCTCCGCGCGAAGCCGACGCCCTCCGCCGCTTGGCAGGAGCGATGAATCGCGTCCATTTTCCGGCGACCCTGCTCCAGCTCCTGCTCGCCCAGCTGGCCATCCTCACCGGAAGCAAATCCATCGCGGCTCAGTTCGAAGCCACCCTGGCCCCGGCCCACGGCCGCACCTGGCGCACCCCGCAGCGCGATTGGCAGTTCTCCCCCACCGGCGAAACCATCGACGATCTCGCGCCCGTACTCCACCCGCGCGCCCTGCGCCGTCTCCGCCGCCAGCGCGCCTGGATCGGCTGGATCCTCCGCGGCCTGCCCGGGCGTGGCCTGCGCCTGTCCGGCAACCGTGCGCCGCAGCCTTGCCCCCTTGCTATTGCCCGCGCGCCGCCATCGGCGGCCGCGCGTGCCATCTCATCATGAATCCGTTTTTCGGCCCCCGCATCTCGCGGAGACGACTCACGCCCAAACGGATGGGGGTCTGGGGCATCAGGCCCCAGCGGGTCGAGGGCAGAGCCCTCGCCTTACTTCCTCTTCTTAGGCGCCGGCGGAACGAACCCTTCGCCCCGATCGCTCCGGTGGTATTCCTTGTTCGGCATCATGTCGGTTGCCGAGGCCATTCGGTTCGACAGGTTGAAGAACGCCGTGGTTTCCGCCAGGTCGAAGATATCGTCTTCCGTCAGCCCCACCGCCCGCAGCGTATCGCGGTCTGCGTCGTCCACCAGGTTGGGCGTGGTGGTCAGCTTCCAGGCAAAGTCCAGCAGTGCCCGCTGCCGCGCGTCCAGCTTCGCCACGCGGTAGTTCAGCGCCATCATCTCGCCCAGTTCAGGGTCGCCGGAGAGTTGCCGCACCGCGGCGCCGTGGGCCACCAGGCAGTAGTAGCAACGGTTGGCGGAGGAGACGACCACGGCCACCATTTCCCGTTCCAGCTTCGAAAGGCCGGACTCCGAGAACATGATCTCGTTGTACATCGCCATGAAGTTGCGCAGCCGCAGCGGCCGCTTGCTGTAGGTGGAGTACACGTTCGGCACGAAGCCGAGCTTCTCCACACATTTGCGCCAGATCGCCTGCAGGTCCTCGTCCAGCGTAGAGGGGTCGGGCACGCCGAGGGCGGAGATATGTTCGGGCTGGGGCATCGGGGCGATCCTGTGGTGTGATGGCGCCGAACCTTTTTGGAGCCCCCGGCGATGAATTTCAATCACGTGGCCAACCGGCTGGCGGCCGTGCATTTCGACACGGTGGTGGCCCTGTTCACCCAGCGCCTCGGCTTCGTCGTCTTGCGCCGCACCGAACGCGCCATCTGGATGCGCCAGCCCGGCACCAACGTCGATCTCCAGTTCGGCCGCAGCGACACCACGCACCGCGATTCAGACAAGCAGCGCTCCCAGGTCTCCTTCCTCAGCCTCACCCCGCGCGAGGAGCTGGAAACCCTGGCCACCTGGCTCGCCGAACAGGGCCTGGCCGCCACCGTCGGCGCCTATTCAGATCGCGAGTTCTACCTCGATGCCCCAGACGCCTTCGTCGATTTCGTCATCGAGGCCATGCGCCCGGAACTCGCCGACTACGACGTGAAAGTCTGAACCGGCAACAACGGCAACACCACCCGGCTCGCCCGCGCGCTGTCCACGAACACGGCGTTCCCCGCCACCTGCCGCCGCCGAGCCTGCCCCTCCGGCTCGCCGGTATTCGGGTTCACGTCGAATTTCGGGAAGTTGGAGGAGGAGATATCGAGCCGGATGCGATGCCCCGGCAGGAACAGGTTGGCCGTCGGGAACAGCGTCACCACGATGCGCCGCACAATCCCCGGCTCGTTCAGCCGCGGCACCGCGGGATCATCGGCATAGCGCAGCCGGCAGATCCCATCGGTCAGGATCATCGCATAGCCCCGCGGGTAGTCCGCCGAGGCCGGATGCACATCGATCAGCTTGGCGGTGAAGTCGGTATCCGGCGCATCGGAGGAAATCCACAACTCCGCCTCCACCGGCCCCACCACCTGCACCGCCTCGGCCAGTGGCGCAGTCTGGAACACCAGCACATCCGGCCGCGCCGCCAACGGCAGGAACGGCGCCTTGCAGCCGAAGAACTGGGGCGCCGCCACCTGGTCCCACGCCCCGCCGGAAGCCACCGGCTCCAGGCTGGTCAGGTTCCCCCCGATCGTCGGCACCGGATCGGCCGGATCGAAGTCGTAGCGTAGCGGCGCCACCCCCGCCCCCGGCGGCGCCACATCCAGCCGCCCATCGCCGTGCAAGTGAAACGACGTCGGCACCGAAGCCGGCGCCGGCCAATCGTCAAGGCTGATCCACCGTCCGCCATGGTCCAGATGCCCCTCGGCGGTCTTCCGCCCGGAGCCCCCGCCCATCACGAACACCCGCACCGCCGGCTCCGGGTTCGGCCTTCCGTGGATCACTGCATCGAAATGCCGCAGCCGATACTGCCGCCAATCCCCGGCCCAGGAATCCACCGTCGCCTCGGGCCCGAAATCCACATCCCCGAACACCCGGTCGCTGCGGTCGCCATGGATCCAAGGCCCCAGGATCAGCCGCTGCCCCCCACGCCCCGCCGCCTTCAACCCCATGTAGTTGCTGGTCGCCGTGCGCGGATACGGATCGAACCAGGAGGACATGTGCACGCACTCCGCCCGCACATAGCGGTCGTAATACCCCTCCGCCCAGATCCCAAGCTGCTGCCAGAACCCGTCGAATGCCCCGTGCCGCCACTGCTCGAACAGATAGGCCTCGTAATCCCGGTGATGCCGCAGCGGCGAATGCCCCTCCCGCCAGGGCAGCCGCGTGAACCAGTCGCGGATATCCTCCGCCGCCAGCGCCGCCTTCAGTACCGGATCGGCCTGCGCCTCCGGCGACAGCCCCGCCTGCTTGAACGCCCATGTCGCCTGCTTCAGCTCGAACGCCCCGAACTGCCGTATCCCCCCGGTCCAGCTATTGGCGAACCCGCCGGAATCCAGCACCTGCGCCACCACGCCGGGCGCGCCCAGGCACCCCAGCGCCGCCTGCGTATGCGCGGCATAGGAAAGCCCCATCGTGCAGATCCGCCCATCGCACCACGGCTGCTCCACGATCCAGGCGCAAGTGTCGTACCCGTCCTCCCCGTCGGAGAGGTATTTCACGAACACGCCCTCGCTGCCGTAACGCCCGCGGTTGTCCTGGAACACCACGGCATAGCCATGCGCCGTGAAATACGCCGCCAGCTCCGGCCGCGGCAGCGGGCGCCGGTCGGCCTCGGTGATCTCGCTGCGGCTGACCTCCTCGCGCCCATACGGCGTGCGCTCCAGGATCACCGGAAACGGCCCCGGCCCCGCCGGCAGATGCACATCGGTCGCCAGCCGCACGCCGTCACGCATCGGCACCCTGTGCGTGCCGGCGGCAAAGTTGCTGCTCACGGCTCCTCCAGCTCCATCGAAAGCGCCCGCAGCTCCCGCGTGTGCGGATGCGAAGCCCGCCCCGCGCGCAGATCGGCGGACGTCACCGTCTCCACCATCTCGCCGCCCTGCATCACGCCCACGGTGCGGCACAGATGCGCCACCACCGCCAGGTTGTGGCTCACCATCACATAGGTCAGGTTCCGCCGCTCCTGCAGGTCCATCAGCAGGTTCAGCACCTCCGCCTGCACGGAAACGTCCAGCGCGCTGGTCGGCTCGTCCAGCAGCAGCACATCCGGCTCGCTCATCAGCGCCCGCGCCACCGCCACCCGCTGCCGCTGCCCGCCCGAAAGCTGGTGCGGATAGCGGAACCGCACCGCCGCCGGCAACGCCACCTCCGCCAGCGCCCGCAGGATGCGCGGCTCCGGATCCGCAATGCCATGTACCTCCAGCGGCTCCGACAGCGCCCGGTCCACCGTCTGCCGCGGATGCAGGGAACCATAGGGGTCCTGGAACACCATCTGCACCCGCCGGAAGAAATCCTTCGGCCGCCGCGGCCCCAGCGCCACCCCGGCAATCTCCATCTTTCCGGACCAGTCCTGGTTCAAGCCGGACAACGCCCGCAGCACGGTGGACTTGCCGGAGCCGGATTCACCCACGATCCCGAAGGATTCCCCCTTCGCCACCGCAAAGGAAACGCCCCGCGCCGCCTCGAAGCTGCCAAAGCGTACTCCGAGATTCTCGACCTTGATCATGTGGGGAGCCCAAGAAAGAATCTTCTTTTTCTGAAGAAAAAGAAGCAAAAAGACTTTTCCGAATGGCTCCGAGTCCTCCCGGCGCCAGGTCGCAAAAGTTTTTTGGTTCTTTTTTTCAAAAAAGAACAGCTTCCTTCCTGCCTCATGCCAACCACGCCGGATCCCGCGCCATCACGTTCAACCGCCGCTTCTCCTGCGACAGCGTCGGCAGGCACTCCAGCAGCCCGCGCGTATAGCCGTGCCTGGCCTGGGCCAGATCGGCCGCGCGCAACTCCTCCACCACCCGCCCCGCGTACATCACCGCCACCCGGTCGCAGAAATGCGAGACCAGCGGCAAATCGTGGCTGATGAGAATGAGCGCCATGCCGCGGCTGGAAACCAGGTTGTCCAGCAGCCGCAGAATCTCCGCCTGCACCGTGGCATCCAGCGCGCTGGTCGGCTCGTCGGCGATCAGCAGTTCCGGATCGGGCGCCAGCATCATCGCGATCATCACCCGCTGGCCCATCCCGCCGGAGAGCTCATGCGGATACGCATCGGCCACACGCCTGGGATCGCGGATCTGCACCTGCGCCAGCAGATCCAGCGCCTTCTCCCGCGCCTCCTTCCGGCCGGCCTTGGTGTGGGCCCGCACCGCCTCCTCGATTTGCGCGCCGGCGGTCATCACCGGGTTCAGCGAGAACTTCGGGTCCTGCATGATCAGCCCGGCCCGCCGCCCGCGGATCGCGCGCATCGCGCTCTCATCCGCCCGCATCACGTCGATGCCGTCGAAGGTCAGAGCATCCGCCCGCACGATCGCGCTGTCCGGCAGCAGCCGCAGGATCGAGCGCGCCGTGAGCGACTTGCCCGACCCGCTCTCGCCCACGATGCCGAACTTCTCGCGCCCGATCTTCATCGAAACCCCACGCACCGCCTGGCTCACGCCCTGCGCGGTGGGGAAATCGATTGTCAGGTTCTGGATGTTGATGTCCATCAGCGTTGCTTCGGATCGAGCACGTCGCGCAACCCATCCCCCAGCAGGTTGAACGCCAAGGAGGCCACGAAGATCGCCACGCCCGGAATGGTCGGCACCCACCACTGCTCCAGGATGAAGCGCCGCGCGGTTGCGATCATCGCCCCCCATTCCGGCGAGGGCGGCTGTGCCCCCATGCCGAGGAACCCCAGCGAGGCCGCCGTCAGGATGATGGAGCTCATGTCCAGCGTCACCCGCACCACCAGGCTGCCGATGCACATCGGCACGATGTGGCGCAGGATGATGCGGAAGGAGCTCGCCCCGGTCAGCCGCACCGCGGCGATATAGTCGGTACCCCGCACCGTCAGCGTCTCCGCCCGCGCCAGCCGCGCATAGGGCGGCCACGCCGTCAGCACGATGGCGAACACCGCGCTGGTCACACCCGGCTTGATCGCGGCCACGAAGGCCAGCGCCAGGATCAGCCGGGGAAAGGACAGGAACACGTCCGTCACGCGCATCAGCACGCGGTCCAGCGCGCCGCCGAAATACCCGGCGATGCAGCCGATCGCGAGCCCCAGCGGCGCCACCATGATCACCACGGCCACCACCATGCCCAGCGTCACCTGGCCGCCGAACAGGATGCGCGACAGGATGTCCCGCCCCAGCTCGTCCGTGCCGAGCCAATGCGCCGCCGAGGGCCGGGCCAGCCGGTTCGCGAGGTTCTGGATCCCGGGGTCGTAGGGCGCCAGCAGGGGTGCTGCCAGGGAGGCGACCATCAGCACCACCACCACCACCAGCCCGCCCATCGCCAGCCGGTTGGCCGTGAAATCCCGCCACAGCCGATACCGCCGCCCCCACGCCGCCTGCCGGCGGGAGGAGGGCGTGTCGGTCAGCAGCCAGTCGCGCCAGTTCGAAGGCGTCGTGGCACTCATCAGCGAACCCTCGGGTCAAGCAGCCGGTAGAGCAGGTCCGCCAGCAGGTTGAACGCCAGATACGTCACCCCCACCACCAGCGTCGCCCCCAGCACCGCGTTCATGTCCGCGTTCAGCAGCGAAATGGTCAGGTACTGCCCCAGCCCGGGCCAGGAGAACACCGTCTCGGTGATCACCGCCCCCTCCAGCAGCCCCGCATAGGCCAGGGCCAGGATGGTGATCAGCCGCACCGCGATGTTGCCGAAAGCGTGCTTCCAGATCACCCGCGCCGGCGACAGCCCCTTGGCCCGCGCCGTGATGATGAACTCGCCCTTCAGCGTATCCAGCATGAAGGCCCGCGTCATGCGCGCCAGATACGCCATGCTGAAATACGCCAGCACCCCCGCCGGCTGCGCCAGATGCGCCAGCGCGTCCCAGAACACCTCCCACTCGCCGGCGATCAGCGAATCGACGGTCAGCAGCCCCGTCACCGTCGGCACCATGTCGTCGAACAGGATGTTCTGCCGCCCCGGCCCCGGCGCGATTTCCAGCGTGGCGTAGAACACCAGCAGGGAAATCAGCGCCAGCACGAAGATCGGCAGCGAATGCCCCGCCAGCGTGATCACGCGGATCACATGGTCGATCCGGCTGCCCTGCTTCACCGCCGCCAGCACGCCGATCGGAATCCCGAACAGGGCGGCGATGATGATCGCCGCCGTGGCCAGCTCCATCGTGGCCGGAAAGAAGCGGATGATGTCGTCCACCACGGTGTGGGACGTCATCACACTGCGGCCCAGGTCGCCCTGCACCAGCTTGCCCAGGTAGATCCAGAACTGCACGTACAGCGGCTCGTCGAGCCCCAGTTCCAGCCGCACCTGCGCCACCACATCGGCCGGCGCGCGGTCGCCCACGATCGCCAGCACCGGGTCGATCGGCATCACCCGCCCGATCAGGAACGTCACCAGCACCAGGCCGAACAGCGTGATGGGCACGCTGGCGGCCGTGGCCGCCAGCGCCTTCAAGCGGGGA
>JBIKOJ010000233.1:0-7307 GCA_044358135.1 Acetobacteraceae bacterium | reverse complement strand
CTGCCTTGGTCCGAGCGGGCCTTACTGATCCGCCAGCCCTCTCGCCGCCGGCAGTCGATCCGTCCCGTTTCTACGATGCTGACTATGGGCCCATACTTACCGCGGTCGTCAGCGCGATCCTCACCGCCGAGGGAGTGGTGACACTTCGGCGACTGTCCCGCCTCATTGCTCGCCGCCATGGGTTTCAGCGAACCGGCCGAGAGATCGTACGGCTGGTGCGCGATACTGCGGAACCGCTTGGGCGCATCATGACGACTGAGGACGGCGAGGACGTCATTTGGGTTTCTGGCATAGGGCCGACGCGGACGACGGCATTTCGTGGCCTCACCATAGGCGACGAGGCACGCCCGTGGGCCGAAGTGCCCCATCCTGAGAAGCTCGGTTTCGCCATGGGTTTCCTGGATCAGGCAGACCCGACGCGCGCTATGGCCGATGCACTGCAACTCGGCCGACTGACGACGCCAATGCGGGAGGAGTTCGAGAACCTGCTTATGGGCGCACGCGGTGTCTCATCGTAGCGAGGATGCTGCCCCAATGGGCATCGGCGTTCAGAGGTTGGGTAAGCCCCAACGATTCGCGCCAGGCTCCTTTCGCCCGGTCAAACGACACACGCAACCCCCAAGGTTACCCTCGCAGAAAGCGACGTGATTTCAGTGCGTTGAAACCTTGGGTGTAAATCCACCTACCCCCAAGCTTCGGAGAGAAATGCCCCTTCGGAGAGAGAAAACGGGGTTTCAGCCGCAAAGCCACCCCCAACCCCACGCGAAAAACCCCCAAATATCTTGGGGTTCTACGTGGCCCGTCCGCCATGAGAGAAAGGTGGGGTGGTGGTCATTGGAGCGGGCGATGGGATTCGAACCCACGACCCCAACCTTGGCAAGGTTGTGCTCTACCCCTGAGCTACGCCCGCGCTCCGTTCCGCAATCAGCGGAGGACCAGTCTAATACGGGGCTTCCCGGGCGATGACAATAGCCCCACCTGCCGTCATCCGCATGGCAGGCCCGCTTTCCCGCTCACGCACTCTCGGCCCCGTCCCGCCGCAGCTCGTCGATCGCCACCAGCACACCATCCCGCTCGAAATGCCAGAACGTCCAGCCATTGCACGAGGGCGCATTCTGCACCGCCGCCCCCACCTTATGGATGGAGCCCTGCAGGTCACCCACCCGCACCGTCCCGTCGGCCACCACCACGGCGTGCACCGTGCGCGTGCGATCCATCAGCACCGTCCCCGGTGCCAGCAGCCCCCGCTCCACGATGCTCCCAAACGGCACCCGCGGCACTTCCCGCCGTCCTGCCGTCACCGTCACGGCCGCGTCGGAAAGGGGTTCCACGCGCATCACCCGCCCCAGCGCTGCTTCCACATACGCCGGATGCCGCTCGATCCCGATGAAATGCCGCCCCAGCCGCTTCGCCACCGCCGCGGTCGTTCCGGTCCCCAGGAACGGATCCAGCACGATATCCCCCACCCCCGTGCTCGAAACCATCACCCGGTGCAGCAGCGCCTCTGGCTTCTGCGTCGGATGCAGCTTCAACCCATGCTCGTTGCGCAGCCGCTCCGGCCCCGTGCACAGCGGAAAATACCAGTCGCTGCGCATCTGCACGTCGTCGTTCAGCGCCTTCATGGCGTGGTAGTTGAACCGGTACCGGCTCTCCCGCCCCCGCGCCGCCCAGATCAGCGTCTCATGCGCGTTGGTGAACCGCCGGCCCCGGAAATTCGGCATCGGGTTGGCCTTGCGCCACACCACGTCGTTCAGGATCCAGAACCCCATCTCCTGCAACAGCGCGCCGATGCGGAAGATGTTGTGGTAGCTGCCGATCACCCACAGCGTGCCATCCTTGCGCAGCAGCCGCCGCGCCTCCTCCAGCCATTCGCGCGTGAACGCGTCATAGGCGGCGAAATCCGTGAACCGGTCCCAGTCGTCGTCCACCCCGTCCACCAGGCTGTCATCCGGCCGCCGAAGTTCGCCCCGCAGCTGCAGGTTGTACGGCGGATCGGCAAAGATGCAGTGCACCGAGGCCGCCGGCAGCATCCGCATGATGCGCACGGCGTCGCCCAGGATCACCTGGTCGAGGGGAAGTTCGCGGACGATCTCCACGGGCTCAGGCACGCTCCGGAATGAGCCCCCATTGTCGCGAACCGCCCGACGCCGCGTCAATCGCGCGTCACGCTCACGCCTCCAGCAGCAGGCTCAGCTGCCGCACGGTGCCGAACCCAGCCCGGTGATGCACCGTCACCCCCAGCCGCCGCAGCGCATCACGATGCGCCGCCGTGCCATACCCCGCATTCTCCGGCCAGCCATACCCCGGGTAGCGCCGGTCGAGCCGCGCCATGCACCGGTCCCGCACCACCTTGGCGATGATGGAAGCCGCCCCGATCGCCAGCTCGCTCCCATCCCCCCCGATCACGCACCGCGCGGGGCAGGGCAGGTCCGGCGCCATGTTCCCGTCCACCAGTGCCAGGTCCGGCACCGATGGCAGCCGCAGCACCGCGCGCCGCATCGCCAGCAGCGAAGCCCGCAGGATGTTGATCCGCCCGATCTCGGCCACGCTCGCCGCCCCCAGCGCAATCTCCACCCGCCCGGTCGCCTGCGCTGCCATCAGCGCCGCGAAGGCCGCCTCCCGCTGCCGCGCCGAAAGCTGCTTGGAATCGTCGATCAACGCCGCCAGCGCCGCCGGCACCCGCCGTGGCAATACCACCGCCGCCGCCATCACCGGCCCCGCCAGCGGCCCCCGCCCCACTTCGTCCACGCCCGCGATTCGCCTCATCCCGCCAGCCTACCAACCCCCCGCCCCCCCCGCGAGCCCTTCCCCCATCCCACACATTAGGCCATCCTGACCCCAAAATTGGGAGGCCAGCCGTGATCACCTACCACGCCGACACCGTCCCCCAGTTCCTCCGCCGCGGGGCAGACAGCGCCCCCGCCATCGGCACGCCAGGCCGCCCCTGGCTCACCCATGCCGGCCTGCGCGCCCTGGCCCAGCGCACCACCGCCAGCCTCAACGCCATGGGCATTGGCCGCAACGACCGCGTCGCCATGGTCCTGCCCAACGGCCCGGAAATGGCCGCCGCCTTCGTCGCCATCGCCTGCGCCGCCACCACCGCGCCGCTGAACGCCGCCTACCGCGCCGACGAGTTCGATTTCTACCTCTCGGACCTCAACGCGAAGGCCCTCGTCATCCAGCACGGCATGGATAGCCCCGCCCGCGCCGTGGCCGCCGCCCGCAACATCCCCATCGTCGAACTCATCCCCGGCGAAGCGGAAGCCGGAGACTTCACCCTCCAATCCCCCCTCACCGGCACCCCCGCCCACCCCGGCGAGGCCGAGGCTCAAGACATCGCGCTGGTCCTGCACACCTCCGGCACCACCAGCCGCCCCAAGATCGTCCCTCTGCGCCAGATCAACATCACCGCCTCCGCCGCCCATATCGGCCATTTCCTGGAACTCGGCCCGGAAGACACCTGCATGAACATCATGCCGCTCTTCCACATCCACGGCCTCATCGCCGCCGTGCTCTCGTCCCTGGCCGCCGGCGGCAGCGTCTCCTGCACCCCCGGCTTCAACGCCTTCAAATTCTTCGCGAACTACGACGAAATCCGCCCGAGCTGGTACACCGCCGTCCCCACCATGCACCAGGCGCTCCTCCCGCTCGCCGCCCGCAACACGGAAATCATCCAGCGCGGCCGCCTGCGCTTCATCCGCTCCAGCAGCGCCTCCCTCCCCCCCCAGGTCATGACCGCGCTGGAGGAAGCCTTCCACGTCCCCGTCATCGAGTCCTATGGCATGACGGAAGCCGCCCACCAGATGGCCTCCAACCCCCTCCCGCCCCGCGCCCACTACGCCGGCAGCGTCGGCATCGCCGCCGGCCCGGAAGTCGCCATCATGGACGACGACGGCAACCTCCTGCCCGCCGGCGCCCTCGGCGAAATCGTCATCCGCGGCCGCAACGTCACCGCCGGCTACGAAAACAACCCCGACGCCAACGCCCGCGCCTTCACCAACGGCTGGTTCCGCACCGGAGACCAGGGCACGCTCGACGAAGCCGGCTACCTCCGCCTCACCGGCCGCCTCAAGGAAATCATCAACCGCGGCGGCGAGAAGGTCAGCCCCCTCGAAGTCGACGAAATCCTCATGGACCACCCCGCCGTCGCCCAGGTCGTCACCTTCGCCATGCCGCACAGCAAACTCGGCGAGGAAGTCGCCGCCGCCGTCGTCCTCCGCGAAGGCCACACCCTGGAAGAATCCGCCCTGCGAGACTTCGCCGCCCTTCGCCTCGCCCAGTTCAAGGTCCCGAGAAAGATCGTCTTCCTCCCCGAAATCCCCAAAGGCGCCACCGGCAAGCTCCAGCGCATCGGCCTGGCCGAAAAACTAGGCCTCTCCGGATAAACTGTCCCCTCCCCCTTGTGGGGAGGGCAGGGGTGGGGCTCTGCGCGCCGCCACCCCGCAGTCAAAAGCAAGCAAGCCGTTCTTTCTTGAAAGACAGAACCAAAGAACGTTCCCTCATCAAACCCCCTTGCCCGATTCCTCCTCCTCCATCGTCACCGCCACCGCCGCATTCGCCGAAAGCCGCACCCGTTCCCCCTCGACCTCCGCCACCAACCCCAGGTCGATGAAATGGTGATGCCCCGAATGCCGCCCCGCCCCACTATCCCGCCGGGTCAGCTTGATCCGCCCCCCCTCCACCTTGTCCACGGTCCCGACATGAACCCCGTCGGCCCCAATCACATCCATCTCCGCCCGAATATCAGCACCACGCATGGCCATCTCCTGTTCCAATGCCATGCCCTCAACGCCCCAAACCCCAACAGGCTCCATCGCCCCAGCGGTAAGCCAGACAGCAAGCGCGTTCTTTCTTGAAAGAAAGAACCAAAGAACTTTCAAAATCTGCGCCGAGACTCTTCTCTGCCCTCGCGTCTTCGCGGGGGGAGCCGGAGGGGGGCTCTTGTGGCCGCACCGCCCATCCCCGCCTCCCCGTCCCTGCGCCAGCCACAAACCCGCCCACCCTCCTTGCTGACACGACACAACCGAACGCATTATACCTTGCCACTTCCGGGAGGCACCGGTGCTCGACGCGGTACTCGCTTACTTGAAAGACCCGGCCAACCGTGCGGTCCTCGCTTGGCTCGGCGCCGGAGTGGTCACGATCGCCACCGCGCTCTGGGTCATCATCAAGTTCTTCGCATCCAAACCCTCTGTCCGTGCCGATAACGGCGGCGTTGCGATCGGCGGAAGCAATAGCGGGAACATCTCCACCGCTCCCCCCAAGACTCCTCAGCCTCCCCGGAAATAGCTGGTCGATGCTCGCCCTCATCCGCCGCTGGTGGGGCTCAATTGCCTTTCGCCAACCACCGGTTGCCAGCAACGGCGGCATAGCCATCAGCGGCGACAACAACGGCAACATCAACATTGGCCTCGACCCGAACGCCGTCGGCCTCCAGCTGCGCGATGAACTCGCCAACGCCGACCTTGCCCGTGCCCGCAGCCTCGGCGGACTGCCGCTAGGCATCCGCCCGCTGCACGAAGCACAACCTTCCCCCGGTTTCCGTGCTTTCCTCGACAACGCACACCTGCCCTACCTCTCCCGCGAGGAATACGCAGCCGCCACTGGCCGCTCGATCCCCTGGCGCGAGGCCGACTGGGTCGCGCGCCTCGCCGACGACACACGCGCCCTCCTGATCTCCGGCCCTGGCGGCGTCGGCAAGACCCGCCTTGCCCTGCATCTCGCCGCCCTCCTTGCCAAGGAACATGGCTTCACGCCATTGCAGTTGAAGTCGGCCGCATCCCCCGAAGCGATACTGGATGTGTTGTCCAGCTACCCCTCACCCGCCCGTATCGTCTTCGTCATCGACTACGCCGAATCCGCCCGCAATCTCGAACCCATCGCCGCATGCCTGGACGATGCTGCCGCAAATGCCGGTCATCGCCTGCGCCTCATCGTCACCTGCCGCGCCAGTGCCAGCCAGCCCGTCAGCGACTCCCTCGCGCCCCTCGATCCATTGCGCGCCGATCTCGCCCCCGGGCTTCGCCAGTTGGGCGCCGAGGATGACTTCGCCCGCTGGGTCGCGAGCGAGATCCCCGTCCGAGCCGGGTTGCCCGATGCCGCCGCCATCGCTGCGCTGTGCAACGGGCTCCCTGTCCTGGCCGCCTTTGCCGTGTTTCTCTACCGCACCGCTCCGCAGCAGTATGCCGAGCAATTCGCCGGCCTCATCGGTGTCGCCGACGTCCGCGCCTGGGCCGACCGCCGCATCACCGCAATTGCCGCTCGCCTCGGCGAAACGTCCGAGGAAATTGAACCCGATCTGGCCGCCCTCGCGCTGGCACTTCCCATCTCGTCCAACACGCCCGGCGCCCTGGCGCCGCACCAGCGCCGCCTGTTCGAGATTCTCGTGACCGACCGCTGGATCGAGCTGGAGGACGAAGGCTGGTCCGCCGCTCACGACGTCTTCGCCGACGCCCTTGTCGCCCGCCACGTCTTCGCCATGCCGCCGGTGGCCACCACGCGCCTGCAATCACTGCTGGAGAACGCAGCGCGCGACGACCACCTGGCGTCCGCACTCGCCGCCGCCGGCCGCCTGGCCGCCCACCCCGGCATCGCCGCCATCGACCCCGCCCGCCTGTTCGCCCATCTCAGTGCGGCCTGCCCCAATGCCCTCGGCGCCGCCGCGCGGGCTGTGGCCGAATCGCGCCTCCTCCCCACGCCCGAGTTCTGCGCCCTGCTGGAGGCTGCGCCGCAGTTCCGCGACAGCCTCGCCGCCGACCCATTCTGCGACGTCCCTCTGTCCATCCGCACGGAGGCGATCGCCCGCTCCGGAGCCAGCCTCCCGCCGCGCCACGCCGCCATCCTGTCCGACCTCCTCGCCGGAACCCTCGCTCGCCCCCAGTCCAGCAACCTGCTCGTCCGGCGCGCCTTCGTGTTCGACGCCGCACGCTTCACGCCGCAACTGCTCACGCAGATCGAGACGTGGCCCAGCACCGAAGCCACCCACTACCTCCTCGTCGCATGGCTCCGCGCCGGAATGCCTCCGGAGGCAATTGCAAGTGCCGTCGCCGCTTGGTGCCGGCACAATTCTGGGCACTCGAAAGCCTCGTTCGTCTACAAGGCATGGCTCGACGCGGCGGGCGGCATCCCTGCCGTCGCACATCACGTCGCCGCATGGCTCGAAATCCACGCACGAACGCCCGAAGCCCAGTTCGTCTACAAGGCATGGCTCGACGCCGATGGGGACATCCCCGCCGTCGCAGACCACGTCGCCGCATGGCTCGAAATCCACGCACGAACGCCCGAAGCGCGAGGGCGGTAGAGGGGCG
>JBIKOJ010000064.1:0-24224 GCA_044358135.1 Acetobacteraceae bacterium | reverse complement strand
ATCCCCCTCTCCGCATGGGCGAACGATTGTGGGTCCAGGGACCTCAGGTCCCTGGCGGGTCCAGGGCAGAGCCCTGGCCTTGCTGCCCTACCAGCTCGCCGGCTCGAAGGCGTAGCCCTCGCCCTGCTTGCGGACATAGCCGCAATAGGGGTTGCCGAAGTGGAACGGCATGATGAGGGCGCCGCGATCGGCGGCGTTCTTCAGCAGGCGGGCGCGGGATTCCTTGGCCATGGCGGCGTCCAGCACGTAGCGGTCGTTCCAGTGCGGGTAGGCGACCTGGATGGGCGAGTGCATCGTGTCGGTGGAGAACAGGCCTTCCTCGCCCTGGGAGCGCAAGCGCATGGCGAACATGCCGGGGGCGTGGCCGAAGACCGGCTCCGGGGCCAGGCAGCCGGCGAGTTCGTGGCTGCCGTCGTAGAACGTGCCGAGACCGGCTTCCAGGATGGGCAGGACGGAATCGGCGAAGGAGCCGGCCTGCACCATGGTGTCGCCGCGGTCGTATTCGGCTTTCCAGAAATCGAATTCCTGCTTCGGGAACAAGTATTTCGCGTTGGGGAAGGTGGGTACCCAGCGCCCGTCCTGCAGCACCGTGTTGTTGCCGACATGGTCGGTGTGCAGGTGGGTGTGCACCACGTGCGTCACCTGGTCCGGCGCGGCGCCGGCGGCTTCCAGCCAGGGCAGCAGCAGGGTGTTGAGGTTGTTCATGCGCGGGGCGGCACGCGGCTTGAAGTTACCCACGCCGGTGTCGATCAGGATCACGTTGCCGCCGGCATGCACCACCCAGATCTGGATCGTGACGATGAAGCGGTCCATGTGCGGCACATAGTGGTTCGGCGCCATCCAGTGCTGCTGGGCCTTGATGCCGGCGTCGCGTTCCGCCTTGGCGATCTCGGGGAAGAGGAATTCCGGCGCGTGGGTGGGGCCGGTGTATTCCAGCACGCTGGTGACCTTGGCGTCGCCGATCATGCGCGAACGAATCATGGGCTCAGCCCTCCTGCGGCATGTTGGCGGCGACCGAGGGGCGCGCGTTGAAGCTGGCGTGCCAGGCGGCGAGCTTGGGGTGGCCGGTCTGCCAGGCCTCGGCGGCGAAGCGGAAATCGAGGTAGCCGAGCGCCACGCCGATGGCGATGTGGCCGATGTTGAAGGGGGTGGCGGCGAGGGTTTCGGCCTCGGCTTCCAGGGCATCGACGCTGCAGTCGATCTTGCCCTTCCACAGCGCCTCGTGCGGTGCGCTGCGCATCGCCTCGGGCTTGTTGCGCTCGGTGAGGCGCAGCAGGGAGATATCGAGCATGCCGCTGCCGAGGGCCTGCCAGCGCAGGGCAACGAGGCGGGCGGACCAGTCGGCCGGGAACAACGATCCGCGGGCCATGCGGTCCAGCGCCTCGCACACCACGGGGCTATCGTAGATGATGGTGCCGTCGGCCAGCACCAGGGTGGGGATCTTGCCGAGCGGGTTCTCGCGCATCAGCTCCGGGTGCGGGTCGGTGCCGCCGACCACGGTGCGCACCTGGTCGATACGGTGGTGCAGGCCGAGCTCGTGGGCGGCGATCACCACCTTGCGGACATAGGGCGAGCGCGGCGACCAGTGCAGCACCATGCGATCCGTCGTCATGCGGTGTTTCCTTCCCCGGGGCGCCATGTTGGCATCGGCCCGGTGCGTCGCCTAGAGTCGCGCGATCCGCAAGGGGGAAACGGGCGTGGCGATCGAGAAGCGAAGGGCGACGGCCGCGGAGGCCGTGGCGGGCATCGGGGATGGGGCAACCGTGATGCTGTCCGGATTTGCCGGGGCGGGGTTCGCGAACCAGCTGGTGGCGGCGTTGCTCGACCTCGGCCCGCGGAACCTGACGCTGGTGGTGAATTCGGCCACGCATCGGCTTTCGAACACGCATGAGCTGATCGCGGCCGGGATGGTGCGCAAGGTGATCTGCTCGGCGGCGCGCGGGCACGACAAGGCGGCACTGTCGGCCTTCGAGGTGCTCTACAAGGAGGGGAAGATCGAGCTGGAGGTGCTGCCGCAAGGCACGTTCGTGGAGAGCATCCGTGCCGCCGGCGCCGGCATTCCGGCCTACTTCACGCCGACAGGCTTCGGCACCGACCTCGCGGCGGGCAAGGAAGTGCGGAACTTCGATGGGCGGGACTACGTGCTGGAGAAATCCATCCCCGGCGATGCCGCGCTGATCCGTGCCGATATGGCGGACCGATGGGGTAACCTGACCTTCCGCCATGCGCAGATGAATTTCGGCCCGGCGATGGCCACGGCATCGAAGCTGGTGGTGGCCGAGGTGCGGGCGTTCAGCGACACGCCGATCCCGCCGGAGCAGGTGATGCTGTCCGGCGTGTTCGTCGATCGTATTTTCGTTGCGGGAGCCTGAGCCATGAAGCCGCTCAACCGGATGCAGATGGCCTGGCGCGTGGGGCAGGACATCGAGGATGGCACCGTGGTGAACCTCGGGCTCGGGATGCCCGTGGGTGTTTCGGACTACGTGCCGCATGACTACGACGTGGTGGTGCAGTCCGAGAACGGGATCATTGGGGTGGGGCCGCTGGCCTCTGCCAATGCGGCGGATTCCGATCTGGTGGATGCCGGCAGCCGGAAGGTGACGCTGCGGGCGGGGGCGACGATCATCGATTCCGCGGCCAGCTTCGCGATGATCCGCGGCGGGCATATCGATGTGACGATCCTCGGTGCCTTCGAGGTCGCCAGCAACGGCGACCTGGCCAACTGGGACAACCGCATCCCGGACAAGGGGCCGCTGGTGGGCGGGGCGATGGACCTGGCGGCGAGCGCGCGCGCGGTGTGGGTGATGATGGAGCACAACACGCGCAAGGGCGGGCCGCGGCTGTTGGAAGCGTGCACCCTGCCGCTGACGGCGGTGCGCTGCGTGAAGCGGGTGTACACCGATGTCGCGGTGCTGTCCGTCACGCCGCAGGGCTTCCTGGTGCATGAGATCCTGCCGGGGATATCGCGCGAGGAACTGCAGCGGCGGACAGGGGCGCCCTTGGCCTTTGCGCAGGAATGCAAGGATCTGGTCACGCCCGACATCGCTCTGCCGGAGGCATGAGATGAAGCGCTGGATCGAGGTGAACGGCACCGCGCTGCGCTATGAGGTGACGGGCAGCGGGCCGACCACGCTGGTGCTGGTGCATGAGATGGGTGGCACGCTGGATAGCTGGGACCATGTGCTGCCGGCGCTCTCGGCAGCACGCCGCGTGCTGCGCTTCGATACGCGCGGGGCAGGGCAGAGCGAGAAGCTGTCGGCCACACCGAGCATGGCGCTGATGGCCGACGATATCGCCGCCTTGCTGGATGCCACGGGGATCGGCGGCAAGGTGGCGATCGCCGGCTGTGCGGTGGGCGGCGGCATCGCCATGACCTTCGCGCTGCGCCATACCGCGCGCACGGCGGCGCTGATCGCGATGGGGCCGGCCACCGGCGTGTCGCCGGAGCGGCGCGCGGCAACGCTGGCGCGGGCGGAGGATACGGAACGGCGCGGCATGGCGGCGGTGGTGGAGGAGAGCTTTGCGGCTTCCTACCCGCCGGAGGTGCGCCATGATGCCGAGCACTACCGCGAGTTCCGCGCGCGCTGGATCGCCAACGACCCGCACAGTTACGGCTGCATCTACCGCATGCTTGTGGAGACCAACCTCGCGCCGGAATACGGGAAGATCGGCTGCCCCACGCTGCTGCTGGCCGGCATCCACGACAAGTTGCGCCCGCCGGCGCTGGTGGAGCCGATCGCGCAGGCCATTCCGGGAGCGCGGTTCCTGGCGTTGGACAGCGGCCATTTCATGGCGGTGCAGACGCCGGCGCCGGTGGCCGATGCGATCAATGGGTTTCTGGCGCCGCTGAATCTCTGAACCGGTGCCCAGGCGATCTCGGTGACGAGCTTGCGCAGCACGGCTGGCGCGAATTCCTCGAAGCTTGCCACGGGGATCATGAAGGCGCCGGGGCCGCCGATCACCTCCTCCTGGTAGTGGTCGTCGAGGTTCCATTCCATCGCCAGGATCGGCAGGCCGTTGATGGTGACGCCCTGGGCCACGGCCTCGTCGCGGGCCTGCCAGGCGGGGCGGCCGCGATTGTTGGCGCCGTCGCCGGAGACGTCGATCACGCGGCGGGGGGCCTGGAAGGGGGCGGCGGTGAGAAGGCGCATGGAATGGTCGATCGCGCCGCTGATCGAGGTGCCGCCGCCGAACAGCATGCGCGGCGCGGCCTCGATCCGGCGGGCGAAGGCGGCGGCGGAGGCGGGATCGGACAGGCGGGACCAGGGCACGGAGGGCACCTGCATCCCGGGCCCGGTCCATTGGAACATCGCCACGGCGACGCTGCCGGAAGGGCCGGAGGCGACGGCGGCGTGGAGCTTGGGGTCGCGGAAGGCATCCGCGTAGCCTTGGCGCTGGAGGCGGAAGCGGTCCTCGCTGATGCTGCCGGAGGCATCGACGGCGAGGACCAACAGGAGATCCACCTCCTCGGCGGCCCGGGCGGGCGCGGCGAGCAGCCAGAACGCGGCCAAGCCCAGCAGGGCCCGCCGCGGGAGCATCTCAGGCGCCGGCGGCTTCGGCCTCGCGCAGGATCTCCAGCGCCAGGCGGTTGTATTCCTCGGCGGCTTCGTAGGCGACCCAGTGGCCGGCGCCCTCGATCACGCGCAGGCGGGCATCCGGGCGGGTGCTGCGCAGCGAGGCGATGCGCGCCTCGATGGAGGGAAAGGAGGTGATGTCCTGGTCGCCCCAGACGGCGGTGAGATACGCCGTGGCGCGGCCGGCGGCGTCGCGCAGGCTGGTGGAGCCGGCGAAGCCCTTGCTCTTGAAGCGGGCGTGCACCGTGTTCCAGTCCTGAATGGCCACGGATTCCTCGGTTACCTTGCTTACGTCGGCGAACATGAACATGCCGAGGTTCTTGCGGTTCGCCTCGTAGCGCTCCTGGCCCTGCTTGTTGCGCACCTTCTCCAGCGGCACGGCCGGGCGGGTGAAGCCGAGGGCGGCGGGGCCGACGACGGTGAGGGAGCGGGCACGAGGACCATGCATCGCGGCCACATGGGTGGCGACCATGGCGCCGAAGGAGAAGCCCATGATGTGGAAACGGGCGCCTTCCGGCAGGATGTGGGTGAGGCCATCCGCCACGATGGCGCTGACGCTTTCGGGCGTGATCTCCGGGTCTTCGTGCATCATGTCGGAATCGCCCAGGCCGGGCGCGTCGGCGGCATAGACCTGATAGTGCCTCGAGAGTTCCGCGATGTTGCCGGCCCAGTGGCGCCAGGAGCCGGTACCGCCATGCAGCAGCACCAGCGGCGTGCCCTGGCCCCAGCGGCGCCACACCATGCTGCCGTCGCCGCAGGGCGTGCGCAGCACCTCGGCCGCGTTCGCCAGTGCCGGCACCGGCTCCGCCACCACCGGCGCATGCGCAATCCTTGTCCGCTCGGCCCGTGCTCCGTCCACGCCTCAACCCCGCCCTGGTGCAACTGTCCCTGCACTCAAAGCCATTCTATCCTCGGCGGCAAGATCACCGGAGGATCGTCCATGGCCCGCCTTCCCTACCTCACCCAAGCTGACCTTCAACCGGAGGACCAGAAGCTGCTGGCGCGCGACATCGCGCTGATGCGGCTGATGGTGCATTCGCCGGGCGCCACGCGCGCCTTCCAGGGGCTGGGCGGCTATATCCGCAACAAATCCACGCTGGATGGGCGGCTGCGTGAGTTGGCGATCCTGCAGGTGGGGTGGTTGGCGCGCTCGCCCTATGAATGGTCGCACCACGTGAAGATCGGCCATGATTTCGGCGTGTCGGATGCCGACATCCAGGCGCTGATCGACGATACCGCGGGCAAGACGACCTCGCTCGGCGCGGTGGAGCGCTGCGTGCTGCGCGCGGCGCGGGAGATGACGGTGGAGGGGGCGGCGAGCGATGCCACCTTCAAGGAATTGCAGGGGTATTTCAGCACCGAGCACCTGACCGACCTGGTGGTGACGATCGCGTTCTACTGCGCGGTGGTGCGCTTCCTGGCGACGATGCAGATCGACGTGGAGCCGGAGTACCAGACCTATCTCGATCGCTGGCCGCTGCCGCGCGATTGATCTAGACAGGCGCACACCCAAAGCCCGGAGGCCCCATGCAGAACTCGGACATCATCTGGCAGCTTGTCGACGCCAAGCGCGAGGCCTTCGAGGCGTTGAGCGACCGCGTGTTCGACATGCCGGAGATCGCCTACACCGAGTTCCGCTCGGTGGCCGAGCACAAGGCGGAGCTGGAGCGGCAGGGCTTCCGCATCACCGAGAACCTCGCCGGCATCCCCACGGCCATCATGGGCGAGGCGGGCGAGGACGGGCCGGTGATCGCCATCCTGGGCGAGTATGACGCGCTGCCCGGGCTTTCGCAGGAAGCCGGCGCCACCGAGCCGACGCCGTTGCCGGGCGACGGCATGGGGCATGGCTGCGGGCACAACCTGCTCGGCTCCGGCGCATTGCTGGCGGCCACCGCGGTGAAGGACTGGCTGGCCGCGCAGGGCATCAAGGGGCGGGTGCGCTACTACGGCTGCCCGGCTGAGGAAGGCGGGGCGGCCAAGGGGTTCATGGTGCGCGAGGGCTGCTTCGACGACGTGGACATCGCCATCACCTGGCATTCCATGCCGTTCGCCGGGGTGAACGATGCGCTGAGCCTGGCCAATACCCGCATCGACTTCACTTTCACCGGCCGGCCCTCTCATGCCGCCGCCTCGCCGCATCTCGGCCGCTCCGCGCTCGATGCGGTGGAGCTGATGAACGTGGGCGTGAACTACATGCGCGAGCACATGCCGAGCGATGCGCGCATCCACTATGCCTATCTGGATGTGGGCGGCATCGCGCCGAACGTGGTGCAGGGCACGGCGAAGATCCGCTACGCCATCCGCGCCCGCGACCTGGTGGAGATGCAGCAGCTCAACGACCGCGTGCGCAAGATCGCCCAGGGCGCGGCGCTGATGACCGAGACGACGGTGGAGGAAAAGGTGATCTCCGCCGTTTCCAACCTGATGGGCAACTCGCCGCTGGAAAAGGCGATGCACGCGGAGTTCGAGCGGCTCGGCCCGCCGGCGTTCGACGACGAGGACCGGGCGTTTGCCGAGAAGATCCGCGCGACGCTTTCGCCGGATGATATCGCCTACCCTTATCGCCGGCATGGCGTGCCGTTCCGCGCCGACCAGCCGCTGGCCGATTTCATCACCAAGCTGGGCCAGACCGGCGCGCCGATGCTGGGCTCCACCGATGTGGGTGACGTTTCCTGGAAGGTGCCGTTGGTGCAGGCCGATGGCGCCACGGTGGCAGTCGGCACGCCGTTCCATTCCTGGCAGATGACGGCGCAGGGCAAGTCCGCGCTGGCCAAGAAGGGCATGGTGCACGTGGCCAAGGTGATGGCCGCCACGGCTGCCGAGGCGATCCGCAACCCGGAGCTGCTGGCCTCGGCCAAGGCGGACCATGCCGCCCGCACGGCGGCCACGCCCTATGTCTGCCCGATCCCGCCGGATGTGAAGCCGAACCTGCAGCCGCGTCCGAAGGGCGTTTGAAGGCGCGCCGGCCGCGGGATCAACCCGTGGCCGGCATGCCGATGCGGCCGAGCCCCGGCAGTTTCAGCGCCGGGCGGCGGATGTCGATGCCGGAGACGGCGCCGAGCACGCCGAGCTCGATGCCCTCCACCCATCCCAGCGTGACCACGAAGATGCCACCGAGCGTGAGGCTGAATCCGGTGCGCGACGGGGTGGGGCGGAGCCAGCGCCCGTCATGCGGGAAATCCTTGCCGATGGCGGTGGGCGGCAGCACGGCATGCGCTTCCGGCACCGATGACAGAACCGCGGCGACGAAGGTGTTGGAGTTCGGGCCGGGCCAGACGCGGTAATCGCCGAGGTGGCGCCATTGGTAGGAAGCGACGGCTTCCTGCATGCGCGGAATGAGGGCGGCGGCGGCCTCGCCATCCGCGGCGAATACCACCTCCGGCGCACGGCCGAACCAGCGGCCATCGGGTGCGAAGCCGTTCACGCGAATCGGCTCGCCCCAGGCGGTGTAGTCGTAGCGGGTGTAGCGGTCCGCCCCTTCCGGCTTCACCACGATCCAGGTGTGGACGGCGAAGATGCCGCGCCACCGCACGGTGGGGGCGGCGAACACGCGCACCATCGCCGCGCGGTGCGCGGCGGCCGGCGGCAGATGGCCGATGCTGCCGCGATCCGCCTGCCACCAGTCGGCGCCGACGCCCACGAACTGGTGGCGCAATGCGGCCACGCCCAGTGGGGCCAGGTAGAACAGCACGAACAGCATCAGGCCCAACCGCAAACTCCTCATCCATCCTCCGCTTGCACCGTTTCCGCATAGCGCGGACGATGCGCTTCAAAACCAGGGAGCACGCCCGGATGCCCTTCTGCCAGACCGCCACCACCCGCATCCATTACCGGGACGAGGGCAGTGGCTTTCCGCTGCTGATGCTGCCGGGCGGGGGGCTCAATGCCACCATGCCCTATGTGGCGGAGAAGGGCCCCTTCCATTCCATCAACGAATTCAGCGGCGAGTATCGCTGCATCTCCATGGACCTGCGCAACGCCAATGGCGGCCAGAGCACCGGCCCGCTGGAGCCGGAGCGTCCGTGGGATTCCTACACCGACGACCATCTGGCCCTGATGGATCATCTGGGGTTGGAGCGCTTCTTTGTCATGGGGTTCTGCATCGGTGGGCCCTTCATCTGGAACCTGCTGCGCCGCGCGCCGCATCGTGTGGTCGCCGCCGTGATCGTGCAGCCCAGCGGGCACAGGCCGGAGATGCCGGACCAGTTCTATAACAACAACATGGCCAACTGGGGCCCCGCCCTGTGCGAGCGCCGGCCGGAGATCGGCATGGACCAGGTGCAGGCGTTCCTGAAGCGCATGTATCTGGATACCGGCGATTTCGTGTTCACCGTCTCGCGCGACTTCGTGCGCCAGTGCCACACGCCGATCCTGGTGCTGCCAGACGACATTCCGCCGCACCCCTATGAGACGGCGATGGAATCCGCCCGGCTGGCGCCGAATGCGCAGGTGAGCCTGTATCCATGGAAGGACCCGCCGGAGCACATCCCGATGGCGGTGCGGCACATCCGGACGTTCTTGAAGGCGAACCGCCCGGCGTAGCGGCGGGTCAGCCTTCGATATCCTCCACCGCCGTGCTGGCCAGCCGGCGGTCGTAGCCCAGGCTCGCGGCGAGCAGCTGGCGCGTGTAGGGGTGGCTCGGGCTGTCGTCCTCCAGGGCGGCGACCGGCAGTTCCTCCAGGATCTTGCCCGCGTTCATCACCGCGAGCCGGTCGCACATATGCGCCACCACGGCGAGGTCGTGGCTGACCAGGATGCAGGTGAGGCCCAGGCGCTCGCGCAGATCCACCAGCAGGTTGAGGATTTCGGCCTGCACGGAGACATCGAGCGCGCTGGTGGGTTCGTCCAGCAGCAGCACCTGCGGTTCCAGGATCAGCGCGCGCGCGATGGCCAGGCGCTGGCGCTGACCGCCGGAGAGCTGGTGCGGGTAGCGGTAGCGGAAGGCGGGGCCGAGGCCGACCTGCACCAGCACGCGAGAAATGCGTTCATCCGCGTCGTCGATGCCGTGGATCTTGAGCGGCTCGGTGAGGGTGGTGTTGACGGTGTGGCGCGGGTGCAGCGAGCCGTAGGGGTCTTGGAATACCATCTGCACGCGGCGATAGAAGCTGCGCGTGCGCACCGGCATCATCGCCTCGCCGCCGATGGTGACGTCGCCGGACCAGTTGGGGTTCAGGCCGCACAGGGCGCGCAGGATGGTGGACTTGCCGCAGCCGCTTTCGCCGACGAGGCCGTAGGTCTCGCCGGGCTGCACGTTGAACGACACGCCGTCCACCGCATGCACCAGGCCGGCGCCGCTGCCGAAGGAGACGCGCAGGTCGCGGACGGAGATCATGGCACCTTGGGGGTTGCTGTCAGTCATTGAGCCAGGCCGGATCACGGTTGAGAACGGCCAGCTTCTGGTGGCGCGAGCCGATGCGGGGCAGGGAGGCGAGCAGGCCGCGGGTGTAGGGATGCTTGGCGTTCTGCAGGTCGGCGGCGGCGCATTCCTCCACGATCCGGCCGGCATACATGATCAGCACGCGGTCGCAGAACGTGGCCACCAGGTTGAGGTCGTGGCTGATGAAGATCAGGCCGAGGCCGCGGCGGGTGACGAGGTCGTCCAGGATCGCCAGCACCTGCATGCGTACGGTGACGTCGAGCGCGGAGGTGGGTTCGTCGGCGATCAGCAGATCAGGCTCGGCCATCAGCATCATGGCGATCATGATGCGCTGGCCCATGCCGCCGGACACCTCGTGCGGGTAGAGATCATGTACGCGGGCGGGGTTGCGGATGTGCACCGCCTCCAGCATCGCCATGACCTTGTCGCGCTTCTCAGCCGCCGAGGTTCTCGGGGATTCCGGGATCGCCTCGGCGATCTGGGCGCCGACACGCATGACGGGATCGAGCGCGTATTTCGGATCCTGCATGATCATGCTGATGCGGCTGCCGCGCACTTTCAGCATCTCGCGCTCGCTGGCGCCGGCGATGTCCAGCTCCTGGAACTGCAGCCGCTTGGCGGAGACGGTGCCGTTGGGGGGGGTGAGCTTCAGGATGGCGCGGCCGGTCTGGGACTTGCCGGAGCCGGATTCGCCAACGATCCCCACCTTCTCGCGCCCGACGCTGAAGGAGACGCCGCGCACGGCATGGACCATGCGCTGCGGCGTGCGGAAGCGGACGTGCAGGTCTTCGACGACCAGTTGGGGGGTGTCGCCCGGCAAGGGCGCGGAACGTATGTCGCTCATTCCGACCTCGGGTCCAGCACGTCGCGCAGCCCGTCACCGAACAGGTTGAAGGCGAGGGATGTCGTCAGGATGGCCAGGCCCGGGATGGCGGCGAGCCACCAGGCCTGCAGCATGCTCTGCCGGCCGGTGGAGAGCATGGCGCCCCATTCCGGCAAGGGCGGTTGGGCACCCAGGCCAAGGAAGCCGAGCCCGGCGGCGGTGAGGATGATGCCGGCCATGTTCAGCGTGATGCGCACCACCACGGAGGGGATGCACATCGGCACGATGTGCTTGAGGATGATGCGCGCCGGCGAGGCGCCCTGGATGCGCACGGCGGCGATGTAGTCCGACGACCGCACCGTGAGCGTTTCCGCCCGCGCAAGGCGCGCGATCGGTGGCCAGGCGGTGAGCGCAATGGCGATGACGGCATTCTCGATGCCCGGGCCGAGGGCGGCAACGAAGGCGAGTGCCAGGATCAGGCCGGGGAAGGACAGGAAGATGTCGTTCACGCGCATCAGCACCGTATCCGTCCAGCCGCCGAAATAGCCGGCGGTGGTGCCGACCGCGAGGCCGACGGGGGCGGCGATCACGGCCACGAGGCAGGAGATGTAGAGCGTGATGCGCGAGCCCCAGACGATGCGGCTGAACACGTCCCGGCCGAGGTCGTCGGTGCCGAACCAGTGCTCGGCGGAAGGCGGCAGCAGGCGACGGGTCAGGCTCTGGTCGTTGAAGCCCACCGGCGCGATCACCGGCGCCAGGATCGCCACCACGATCAGGAACAGTAGCACCGCCAGGCCAAACAGGGCGAGCGGGTTGCCCTTGAGGCGCAGCCAACCGAAGTAGAAGCGTTGCAGGGCCGCATGGCGCGTGGAGGTGGTGACCTCCGCCCTCAGCCAGCCGCGCAGTGTTGAGGTGTTCTCGCTCATTTCGTGCGCGGGTCCAGCAAGCGGTACAGAAGGTCGGACAGCAGGTTCAGCGCCACGAAGATCACCCCGATGATCAGCACGCAGGCGAGCACCGCGTTCATGTCGCCGGCCAGGATGCCGGAGGTGAGGTAGCGGCCGAAGCCGGGCCAGGCGAAGACGGTTTCGGTGAGCACGGCGCCCTCCAGCAGGAAGGCATAGGCCAGGGCGATGACCGTGATGAGCTGCACCAGGATGTTGCGGAAGGCGTGCCGCCATACCACGCGCCACTTGGACTGGCCCTTCACGCGGGCGGCGGTGACGTATTCCTGGCCCAGCTGCTCCAGCATGAAGCTGCGCGTCATGCGGCTGATATAGGCCATGGAGGAATAGCCCAGGATCGTGCCGGGCAGGATCATGTGGTTGAGCGTGTTCCAGAACACGTCGTACTCGCCCACCAGCAGCGCATCCAGCGTGAGCAGGCCGGTGATGGGCTCCACCATGTCGATATAGCTGACATCCAGGCGCCCAGGGCCGCCGACCCAGCCGAGCCAGGCGTAGAACACGATCAGCCCCATCAGGCCCAGCCAGAAGGTCGGGCTGGAATAGCCGAGCAGCCCGATGAACCTAACCGAGTGGTCCAGCGGGCTGTCGCGATAGACCGCCGCCAGCACGCCCACGGGCACGCCGATGCCCACGCCGATCATGATGGCGAAGGTGGCCAGCTCGATCGTGGCCGGGAACACACGCTTGAGGTCGTCGGCCACCCGGTTGCCGGTGAACAGGGCATTGCCGAAATCGCCGCTCAGCATGTCGCGGATGAAGAACAGGAATTGCTGCCAGAGCGGCCTGTCGAGACCGAGCTGGCGGTAGACCATGTCGTAGGTCTCCTTCTCCGCCTGCTCGCCGACGATGGCGATCACCGGGTCCAGCGGCAGCATCCGGCCGATGAAGAAGGCCAGCGCCATCAGCCCGAGCAGCGTGACGGTCACCGAGGCGCACTGCCGCAGCAGCGGGCGCACCCAGCGCGGCAGGGAGGAGGAAGGCGCCGCGGCGGGGGGCTGCCCCGCCGCGGCCTTGGGTTCGGCCATTGTGGGCTACTTGCCGGCGGTGGCGTAGTCGACGTCGAACGGCGTCATCGCGAAGCCCTTGATCTCCTTGCGCACGGCGATCGGCCGGACGGTCTGGTAGATGTAGGCCATCGGGCCGTTCTCCATCATGTATTTCTGGATCTCGTGATACATCGCGATCCGCTTGGCCGTATCACGCTCCATCCGCGCGGCATCGGCCATCTCGTTGATCTTCGTGTCCTGCCAGGACGAGCGCCAGGACGGGTACTGGGCCAGGCGCGCTTCCGGCCGGTTGTCCGGGTTCACGGCATGGCGCGAGATCATGCTGTCGGAGTCCGGATAGCCGGCACCCCAGCCGATCAGCAGCACCTCGAAGTCGCGGGCGCGGGCGCGGGTGAAGAGTTGGGCATCGGCCATCTGCTCCAGCTGCAGGTTCACGCCGATCTTGGCGGCGTTGGCCTGCACGTGCTGGGCGATGGCGGGCGAGATGTTGTTGGCGGAGTGGATGAACTTCTTGGTGAAGCCGTTCGGGAAGCCGGCCTCGGCCAGCAGCGCCTTGGCGCGCTCAAGGTCGAGTTTGAAGGGCTGGCCTTCCTTCTCGTCCAGCGCACCGAAGGCGCCGATCGGCACCAGGCTGGCGCGTGGCGTGCCCTGGAATTCCAGCACGGTGGAGCCGAGGCCCTGGTAGTCGATCATCCAGCGGAAGGCCTGGCGCACCTTGGGGTTGGAAAAGATCGGGTCCTGCGCGTTGAAGGCCAGGTAGCTGAACCCGTGAATGGTGGTGGTGGTGACCTCCACGTCCTTGTTCTTGGACAGGGCGCGCAGGTCGTCGGTGTTCAGCAGGCGGGCCACGTCGATGTCGCCCTTCTCCAGCAGCAGGCGCTGGGCGGCGCTTTCGGGCACGTGGCGAATGATGACGCGGCGCAGCTTGGCCTTCTCGCCGTAGTAGTTCTCGTTGCGCTCCAGGATCACCACCTCGTTGGTGTTCCAGCGCGTGACGCGGAAATGGCCGACGCACACTGGGTTGGTCTTGAAGAACGGGTTGGCCCAGTCGTAGCGGCCATCGACGGTCTTGGCTTCCTTCTTGCCGACCTCGCTGTCCATGATGCCGGTGGAGCCGGAGGCGAACATGGCCGACAGCATGAGGCCCACGGGGTAGGGCCGGTCCATCTTCACCACGATGGTGCGGTCGTCGGCGGCGGTGATCTGCTGCTCGATCTTGTCGCGGGTGAAGCCCCACTGGGTGAAGTTGGCGGAGTTGCCGTAGCCCAGCCCCACCACCCGGTGCATCGACCAGACGGCATCATGGGCCGTGGCGGTGCGGCCGTTGGGGAATTTCAGGTTGTCGCGCAGCTTGAACGTGAGGGTCATGCCGTCGTCGGAGGCGGACCAGCTCTCGGCGGTGCCGGGCACCATCTTCGAGACGTCCTTCAGGTCGTAGTTGACCAGCGGCTCGCACACGTTGCGGATGATGTCGTTGCCGTTCACCTCGGCGATCTGCGCGGGATCGAAGGTGATCAGCGCATCCAGGTTCCACGCCATCACCAGCGCATCGCGCGGCGTTGCCGCCTGGGCCTGCGGGGAGAGGGCAGCGGCGCCGGCCAGCAACGTGGCGGCAAGCGCGGCTTTAACCGTCGGGGGCATGTGGTCCTCCAGTCTTGGGGGGAATCGCCGGAGCGGCGTTCGCGGCAGTGCAGCAATCCTAGCTGAGGCTGCGCCCCGCCAACAAGCGCCGCGAATCCGCTGGCCAGCCGCCGCATTCGGCGCATAGTATTATATTAGCTGCCGCGGGAAGGGGCGTGGAACGCACCCCCCGGCAGGCGGTCCGACGCGCAAGGGGAAGGCCGCAGCAACAAGAAACGCCAAACGAGGAGACGCCCCCATGACCCAGGACCGCCGCCAGGCACATGTGAGCCGGCGCAAGCTGCTCGCCGGCGCCGCCGCTGCCCCCGCCCTTTCGCTCGCCACGCCCGCCATTGCCCAGGGCACGCTGAAGGGCACGAAGCTCACCATTCTCGCCGGCCAGTGGTACGTGCCGCAGACCAACACGATGCTCGACCAGCTTGCTGCGGACCTCGCGCGCGACTCGGGCATGGAAATCAAGGTGGAGCGTTTCGCCGGCGATGAGCTGACGACCAAGACCGCCTCCGTGATCGGCACCGGGCGTGGCGCCGACATGGCCATGGGCGTGGAGTTCGACACCTACATCTATGCGGCCAAGCTGAACGACGTGACCGATCTGGCCGACGAGATCGGCAAGACCTATGGCGGCTGGATGGATGCGGCCAAGGCGGCCTCCATGGTGGGGGGGCGGTGGAAGAGCCTGCCGATCGGCCAGGCGCCGGCGGCCTGGAACTGGCGGACCGACATGTTCCGCGCCGCCGGAGTGGACAGGTTCCCGGACACGTTTGCCGGGCTGCTCGATGCCGCCAAGAAGCTGCATGCCAAGGGCACGCCGATCGGCATGACGCTTGGCCATGCCGCCGGAGACGGGCGCTCCACCAACTACCCGGTGCTGTGGGGCTTCGGCGGCAAGGAGTTCGAGGCCGACGGGCGCACGGTGGCGATCAACTCCCCCGGCACCCTGGCGGCGGTGGAGTGGTACAAGGAGATCTACCAGTATTTCATTCCCGGCACGACCGCCTGGCTGGACCCGGACAACAACCAGGCCTTCCTGGCCGGCAAGGTTTCGGCCACGGTGAACGTGAACACGATCTACCTCGCCTCCCGCGCGGCGGCGGCCACCGATGCGGCGCGCAAGAACATCGTGGACAACATGGACCACGCCAACTGGCCCGCCGGGCCGGCCGGGCGCTTCGCCAACTACAACATCAACGTGTGGCTGCCCTTCGCTTCCAGCCCGAACAAGGCCGGCCAGCGCGAGTTCCTGAAAGCCTGGTACAGCCGCACCTTCCTGCCCAAGTGGACCAAGACCGGCCAGTCCTACTTCATCCCGCAACTCGCCGGCTTCGACAGCGAAGACGTGTGGCCCGAGGATCCCAAGCTCAAGATCTTCCGCGACCTCAACAAGATCAACCGCCTGCCCGGCTATGGCGGGCCGCCCACCCCGGCGGCGGCGGAGGCGGTGAACAAGTACATCCTGGTGGACATGTTCGCCAAGGCCTGCACCGGCCAGATGACCCCGCGTGACGCGGTGGCCTGGGCCGAGAAGGAGTACCAGCAGATCGCCCGCCGCCGCAGCCGCACCTGATCGCAACCCCGCCGGGCGCGCCCTCGATGGGCTCTTCGACCACAACCGGCGCGCCGGACCGTTCCATTCGGACGGTTCGGCGCAGCCGCCTCTCCGACCTCGTCGACGGCGAACGCTCGCTCGGCTACCTCCTGGTGGCACCGGTGGTTCTGCTGTTGCTGGTGCTGGTGGCCTATCCGTTCTTCGTGGCGATCGGCTATGCGCTGTCGGACCGCACGCTGGCGGATCCCGGCGTGTTCGTCGGCCTGGAGAATTTCGTGCTGCTCTGGGAGAGCAGCATCTACCGCCAGACGCTGCGCAACACGTTCATCTTCACCGCCGGGTCTGTCGCCATCCGCCTCATCCTGGGGGTTGGCCTCGCCCTGCTCCTGAACGAGAGCTTCCGCTTCCGCCGTGCCGTGCGGGCTGCGATCCTGTTGCCCTGGATCGTGCCTACGGTGTTGGGCACCATGGCCTGGCTGTGGATGTTCAACCCGAACTTTTCAGTGCTGAACTACATCCTGGTCAATTCCGGGCTGATGTCGCAGGGCTTCAACTGGCTCACGGATCCTGACCTCGCCCTGTTCTCGGTCCTGCTCGTCAATGCCTGGCGCGGCGTGCCCTTCATGGCGATCACGGTGCTGGCCGGGCTGCAGTCCATCCCGCAAGACCTCTACGACGCATCGGCGATCGATGGCGCGGGCAAGTTCCAGCGCTTCCGCTACGTGACGCTGCCGCTGGTGATGCCGGTGCTGCTGACGGCGCTGGTGCTTTCGATCATCTGGACCTTCTCGGATTTCGGCATCGTCTATGGCCTCACCAAGGGCGGGCCGATGAACGCCACCCACGTGCTCGCCACCCTCAGCTACCAGACGGGGCTTGCGAGCGGGAACATCGGCGAGGGCGCGGCCATCTCGCTCACCATGCTGCCGGTGCTGCTCGTGCTGATTGTCTGGCAGCTGCGTCGCATCCGCCGCAGCACAGTCGCTTGAGGAGCCGGTCATGAGCGCACCCCTGGCTCCCGGCGCCTACCGTTCCCACCACCCGCGGCTGGAGCGCGCCCTGTTCGTGTGGGCACCGCTTGCCTTCTTCCTCATCTTCCTGGTGGGCCCGTTCTACTGGATGCTGATCACGGCGCTGAAGCCGGATTCCGAACTGTACGACGGCTCGAAGAGCCCGCTCTACGTGGCCACGCCCAGCCTCGAACACTTCATCTACCTGTTCGAGAAGACCGACTTCGTCACCTGGGTCTCCAATACGATGTTGGTGGCCACGCTATCCACCGCCATTGCCCTGATCATGGGCGTGCCGGCCGGCTACGCCCTGGCGCGGCTGCGCTTCCGGGGATCGGAGTTCGTCGGCACCGCCATCTTCGTCACCTACCTGGTTCCCACCACCCTGCTGTTCATCCCCATGGTGGAGGTGATGGCCAGCATCGGGATGGACGATACGATCTGGGCCCTGGTGATCGTGTACCCGACCTTCCTGGTGCCCTTCGTCACCTGGCTGATGAGCGGGTATTTCCGCACCATTCCCTCCGAGCTCGAGGATTGCGCCCGGATCGACGGGCTGACGCGGCTGGGTGCCATGCTGCGGATCGCGCTTCCGCTCGCCCGGCCGGGGATCCTGTCGGCCGGCATCTTCTCCTTCACGCTGTCGTGGAACGAGTTCATCTACGCCCTCACGCTGGTGACAGCATCCGCCGAGCGCACGATCCCGGTGGGCGTTCTGGTGCAGCTGACCCGGGCGGATTTCTATTTCTGGGGACCGCTCATGGCCGGTGCTCTGCTGGGGTCCGTCCCCGTGGCGCTGGTGTATTCGTTCTTCGTCGACCAGTACGCCTCTGGTCTCACGGCCGGGGCGGTGAAGGGCTGAGGCGACGCATATTGGAGTACGCCGGCATTGCAGGCGGTCAATCAGAAGGTTGTCATCCGCACGATTCGTGGTATGCGCTGGGCCGCGTTTCCGCTTTCCTCGCCCGGACCGCATCCGCGACGACGGAGCCAAGCGGAAGCGCTTGAGTTCTAGGGGCCATCCGGGCCCGAGCCCGGCGGCCGAAGCAGTGCAAGGCTTGACACGGCAGGGAGCCCGAGGCTGCGTTCCCGGGAGATGAGGCGCATGGTGGACCGGACAGTGGCATCCGCGGCCGAGCGCCCGGGGACCTTCTGACGCAATGGAGCGTCCGGTCCGCGCCCTCCTGCACCGCATTGGTGTGGGGCTCTTTCTGACCTTGGTGGTGGTGTTCACGAGCTTCATGCTCGTGAAGCTCGGCGCCGGGCCAGCCGATGTCCTGCTGGGCGGCCCCAGCCCCGGGGTTGAGGAACGGGCCCAGCTGGTTCAGGACTACGGCCTCGACAGGCCTGCAGTCGTGCAGTTCGTGCGCTATGCCATCCGCGTTGTCGGCGGTGAGCTTGGCCGGTCCTGGCTGACGAGCGAGAGCGTGCTCGACGAGATTCTCAACCGCTTTCCAGCCACCCTGGAACTGATGCTCTATGCCGTCTTCCTCGGAACGCTGATGGCCGTGCCCACCGGCATGGCCGCGGCCTTCGCGCGCGATACGGCGGAGGATCGTACGGTGCGTGGAACCTCCGTGCTGGGGGAGGCGATGCCGCCCTTCTTCCTCGCCCTGCTGCTGCTTCTGGTGTTCTTCCGCTGGCTGGATATCGCGCCGGCGCCGTCGGGGCGAATCAGCATCGTGCTGTCGCCACCGCCCACCATCACGGGCAGCTACTTCATCGACGCGTTCCTGATGCAGGATTCGATCGCGGCACGTTCGGCCCTGGCCCAGCTCGTGCTGCCGGTGTTCACCCTGGCGCTGATGCTGGGGGCCTCGCTGACCCTGCTGGTGCGTGGCGCCATGTTGGCCCAGATGGATGCGCCCCATTTCGTCTACGCCCGTGCGCAGGGCATGTCGCGCGAGATGCTGACCCTGATCGCCCTGCGTGGCGCGCTGCCGGCGATCGGCGGTGGGCTCGCCGCCCAATCTGCCGCACTCCTCAGCATGACGGCGCTGGTGGAATACGTGTTCGCCTGGGGTGGCATTGGCCAGTATGGCCTGGAGGCCATGGCAAAGGCGGACTTCGCCGCCGTGCAGGGCTTCATTCTCGCAAGCGCCGCCATCGCGGCCACCGTTCATCTGCTGCATGCCGTCATCCGACGGCTGGCCCGCATTCGGATCAGACGGGCATGATCGGAGGCACGGTGCGGCTGCTTCGCGTCTTGGCCCGGCGCCGCATGGGTGCGGCATTGGCACTGGTCGTCCTGGTGGGGTTTGCGCTGGCCATATTGGCGCGCCCCGTTGCCTGGCCGTATCCACCCGGCGCGCAGGATGCCAGGCTTGTGCTGCAAGGGCCGTCGCTGACGCATCCGCTGGGAACCGATGGCACTGGCCGGGACGTGCTGGCGCGTGTGATCGATGGTGCGCGCTATGCGTTTGCGGTGCCATTGGCCGCGCTGGCGCTGGCGATCCTGCTTGGCGCGCCCCTGGGGCTGGCGGCTGGGCTCGGCGGCGGCTGGTTTGATACGCTGCTCCGCCGCGTCTTCCAGGGCATCAGCCTGGTGCCCCCGCTGTTGCTGGCAATGGCGCTGGTGGCTGCCATGGGGCCGTCATTGCGTCATGTGGTCTTCGCCATCGGGCTGCTGGAGGCCATCGTCTTCGCCCGTGCGATGCGCGACGAGGTGCGGGCCCTGCACGAACGCGGCTTTGTGGAAGCCGCGATCGCGGCGGGCAATCCCATGTATCGGCTGGTGGTGGTGCATCTGCTGCCCAACACCCTGGCACGGATAGCCGGCGAGATTCCGCGCCAGGCGGCCTGGGCGCTTGGCGTGCTGGCGGCCATGGGCTTTGTCGGCATTGCCACCGCGGCCGACACCACGGAATGGGGCTCGATGATCCGTGAAGGGGTGGAGCATCTCTATGCCGGCCAATGGTGGGTGGTGGTGTTCCCAGGCTCGGCTTTGCTGGTGTTCGGTGCAGCGCTGCGGGTGCTGGCCGAAAGCATCGACGAGCATGGCCCGCGCCGAGCAGCCTCCGGCGCCATGCTGGCGGGCGTGCCTGGCCGGCAGGCCGGGGCACTGACGCCCCGTGGAGCTGCGTGATGCTGCTTGATGTCCAGGACCTGCGCGTCGATCGGATCGCCACGGGCCCTCAGGGGGAAACCGGGCATGCGCCGGCCTTGGCAGGAGTCAATTTCCGCATCGTGAAAGGGCGGATCCTGGGCCTGGTCGGCGAGCATGGGGCCGGCAAGTCGCTGGCTGCCAGTGCCATCCTGGGCCTGCTGCGCCCAGGCGCGCGCCTTGTCGGTGGGCGGGCATTGTTCGAGGGCCAGGACCTGCTGCGCATGTCCGAAGCCGACCTGACGCGTGTTCGCGGTGCCCGCATCGGGTTCGTGGTGCAATCCGGGCACGCCACGCTTGATCCCAATTCGCGTGTCGGCGCCCAGCTTGTTCGCGCACAGAGCATCCATCGGCCCATCGTCAAGGCCGAGGCGGCGTGGCGCGCCGAGACGATCATGTCCTCCATGGGTATTCCCGAGCCCCGGCTGCGCGCGCAGGCGTGGCCGCATGAACTCACGCCGGGCATTGTGCAGCGCGTGGTCCTCGGCCTCGCCCTGATCAACGAGCCGCAACTTCTGATTGCTGACGAGCCTACGGCCGGGCTCGACATCACGACCCAGGTGCAGATTCTTGACCTTCTCCACCTGGAACTGCGCCGGCGGCGGATCGGCGGCATCATCATCACGCGCGACCTGGGCGTGGTGGCCCAGTACTGCGACGATATCGCGGTGATGTATGCCGGCCAGGTGGTGGAGCAGGGGCCTGTGATGCAGGTCTTCGCGCGCCCGGCCCATCCCTTCACGCGCAGTATGATTTCCGATGCGCCGGAGCGGCTTGGAATCGTCGGGCGGCGGATCGCGCCCGCGCAGATGGAGCCGGAGCAGGGCTGCGCCTACCGTCCGCGCTGCCCCGATGCCACTGAGCGGTGCCTGGTGGCGCCCCCCTTGGTCGGTGCGGGCGTGCATGCCGCGCGCTGCCACTTCGCACGGATCGCCGCGGCATGAGCGACACTGGTGAGATTGCCGCCGTGGTGGCTGAGTTGCGCCGTGTGTCCGTGATGTTCGGCCGCGGCCAGAACCGCGTGACGGCCCTGAACCGCATCGATCTCCAGGTGGCGGAAGGGCAGATCCTGGCGGTGGTGGGCGAATCCGGCGCCGGCAAAAGCACGCTGGCGCGGAGCTTCCTTCGCCTGGTGGCCTGTGAGGGTGGCGCGGTGCTGCTGGAGGGCGGCGACATCACGGCACTGCCGGAGCGTCGTCTGCGCCGTCTGCGCGGCCGTATGACGATGGTGTTCAGCGATCCCGCCGACGTGCTCAATCCCCGCATGACCGCCCGGGCGCTGATCGAGGAACCGTTGCGGCTGCACGCCCCGCGCGGCACGGACCGCCGTGCGGCCGTGGATGCGTTGGCAACGCGGCTGGGCCTGACCCAAGCCGAGCTTGCATTGCGCCCTGGCGAAATGGCTCCGGGGCGGCTGCAGCTGGTTTGCCTCGGTCGGGCAATGGTCACGCACCCTCGCCTGCTGGTACTTGATGAGCCGATGCGGGACCTGGACACAGCCGCGACGGCCGACTTCCTCGCGGTGCTCGCGGGGCTGCGCGACGATGGCATGGCAATCGTGGTGACGAGCAACGACATTGCGGCCGTGCAGTCTGTCGCCGACCGGATCGCCGTGCTCTACCTCGGCGAGATTTCGGAGGAGGGGGCCACCGCCGACCTGCTGCGCGACCCGTTGCACCCCTATACCCAATCGCTGCTGTCGGCCCACTTGCCCGCCGATCCCAGCCGACGTGGCCGCCGTATCCGGCTGCGGGGCGATCCGCCGCAGCCCGAAGACCGCACCCCCGGCTGCGGCTTCGCGCCACGGTGCCCGATCGCCGAAAGCCGCTGCCGCAGTGGCGCCCCAACGCCGAACCAGGTTGGCGCCGACCGGCGCGTGGCATGCCTGCGCGTGCTTGAGGGAACCAGCCGGATCCCCCTGTCGCGCTGAGCGCGGCGGGGATCAGCGCAGGGCGCGCGATCCCATTGCAGGCTTGTTGTGGCCTATCCGGCCTGCTGCCGCTTCAGGCGTGGTGGCACGACACCATCTGCCCGCCACCGAGGTCGCGCAGCGCGGGCTCGTCCGTTCGGCAGACATCGGTGGCTCGTGGGCAGCGCGTGTGAAACCGGCAGCCCGGCGGCGGATGAAGGGCGCTGGGCACTTCGCCTGTTACTGCCACCTGCGGCCGCATGGCCTCGATCTCCGGGTCGGGGATCGGCACCGCGGCCAGCAGGGCCTGGGTGTAGGGGTGTTGCGGGCGCTTGTAGAGCGTCTCTCGGTCGGCGATTTCCACGATCCGGCCCAGGTACATCACCGCGATCCGGTCGCTGATATGGCGGACCACGGCGAGGTCGTGGGCGACAAAGACATAGGTCAGGCCCAAGGTCTGCTGCAGATCCTGGAACAGGTTCACGATCTGCGCCTGGATCGAGACGTCCAGCGCTGAGACAGGTTCGTCGCAGATCAGCAACTCCGGCGACATGGCCAGCGCGCGCGCCACCCCGATGCGCTGCCGCTGCCCGCCGGAGAATTCGTGGATGTAGCGATCCGCCATGTCTGGCCGGAGGCCCACCAGGGCGAGCAGTTCACGTGCCCTGTCAGACCTGGCGGCGGCGTTGGGCAGGATGTCGTGCACGATCATCGGCTCGGCAATCAGGTCCACGACCTTCATGCGCGGATTGAGCGAGCCGAACGGGTCCTGATAGACCATCTGCATTCGCTTGCGGATCGGCCGCATCGCGACCCGGTCGTGCCGGGTGATGTCCTGGCCATCGAACACCACGCGCCCGCCGGTGATATCCAGCATGCGCAGGATGGCAAGGCCGGTGGTGGACTTGCCGCAGCCGCTTTCGCCGACCAGGCCCAGGGTTTCGCCGCGCTTCAGCGTGAACGAAACGCCGTCCACAGCCTTCACCGAAGCGACTTGCTTCTGAAACAATGTCCCTGCCATGACGGGGAAGTGGACTTTCAGGTCCTCCACCACCAACAGGGGCGCATCCGCCGCATTCACGTCAAGCATGCACGGGCACCTCGGATTCCACGGCTACGAAGCAGGCCTTGCGGTGCCCGCCTCCTACATCTTCCAAGACCGGCCGTGCGGTCAGGCAGCCCGGTTCGGCAACGGAGCAGCGCGGCGCGAAGGCGCAACCCGGCGGCAGTCGCGTGAGATCCGGCGGCGCCCCCTCGATCGGCACCAGACGGTCGCCCAGCGCGCCATCCAGGCGCGGCACGCAGGCCATCAGCCCGCGCGTATAGGGGTGCTGCGGCTTCTTGTAGATTTCCCGCGCCGTGCCCGTCTCCACCACGCGGCCGGCGTACATCACGCTGACCCGGTCCGCATAGCGTGCCACCACCCCTAGGTCGTGGGTGATCAGGATCAGTGCCGCCCCGGTTTCGCGCGTAAGTTCCTTGAGCAGCGAAAGGATCTGGGACTGCACGGTAACGTCAAGCGCGGTGGTCGGCTCATCGGCGATGATCAGTTTTGGCTGGCAGGCCAGCGCCATGGCGATCATGGCACGCTGGCGCATGCCGCCGGAGAACTGGTGCGGATACGCCTCCACCCGCGCCTTGGCATCGGGAATGCGCACCCGCGACAACAGCTCCCCCGCCTTCTCCAGCGCCGCCTTCCAGCTGGCGCCCCGATGCAGCTGCACCGGCTCGCCCACTTGAAGACCAACGGTGAGCGAGGGGTTCAGCGAGGTCATCGGCTCCTGGAAGATCATGGCGATGCGGTCACCCCGGACCGCCTGCATCTCCGCGTCGCTCAGCTTCAGCAGGTCCTGCCCTTCGAACATCACGCTACCGGCCGTGATCTCGCCGGGCGGGTTCGGGATCAGGCGCATGAGCGAGAGCGCGGTGACGCTCTTGCCCGATCCGCTCTCGCCCACGATCGCCAGCGTTTCGCCGGCATCGACATCGAACGACACGTCGTCCACCGCCATCACCGCCCCGCGTTCCGTGCGGAAGCGGGTGGTGAGGTTGCGGACTTCCAGGAGCTTGGACACTCAGTACCCCATCTTCTTCTTGAGTTCCTGGTCGATCCAGATCCGCGCATAGACAGGGCCAGGCTTCACCGCACCCACGCGCAGCTCGCCGTCGTAGTTCTTCACCCAGGGCCACCACGCGGTGTAGGTGTAGCCGGTTGGCAGCCAGATGTAGGGCGCCTTGTCGAGCACCTCGCGGGTCATCTCCT
>JBIKOJ010000063.1:0-24299 GCA_044358135.1 Acetobacteraceae bacterium | reverse complement strand
CCGATGCGCTGATCTGCACCGATTCCGGCCACAACACCGGCCTGGCCGCGCAATACCTGATGATCCGCGAACGCCAGGCCTTCGCGGTCTCCGGCACCCTTGCCTCCATGGGCTGCGGCGTGCCCTACGCCATCGCCGGCGCGCTCGCATTTCCCGGCCGCCAGGTTGTCGCGGTGGTCGGCGATGGCGGCCTGTCCCAGTCGCTGGCCGAGCTGGCCACCGCGGCCAAATACGGCCTGAACGTGAAGATCGTCGTCATCAACAACCGCACCCTCGGGCAGATCAAGTGGGAGCAGATGCTCTTCCTCGGCCATCCCGAGTTCGGCTGCGACCTCGCCCCGGTCGATTTCGCCGCCGTCGCCGTGGCCATGGGCCTGCACGCCGCCCGCGCCGACAACCCGGAGGCACTGGAAGCCGCCCTCGATGCCGCCTTCGCCCACGAAGGCCCTGCCCTGGTCGATGCCGTCGTCGATCCCGCCGAACCCATGCTGCCGCCGAAGCGCCGCGACCAGTACATGCAGCACATGGAAAAGGCCCTGGCCGAAACCCCCAACCGCGGCGAGATCGAAGCCCGCATGCGGCAGGAGCCGTCGCTCACGTCACTCAAGCCTTAGGACCGAAGCGCCGCTTCCACCTGCGCCAGCACCGCGGCCAACGCCGCGGTCTGTGCCTCCACCGCCTCGCGCGCGGAGGTGCCGGCCATCGGCGCCTCCGCCGTGAAACGGCGCTGCAGCACCACCCGCGTCGTCGGTGGCCGCTGCGCCAGCACCGTGATCCCCACCGCCACATGCGCCTGCCGCGTCGCCGGGATGGTCCACATCCCGGTCAGCTCGCCCTCCAGCACCAGGTCCGCCTCCACCCGGCTGCCAGAGGCGATCACGGCGCTGAACAGCCCGCTCGCCGCCAGCCAGCCGCGCACGGCCTCCTCCACGCCCTCCGCCGGCGGGGCTGCCCATTCCTCGTAGTACTCGGTGCGGATGGAGCCGTCGGCCTGCAGGCTCTGCAACCCGCGCACATCCAGGCCCGGCCCGGCCCGCAACCCGCGCACCAGCAGTACCGGCGCACCCCGCCGCGGCTGGTCCACCCGGCCCCGCCGCGCCACCAGCGGCCATTGCCGCCGCTCCGCATAGGGCCGCTCCAGCGAACATCCCGCCAGCACAAGCGGCGCAGCCAACAGCATCCGGCGCAACATCACGGCCTCCCTCTCGGCGGGGGAGCACTCAGCACCGAACCCGGATTCCGCCGCAGGGTTTCGGTGGTGTCGCGCAGGCTGGCGGCCGCCGCCCGCGCATCGCGCAGCGCCGGCAGCAGTTCCGCCTGGGCATCCGCGGTGCCGTTGTTCACCCGCCGCACCGCCGTCTCCAGGCTGGTGATCAGCGCCGGCAGCCGCGTGACCGCCTCGCTCAGCCGCTCCGCGGATTTCGTCGTCGCCGCGATCAGGTCCCGGCTCTGCTGCCCGCCCGCCAGGTTGCGCAGGGCCGCCACGGTCTCGCGCAGTTCGTTCACCAGGCCGGGGATATCGGCCGATTCCGCCCCGCCGCGCAGCGTCTTCAGCAGCAGCGCCGCCTCGGACAGGGTTTCCCGCAACTCGCCGCCGCCGATCTGCCCACGCGCATCGTCCAGCAGACCCTGCAGCGAATTCGCCAGCCGCAGCAGGTCCACGTCACGCAGCTTGGCCGCAATTTCCTCGGCCGTGTCCCGCACCTGGCTGATCGTGCTGGGGGCGGAGGGGATCACCGGCAGCGCCGGCTGCCACGTCACCTCCATCGGCCGGGCGCGATCCACGTCGGCCACGAAATCCAGCTCGATATACACCAGCCCCGTGATGCCCTGTGCCGCCAACCGCGTCCGCAGCCCGGCCCGCACTGCCGCACCGGTCTCCGGCACCCGGCCCAGCGCCTTTGGGTCCACCACGAAACGCACCACCACCAGCCGGTTGTGCCGTTCCTGCACGCTGCCGGCCGACTCCGGATAGGCGGCCGAGGCCAGCAACATCTCCGTCACCTGGCCCAGCCGCACGCCGCGGAACCGCACCGGGGAGCCCACGTCCATGCCCTGAACGGTCTCGCTGAAATAGGTCTCGAAGCTCAGCCCGTCCGAAACCCGATTGCGGCTCAGGAACAGCACCAGCGCCACGGCCAGCCCCAGGCTGGCCAGCAGCATCAGCCCCACGCGCAGATGGGTGAAATTCATGCCGCCCCCGCTTCTTTCGGCATTTCGCGATGGAAGAAGGCCCGCACCGTGGGATGCACGCTCTCCTCGCGCAGCTTGCGCGGATCGCCCATGGCGATCACGCCCTTCGCCGTGCGGTCCAGCATGAGGCAGCGATCGGCAATCGCGAGGATGGAAGCCAGCTCATGGGTCACGACCACGAACGTAGTCCCGAGATCGCGTCGGAGGTCAAGGATCAGCTGGTCCAATCCGGCGGAGGTCACCGGGTCGAGCCCGGCGGAGGGCTCGTCCAGGAACAGCAGCGGCGGGTCCAGCGCCAGCGCCCGCGCGATCGCCGCGCGCTTGGCCATGCCGCCGGAAATCTCCGCCGGCATCGCGCGCCCGAAATCGCCCAGGCCCACCAGCGCCAGCTTCACCTGCGCCACCCGCGCGCAGGCCTCCGGCGGCAGGTCGGTATAGACCTGCAGCGGCAGCATCACGTTCTCCAGCAGTGTCATGGAGCCGAACAACGCGCCGGCCTGGAACATCACCCCGATGCGCATCAGCACATCGCCGCGATCGGCATACATGTCCTGCCCCAGCACCCGGATATGGCCCTCGCTCGGCGCCAGCAACCCGATGATCTGGCGCAGCAATGTGGATTTGCCGCAGCCGGAGCCGCCCAGGATCACGAACACCTCGCCGCGCAGAATCGTGGCCGATACGTCGCGGAAGATCACCCGCCCGCCAAAGGCCTGGGCAACACCCTCGATCTCGACGGCGGGGCTACCCGTCGTCACCACGGCGGCTTCCCGTTCCGCCATCGCTACCACCCCAGCCGGTAGAACAGCACGGCGAACATCCCGTCGAGCACGATCGTCGCCACGATCCCGCCCACCACCGCCGCCGTGGCCGAAAGCCCCACCGCCCGCGGCCCAATGCCGGTGGCCAGCCCCGCCCGGCAGCCGATCCCCGCCACCACCGCGCCGAACACCACCGCCTTGGCGATGCCGCCGAAGAAATCCTCCGGCTTCACCCATTGCGCCACCTGGTTGCCAATCGTGATCGGAGGGTAGCCGGCGCCCACCATCACCAGCGTCATGCCCAGCAGCCCCGCCATCTCCAGGATCACGGTCAGCGCCGGCATCACCACCATCGCCGCCAGCATGCGCGGCAGCACCAGCATCGTCACCGGGTCGATATCCATCGTGGTCAGCGCGTCGATCTCCTGGTTCACCTTCATGGTGCCGATCTCGGCGGCAAACGCGCTGCCGGTGCGCCCGGCCAGGATCACCGCGGCCAGCAGCGGGCCGAGCTCGCGGATCAGGCTGATCGCCACCAGGTTGGCCACGAACAGGTCGGCCCCGAAGCGGCGCATCGGCACCAGGCTCTGGAACGCCAGGATCAGCCCCATCAGCGTGCCCAGCAGCAGCGTCAGCGGCACGGCCCGCACCCCGGCCTGGTCGGCGGTGCGCAGCAGGTCGGCCAGCCGGAACTGCCGCGCCCGGGCCGGCAGCCGCAGCAGCGCCAGCACCGCCTCGCCCAGGAAGGCCACGCCGCCCAGTGCCGCCACCATGCCGCCCTGCAACGCCTCGCGCAGCGTCACTTTCGCGGCCACGGGCGGCGGCGGTGGCGGCCCGATCCCGCCCACCCGGTCCATCAGCGCCTGCACCTGCGGCCGCGCGCCCTGCACCGTGCTGCCCGGCCGCGCCGCCAGCTGCGCCAGCAGCACCGCGCCGGTGGTGTCGCAGCCTTCCAGCGCCGCAAGCTCCAGCACCACGGCGCCACTGCCGGCGGCCTTCTGCGCCTCGCCCCAGAGCGCCCCGGTGCCGGCGGCATCCAGCACGCCGGCGAAGCGCAGCATGGCCCCACCCGGCCCCGCTTGGGCCGTCAGCCGCGCCTGCGCGGGGGCGTCAGCGCGGGAGCCAGGCATCGAAACGCTGCGACAGCTTGGCCAGATTGTCCCGCCAGAATGCCTCGTCCGTCGCCAGGGTGGCGCCCAGGGCAGGCTGCCCGGTGGCCAGCAGCGCCTGCACCTCCGCCGGCACCCCCTCCAGCGCGCCGCGCGTCATCGGCCCCAGCACGGCACGCGCGGCCAGCCCCGCTTGCACGCGAGGGTCGGCGGCATGGGCCAGCAGGCGGACGGCATGGCCCAGGTTCGCGGTGCCTCGCACAATGGTGAGTGCAACGACGCTGGTCACCGCTCCGTTCCATTGCACCGCGAAGGGCCGGCCCAGCTCGCGCATCGCCTCGGCGATCCCCGAACTCGGCGCGCTGGTCATCAGCACCTCGCCGGAGGCCAGCAGCCGCGCCGCCTCCACGTCGTCCAGCCACCACACGATATAGGGCCGCAGCTGCTCCAGCCGGCGAAAGGCGCGCTCCACGCCGGCCTCGGTGCGCAGGGCACGATACACCTCGCCCGGCGGCACCCCGTCGGCCATCAGCGCAATCTCCAGCGTGCCGCGCGCCTGCTTGCGCAGCCCGCGCCGGCCGGGATGCTTCACCACGTCGCCGAACTCGGCCCAGCCCGGGGTGCCCTGCATCTTGTCGCGATCCCAGGCCAGCACCAGCCCGCGCACCGCCACGCCCAGGCCGCACTCCGCCGCACCGCCCGGCAGCATCCGGTCGCGCCCGCCCAGCGCGCCCCAGTCCAGCTTCTCCAGCAACCCCGCCTCGCAGCCGGCCAGCATCTCGGCCCCGGTCAGGGACAGCACATCCCAGCCCGCCCCGCCCTCCAGCCGGGCCCGCAGCGCGGCCACGCCGCCTTCCCAGGCCTGGATGTCCACGGCAATCCCGGCCGCCTCGGCAAAGGGGCGCACCACCGCCTCGCGCAGCGCCATCGGCGCCAGCCCGTCATGCAGGGCCACGGCCAAGTCGCGTGCCGGCGCCTGCGCCATCGCGAACAGCCCACCCAGCACGAGGCTGATCGCCACGCGCCAGCCAAGCGGCCTGGCCCGTGCGGGCGGCAGGCGTTGCGGAGTATCGTGTCGGTTCACCTGCTGTTGCGCCCGGTCGCACCTATGCCCTTCCCGTGCCGCAGGATGCGGGGCGGGTCAAGCCAATCTGCGTGACGTCTGCGCCTCGTCCAGCGGAAACAGGCGCGCATGATGCGGCTGCCAGGCCAGGGAGGCCACCACCCCCGGCGCCAGCCCGGCCAGTGGCGCGCCGGCCGGGCGCTTCACCGCCACCTCCACAGGTGGGTGCCCGGGCAGGCCCACGCGCAGCAGCAGCCGTGCGTGGTCGCCGAGATAGGCGGTTTCCAGCAGCGTCGCCGGCAGGGCGCCCTGCCCCATCTCGTCGGCGGCCATGGCGGCCACCGCGATCCGCTCCGGCCGCACCGCCACCTGGCAGCGCTGGCCCACCTGCATCTCGCCCGCCAGCGCCTCCGCCACCACCCCGCAATCCAGCTGCACCAGGGCGATGTCGTCCTCCAGCTCCGTCACCCGGCCGGGCAGGAAATTGCTCTCGCCCAGGAACCCGGCCACGAAGGCATCGGCCGGCTCCTCATACAATTGCTGCGGCGTGCCCACCTGGCGCAGGGAGCCCGCGGCCAGCACCGCGATCCGGTCCGACAGGCGCAGCGCCTCCTGCTGGTCGTGGGTCACGTACAGCATGGTCACGCCCAGGGCGGCGTGCAGATGGCGGATCTCCGCCTGCATCTCCTCGCGCAGCGTACGGTCCAGCGCGCCCAGCGGCTCGTCCAGCAGCACCAGGCGGGGCTCGAACACGAGGGCACGCGCCAGCGCCACGCGCTGCTGCTGCCCGCCGGAAAGCTGCGCCGGCAGCCGGTCGCCGAACCCGGCCAGCCGCACCATGTCCAGCGCCCGCCCCACCCGTTCCTCCCGCGTGGCGCGCGACAGGCCGCGCACCTCCAGCGGGAAGGCGACGTTCTGCGCCACGCTCATGTGGGGGAACAGCGCATAGCTCTGGAACACCACGCCGATATTGCGCTTGTGCGGCGCGGTGCGGGTGATGTCCTGGCCATCCAGCAGGATCACCCCGCCATCCGGCCGCTCGAACCCGGCCAGCATCATCAGCGCCGTGGTCTTGCCGGAGCCGGAGGGGCCGAGCAGCGTCAGGAACTCGCCGCGCGCCACGTCCAGCGACAGGTCGCGCACGACATCGGTCTGGCCGTCGAAACTGCGGCGCACGCGGTCGAAGCGGACAAAGGGCGTCATGTGTCCTCTGGGAAGCTGGGCTCATTTGCCCGGAACGGCGCCGCGCTGCAACGGCGCAAGCTTGATGGCGCCGCCGGCACGCGCCATACCGGCACAAAGCCAGACGAGGAGCGAGCCCCGATGTCAGATGCCAGCGTGCCAGAACCCAGTGTTGTCGCCACGCGCAAGGGCCGCATCGGCCACCTGCTGCTGAACCGCCCGAAGGCGCTGAACGCGCTGGATCTCGATATGATCCGCCGCATGCGTGCCGCGCTGGACAACTGGCGCGACGATCCGGAGATCCATGCCGTGCTGGTCGAAGGCGCCGGCGGGCGCGCCTTCTCGGCGGGCGGGGACGTGATTTCGGTGCGGGCCAACGGCATGGCCGGCAATCCCGAGCCGATCGAGAGCTTCTTCAGCGAGGAATACGCGCTGAACGCGGCGATCGCGGAATACCCCAAGCCCTATATCTCCCTGGTGGACGGGTTCTGCATGGGCGGCGGCATCGGGCTTTCCGTGCACGGCCGGATGGTGATCACCACCGAAACCAGCCAGTTCGCCATGCCGGAGACGATCATCGCCCTGTTCCCCGACGTGGGCGGCAGCTACGCCCTGCCGCGCATGCCGGGCCAGCTTGGCCTGTACCTGGGCCTGACGGGCCTGCGCATGAACGGCGCGGATGCCATCCATGCCGGCCTGGCCACGCATCTCGTGCGCAAGGAAGACCTGCCCGCGCTGCGCGAGGCGCTCTCCCGCGACGGTGCCGCGGCGGTCTCCGCCTTCATGCGCGAGGTGCCGGCCTTCACGCTCGCGCCGCACCGCGAGACGATCGACCGCTGCTTCGGCGCCGACGGGGTGCTGGCGATCTTCAAGGCACTGGAAGCCGAAGGCACCGAATGGGCCGCGGCCACGCTGAAGGAGCTGCGCGCCGTCTCCCCCTCCTCCGTGTTCTGGAGCTACGAGATCCTGAAGCGCGGCGCGGGCATGAGCCTGCGGGCGGCGCTGCACGCGGAGCTGAAGCTCACCCGCAAGGTGGCCTTCCACCCCGAGTTCCACGAGGGCGTGCGCGCGGCACTGGTGGACAAGGACCGCAAGCCGCAGTGGAACCCGGCCCGGGTGGAGGATGTCGATCCTGCCGCCATCGCGGCGATGTTTGATTGAACGCCGCTTACTGCGGCGATGTTTGATTGATGGAGGAATGGGCCGCGGCGGTGGCGTCGCGGCTTGCCTTCTTCGGCCAGTCGGTGCCGGCGGGAACGCCGGCGCTGCGGCCGTTTCTGCTCGCCTGCCTGGACCTGCTGGAGCAGGCGGCGGCGCGGCCGGGGCTCGCGCCGTTGGGCGACGTGTTGCCTGGGCTTTGCGCCCTGGCGCGGACGGCGATCGCGGGCGACTGCGATGACCGGGCGGTGAATGCAGCAGCGGCGGCGGCGCGGGAGTTGCCGGGCGTGTGCAGCGCGGCCGCCTCGGTGCCCGGCCGGGCGGTGTGGCTGGCGGCGATGGCAGCACAGGTGCCAGACGAGCAGGGCGCGGCGGCGGTGATGCTGGTGAACGACCTGGCCGCCGTTGATGCCGGGTTTCCACTTCAGGCGTGGCAGGCGGCGCTCAGCCGGTAGCGCGGCGCTCGGCGCGCAGAAGCTCGGCCAGCTCCTGCACCGCGCGGGTCAGTGCCAGCACCTCCTGCTCGCGCAGGGCGTCGATCTTCTGGTGCAGCAGCTCGATCTCCAGCTCCGCCTTGATGTTGATGCGGTAGTCCTCCGCCGCCGCCTGGCGGTCGATCTCCTGTTCGCGGTTCTGGCTCATCAGGATGAAGGGCGCGGTGTAGGCCGCTTGGAACGACAAAGCGAGGTTGAGCAGGATGAAGGGATAGGGGTCCCAGTGGCTGATCCAGCCGATCACGTTGGCCGTGATCCACACCAGCAGGATCCCCGACTGGATGATGATGAAGCGCCAGGAGCCGACGGTGTGCGTGACGGTGTCGGCAAAGCGCTGCCCGCGCGTGAGCGGCGGAACATCGGTGGTGCCGACGCGCTCGTTGCGCCGCGCGGTGCGCAGCTCATTCAGCAGCCTCTGTTCGATGTCCTCCAGCCCGGCCGGGCGCTCCTGGGTCAGGTCCATGCCGGATCTCCGTTGCTGGCTATTGGGCAGTCCAGCCCCCATCCACCACCAGCGAGGTGCCGGTAACCAGGGCGGCGGCGTCGCTGGCGAGGTAGGCCACGGCGCCCATGATGTCCTCCACCTGGCCGAGCCGGCCGAGGGCGATCTTGGCCAGCACGGTGTCCTTGAAGCCGGGCACCTCGAAATAGGGGCGGGTCATCGCGGTTTCGATGAAGGTGGGCGCGATGGAGTTCACCCGGATGCCCTTGGGTGCGAGTTCCACCGCCAGGGCCTTGGTGATGCCCTCCACCGCGTGCTTGCTGCCGCAATACAGGCTGCGGTTGGGCCCGCCGACATGGCCCATCTGCGACGAGATGTTGATGATGGACCCACCCGTGCCCGCCGCCAGCATGCGCCGCACCACCGCCTGGGTGGCGATATAGAGGGCGCGCACGTTGAGATCGAAGACGGCGTCGAAATCCTCCAGCGCCACCTCCGCGATCGGCTTCGGGCGGTTGGTGCCAGCGTTGTTGACCAGCACCGACAGCACCGGCAGGGCCTCCACCGCCGCCTGCACTGCCGCGGTGTCCATCACATCGAGAGGCAACGGGCTGGCGCGCCAGCCGCTGCGGCGGAGCGCCTCCGCCACCTCGCCCACCTCGCCTTCGCTGCGGGCGGCGAGGTGGACGTGGGCGCCGTTCTGGGCGAGCGCGGTGGCGATGGCCACCCCGATGCCCCGGCCGGCACCGGTGACCAGGGCGTGGCGGCCCTCCAGCCGGAAGGACGGGGCGCGGGGCAGCTCCACCTCAGGCCTGCGGGGCAAACAGGGCGAAGGGCAGGTAGTCCTTGCTGATGTCGCTCGTCACCTCGATCAGCGCCGGCGCGTTGCTGGCCAGGGCCTCCTTCAGCGCGGCGTGCAGGCCAGCGGCGCTGTCGGTTTTCCAGGCGGCGACGCCGAAGCTTTTGGCGAAGGTCTGGAAATCCGGGTTGGTGAGCTTGCTGCCGGAATCGCGGCCGTCGAACAGGCGCTTCTGGTCGCGCAGCACGTTGCCGTAGGCTTCGTTGTTGAACACCACGGTCACCAGGTTGATGCCGAAGCGCGTGGCGGTGGCGAGATCGGTGCCGCCGAACAGGAAGCCGCCATCGCCGGTGATGGAGACCACGGCCCGGTCGGGGTGGGCCACCTTCACGCCCAACGCGGTGGGGAAGCCGTAGCCCAGCGTGCCGGAGAAGCCGGAGGTGACGAGGCCGCGCGGCTGGTACACCGGGTAGCCGATCCAGGAGACGTAGCCGACCTGCGTCATCTCATCGACCAGGATGCCATCTTCCGGCATCGCCGCACGGATGGCGCCCAGCATGCCCATCTGCGGCTGCACCTGGGTGAGGAACTCCGCCGATTCCGCCTTGGCGGCGGCAATGGCGGCGGCACGGTCCGTGCCCGCGTACTTCGCCACGGCCGCTTCCAGCGCCTTCGCGCCCGCGGCGCTGTCGGCCACGATCGGCACGTCGACGGCCTGGCGGCGATGCTCGGCAGGGTCGATGTCGATGCGGGAGAACTTCAGGCCCGGGTTGCGCGGCCAGCGCGAGGTGGCGGAATCCAGCCGCGTGCCGATGCCGATCAGCAGGTCCACCTTCGGCCAGAGGCGGGTGGCCTCGTGCACGTTCATCGAGAGCGGGTGGCGACTATCGAGCACGCCGCGGCCGCTGCGGAAGGAGACCACCGGCACCTGCAGGCGTTCGGCGAGCGCCTTGATCTCGGCCGAGGCATGGGCGGCGCCGCCACCGACCCAGAGCATGGGCATGCTGGCGCCATCCACCAGCTTGGCCAGGGCGGTGATCTTTTCCGGGTCAGGCGTGGGCGGGGCGAGGCGGGGCAGCGGGTCCATGGGCGTGACCTCGCTGGCCAGCGGGAACATGTCCCACGGCACTTCCACGGCGACCGGGCCCGGCCGGCCCGAGGTCATGGCCTGGAAGGCGCGAGCCATCACCTGCGGCGCCTCGGTGGGGTGCTCGATCCGCTCGGCGAATTTCAGCAGGGTGCGCAGCGTGGCCAGCTGGTCCGGCAGTTCGTGCAGGGCGCCGCGCAGCTTGCCGATCTGGGCGCTGGGGGCCTGGCCCGTGATGCACAGCATCGGCGCGTTGATGCCCCAGCCCGTGGCCATCGCCGCCGTGGTGTTCAGCACCCCGGGGCCGGGGACCACGGAGAACACGCCAGGCTTGCCGGTGGAGGCGGCATAGCCCATCGCCATGTATGCGGTGGTCTGCTCATGCCGTGCATTGATCAGGTTGAGGCGGTTGGCGTTGCGGGCGAAGGCATCGAACAAGCCATACACCTGCACGCCGGGCAGGCCGAAAACGGTATCGACCCCGTGGCGGAGAAGCGAGTCGACGATGGCGTCTCCGCCGGTCATGCGGGGCATGGGTGTTTCCTCTGGTCGGTTTCCGGCGGACCTTGCCACGGCAATGTCATCGCTCAAAGAGGCGCCGGTTGCGTTAGGCTTCGCAGCAGCGCAGGAGAACAGCGATGACGATCAACCGGACGGGCTCGGCCATCTGGCAGGGCGGTATCAAGGACGGCAAAGGGACGATCTCGACCGAGAGCGGGGCGCTGGACGGGCACCCCTATGGCTTCGCGATGCGGTTCGAGGATGTGAAGGGGACCAACCCGGAAGAGCTGATCGGGGCGGCGCACGCGGGGTGCTTCACCATGGCACTCTCCGGCATCCTGGGCCGCGAAGGGCTGACGGCGGAGCGGATGGATACCAAGGCGCGGGTCAGCATGGAAAAAACCGCGGACGGGTTCGAAATCACCGCCGTGCACCTGACGCTGGAAGGGCGCGTGCCCGGCTGCGACGCGGCGAAGTTCCAGGAACTGGCGGAAAAAGCCAAGACCGGGTGCCCGGTAAGCAAGCTGCTGAAGGCGCAGGTGACGCTTGAGGTGAAGCTGGTTTGAGGGGGAAGGCCAGGGGCTCTGCCCCTGGACCCCGCTGGGGCCTTAGGCCCCAGACCCCTTACATTATGCTGTGATATCAAATCGGACTTTTTTGATTTCGTAATAAATTAGACGTGCAGAGGCCCGGGCGGATTGCGCGGTTTTTGAAGACGGCACTTCCGCAGGGCAGCGTGGGACGACAGGCTGGGAGGATGAAGGACGACGCAATGCGCCTTCGGCCGCGTTGCGGCCTGAGGGTGCGACGGTGCTACGGACGGTGCGCGACGCGGGTGAGACGGGACACAGGTCGGCCTGGGTGCGGCATCGGACGGAATGGGGGCGCGGTTCGGGCGGACGACGGTGGCAGCGGGGCGCCCGGTACTGGTGCGCGGCGTGGGCGGGGTGAGGAGGCCCTGTTACGTACTCGGCGGCGGAAAGTCAGACTTCCAGCCACTCCTTGCGGACGCTCTCGTTGGCGGCCAGCGAGGCCGGGTCGCCTTCGAACACGATGTGGCCGTGGCCCATCACGTAGAGCCGCGTGCTGATCTTCAGCGCGATGGTGAGCTTCTGCTCCACCAGCAGGATGGCCACGCCGCGGCGGGCGATTTCGTCCAGCAGCACGCCGACCTGCTCCACCAGCTTGGGGGCGAGGCCTTCGGTGGGTTCGTCGATCAGCACCAGGTCGGGGTCGCCCATCAGGGTGCGGCACATGGTGAGCATCTGCTGCTCGCCGCCCGAGAGCACGCCGGCCGGATTGTCCCGCCGCTGCGACAGGTTGGGGAACAGGTTGTAGACATCGTCGAAGTTCCAGCGGCCAAACACGCCGGAGGTCTTCAGGCCGAGTTCCAGGTTCTGCTGCACGCTGAGGCCGGGGAAGACCTGGCGGTCTTCCGGCACGTAGCCGATGCCCATATGGGCGATCTGGTCCGGGCGCAGGCCGGCGATGGGCTGGCCCTTGAAGCGCACGTCGCCATGGGGGGCGACGAGGCCCATGATCGCCTTGCAGGTGGTGGAACGGCCGACGCCGTTGCGGCCCAGGAGCGAGACGATCTCGCCCTCGCGGATGGTGAGGTCCACGCCCTGCAGGATGTGGCTCTTGCCGTAGAAGGCATGGAGGTCGCGGACTTCGAGCATCGGAGGGGCTTCCACCAGGAAGGAAAGAGTCTTCTTTTTTCTGAAGAAAAAAGAAGCAAAAAAGACTTTATCCGTTTACGCCCCGGAATGCCGTTGCCGGCAAACGGACAAAAGTTTTTTGCTTCTTTTTTTCAAAAAAGAAGCGCTTGCTGTCTTCGCTCACGCCGCCTCCTCACCGAGATAGGCTTGCTGAACCGCACGGTTGCCGCGGATGTTGACGGGCGTGTCCGACGCGATCACTTCGCCATACACGAGCACGGTGATGATGTCGGCCAGGCCGAACACCACGCCCATGTCGTGTTCCACCATCACCAGCGTTTTTCCTTCGCTGACGGTGCGAATGAGGTGCTGGGCGTAGTCGGTTTCGCTGTGGCTCATGCCCGCGGTGGGCTCATCCAGCAGGATCACGTCGGCCCCGCCGGCGATGGTGATGCCGATCTCCAACGAGCGCTGCTCGGCGTAGCTGAGCAGGCCGGCGTAGACGTTGCGGCGGCTGGAGAGGTTCAGGCGCTCCAGCAGTTGTTCGGCTTCCTCGGTGAGGGCCTTTTGGCGGCCAAGCAGGCTCCAGAAGGAGTAGCGGTGGCCGCGCGACCAGAGCAGGCCGCAGCGGATGTTCTCGAACACCGTCATGCGCGGGAAGATCGAGGTGATCTGGAAGCTGCGCGACAGGCCGAGATGGTTGATCTGCTGCGGGGCGAGGCCGACGGTGTCGTTGCCGTTCACCTCGATGCGGCCGGAGGTGATGGGGAAGCGGCCGCTGATCAGGTTGAACAGCGTGGTCTTTCCGGCGCCGTTCGGCCCGATGATGGCGTGGCGCTGCCCCTTGGGGATGGTGAGATTCACGCCGCGGATGATCTGCGTGCGGCCGAAGCTCTTGCGGACGTCGGTGAGCTGGATGGCGGTCATGCCACGATACCCCGGGCCTTGGCGTCTTCGATCAGGGCGTTCCACTTGGCCATGAAGAAGCGGCTTTCGAACCGCACCCAGATGGCGCCCACCACCATGGCTGCGATGGCGGCAACCCAGACCACGGTGCCGCCGGGATCCGGCGCGAAGCCGAGCAGGGAGAATTTCTTGCCCTGGGCGGCGTTGATGGTTTGGTGCGTGACCAGTTCCACGAACAGCACGAAACCCACAGTCATCATCAGGGTGGGCACGACGATGCGCAGGTAGGGCACCGCGAGTTCCCCCAGCCTTCCCATGCGGATGATGGGGATGTGGTTGGCCAGCAGGCCGAGCAGGCCGCCCGGTGCGTAGATCACCATCGCGATGAACACCACGCCGAGATAGAGCAGCCAGGCGGAGGTGTGCAGGCTGACGCCGGACTGCATGCCCACCACCAGCACCGCGCCCATGATCGGGCCGAAGAAGCCCACGGCGCCGCCGATATAGGTGGCGAGCAGGGCGTTGGCGGATTTCACCGCGGCCAGCGTATCGAAGGTGACGATCTCGTACACCAGGCAGTACATGCCGCCGGCAAGCCCGGCGAAGAAGCCGGAGAGGATGAACTGCCAGTAGCGGATCACCTTCGGGTCGTACCCGACGAACTGCGTGCGCTCGTAGTTGTCGCGCGAGGCATTGGCCATGCGGCCGAGCGGGGTTTGGGTTTGCAGGAACATCAGCAGCGCCGCGATCATCGCCCAGGCGACGATGAGGTAGTAGACCTGGATCGGGCGAGTGTAGGGGATGCCGAAGATCGAGGTATCCACCACGCGGTCGGTAGTGATGCCGCCCTCGCCGCCAAAGAAGGTCATGAACATCAGCGCGGCGGCGGTGAGCAGTTCGCCGATGCCCATGGTGATCATGGCGAACGCCGTGGCGCGCTGCTTGGTGGCGACATAGCCGGCGAGCACGCCGCACACCAGGCCACCGATGCCGCCGACCAGGGGCATCAGCTCCACCGGGATCGGGATTTCGCTGGCCTTGATGAAGTTCAGCGTGTGGGCGACGAAGTAGGCGCCGGTGCCGAACAGCACGGCATGGCCGAAGGAGAGCAGGCCGGCCTGGCCCATCAGCATGTTGTACGACAGCGCGAAGATGGACATCAGCGCCATCTCCGACAGCAGGGTGATGGCGAAGCCGGAGTGGCGGCCTTTCTCATGGTCGTAGAACACCCATGGCAGCACCAGCATCAGTGCCAGCATGAGGAACCACAGGCCATGGCGACGCAGGAAGGAGGGAGCGGACATGGTGGGACCGGCCGAGGAGGTTTGCGTGCTCATGTGTCGCGGGTTCCCATCAGGCCGCGCGGCCTGAGCACGAGGATCAGCACCAGCAGGATGAAGGGCAGCAGCGCCGCGATCCGCGGCAGGGTGACCATGAGGAACTCGCTGCCCGGCGTTGCCTTGGTAACGATGAAGCCGAACACCGCCAGCAGGTCGGCCAGCGAATAATCCAGCACCACGGCGAAGGTCTGGATGAGGCCCATCAGGATGGAGGCGATGAAGCAGCCGGTGAGCGAGCCCAGGCCGCCGAAGACCACCACCACGAAGACGATCGGGCCCATGGAGAAGGCCATGCCGGGTTCCGTCACGCGATAGTTGCCGCCGATCACGCCGGCCAGGCCCGCCAGCGCGGTGCCGGCGGCGAAGACCATGGTGAAGACGCGCGGCACGTTATGGCCCAGCGCGCCGACCATGTCGGGGTGTGTCAGCGCCGCCTGGATGACGAGGCCGATGCGGGTGCGGGTGAGGCCGAGCCAGATCGACAGGAACATCAGCGCCGAGATCAGCAGCATGAAGGCGCGATAGGCCGGGAACTGGGTGCCCCACAGGTCAAACAGCGGGAAATCGAGCCCGGCGGGGATGCGGTAGGGCACCGCGATCAGCCCCCAGGTCATCTGCACCGCCTTCTCGATGATGAGGGCGAGGCCGAAGGTGAAGAGCAGCTCGGCGATGTGGCCGTTCTTGTGGACGCGGCGCAGGCCCCACATCTCGATCGCGGCGCCAAGCAGGCCGCAGAGGATGGGGGCAAGGATCAGCGCAACCCAGAAGCCGACATAGAGGCTGAGCGTGTAGGCGAAGTAGGCCCCGATCATGTAGGCGCTGGCGTGGGCGAAGTTCAGCACGCCCATCATGCTGAAGATGAGCGTGAGGCCGCTGGCGAGCATGAACAGCAGCATGCCGTAGACCAGGCCGTTGAGCAGCGAGACGACGAAGACTTCCATGGGGGGCCCGGTCAGGAGGGCGCGCGGTCAGGCGCGGGCCCGCCCCGCCGGAATGGCGGGGCGGGGTGGCGTGGCGTTATCAGATGCGCGGGCGGCGCATCTTGCAGCTGGTGGGCTGCACGACCTCATCGGCCTTGATGGTGGCCGCGGTGGACCAGCCGAGGCCGGTTTTCTCGGCGTCGTACTTCACACCCTTCTTGAACACGCCGACGTAGTAGGCGGTCATGATCTGGTGGTCGTCCTTGCGCATCAGCGTGTCGTAGCCGAGGAAGTCCTTCATCGCCTGGCCTTCCATGGCGTAGGCGATCTTGGTGGCATCCACCACGCCGGCCTTGTTCACGGCGGCCTGCACATGCTCGAAGATGGTGCGGAAGACGGCGGCCGAGAAATCGAAGTTGTGCTTGGCGCGGAAGCCGTTGGTCCAGTCCTCCGCTTCCTTGTTGCCGATCTCCGGCGCGATGTTCTCGCCGAAGCTCATCACCGCATAAACGCGGTTCTCGCCGCCCGGCCCGATGGCGGTGGGGCCGCCGGCGAGGTGGGCGTAGAAGGTGTAGTAGTTGAGGTCGATGCCCGATTCCACGCCTGCCTTGATCAGCAGGTTCATGTCGGGGCCCCAGTTGCCGGTGAGCAGGGCCTGCGCGCCGGAGGCCTTGATCTTGGTGATGTACGGCGAGAAATCCTGGATCTTGCCGAGCGGGATCAGCTCATCGCCGACGATCTGGATGTCGGGCCGCAGCTTCTTGATGAAGGCGGCGACATCGCGCTGCACGGACTGGCCGAACAGGTAGTCCTGGTTGATCAGGTAGACCTTGGTGGTGGTCTTGGGCAGGGCGCGGACCATCACCTCGGCCTTCTGGGCCACGTTCAGGTCGAAGCGGAAATGCCAGAAGCTGCACTGGTCGTTGGTGAGCTCGGTCGCGACCGCGCCGCAGTTCAGGTAGATGATGCGGTTGTCGGGGTTGCGGTCGTTGTGCTTGTTGATGCCGTCGATCAGGGCGGCGGCGATGTTGGAGCCGCTGCACTGCATGATGAAGGGCATGTTCTGGTCGGTGGCGGTCTTGAGCGCGATCAGCGCGTCGGACGGCTGGGACTTGTTGTCGAACGGCACCAGCTCGAACTTGCGGCCGAGGGCGCCGCCCTTCGAGTTGATGTGGTCGATGATGTACTGCATCTGCTTGAGGTTGGCGTCACCAACCTGGGCGAAGGGGCCCGACAGCGGATCGGTGTACGCGATCTTGATGGTGGGCTGGGCCATGGCCGGCTGCATGGCGCCGGCGGCGAGTGCCACCAGCCCCGCAGCCGCGGCCGACAGAATCGTCCTTATGAGACGCATCGGAACCTCCCTTTTATACCCGGAATGACCAGGCTCGTTTAGCTGCACCCTTTGTGCCGTGCGCCGCGCCGGCCCGCAATGCCCAAGATGACACCATTCGGACATTTTCTTGCCCAGCGATCGGGCACAGCGCGCGGCTTGACGTTCGGGCGGGGCGCATGGAAACCACGCCGCGTGGGTGGAGGGCGCAGCATGGACGTGATCATCGCCGGGGCGGGCATTGCCGGGCTGACCTTGGCGCTCAGCCTGCACCAGGCCGGCATCGGTTGCCGGGTGTACGAAAGCGTCGATGCGCTGGCGCCGCTGGGGGTGGGGATCAACGTGCTGCCGCATGCGGTGCGGGAGCTGACGGAGCTGGGCCTGCAGGAGACGCTGGCGGCCACCGCGATTCCCACCGCGGCGCTGGCCTATCACTCCCGCCACGGGCAGCTGATCTGGCGCGAGGCGCGCGGGCTGGCGGCGGGGTATCGCTGGCCGCAATTCTCGATCCATCGCGGCGCGCTGCAGATGATCCTGCTGGAGGCGGTGCGGGCGCGGCTGGGCGAGGATGCGGTGCGGATGGGGCACCACCTGGCAGGCGTGGAGCAGGACGGCGACGGCGTGGTGGCGCAGTTTTCGGACCGGCGCGGCGGTGCGGTGCGGGGCGAGGCGCGCGGCGCGGTGCTGGTGGGGGCGGATGGTATCCATTCCGCCCTGCGCGCGTCGTTCTACCCGAACGAAGGTCCGCCGATCTGGAACGGCGCGATCCTGTGGCGCGGCACCACGGAGGCGGCCCCCTTCCTGGGCGGGCGCACCATGATCATGGCCGGGCACGAGTTCCAGAAATTCGTCGCCTACCCGATCTCGGCCGAGGCGGATGGGCGCGGGCGCTCGCTGGTGAACTGGATCGCGGAGAAGAAGTTCAGCCCCGACCACGCCTGGCGGCGCGAGGACTGGAACCGCGCGGCCGACCTTTCCGATTTCGTACCGGATTTCGCTTCCTGGCGGTTCGATTGGCTGGATGTGCCCGGGCTGATCGCCGGCGCTGCCTCCGTGTTCGAATACCCGATGGTGGACCGCGATCCCCTGCCGCGCTGGACGCATGGCCGCGCCACGCTGCTGGGCGATGCCGCGCACCCGATGTACCCGATCGGCAGCAACGGCGCCTCCCAGGGGATCCTGGATGCGCGGGTGCTGACCCGGGAATTCCTGCGGCACGGGGTGGGGCCGGCGGCGATGGAAGCCTATGAGGCGGAGCGGCGGCCGGCCACCGCCCGCATCGTGCTGGCCAACCGCGGCAACGGGCCGGAGCAGGTGATGCAGATGGTGCAGGAACGGGCGCCCGATGGGTTCGCCCGGATCGAGGACGTGCTGTCCGCCGAGGAGCTGGAAGCTGCGGCGGCAGGGTACAAGCGGTTGGCGGGGTTCGATGTCGGCGAGTTGAACGGGCGGGCCAGCATCGTTCAGGCCTAAGGAAGAGTCTTCTTTTTCTGAAGAAAAAGAAGCAAAAAGACTTTTATTTGCTTGCACCCACCTCTCCAGGGAGAAATTCGTGCAAGCGGATAAAAGTTTTTTGGTTCTTTTTTACAAAAAAGAACGCGCTTAATACTCCCTGAACACCCTCTCGATCTCCCCGGGATCGCTGGTCCGCGTCAGCGCCAAAGCCAGCAGGATGCGTGCCTTCTGCGGCGAGAGGTTGTCGGTGATCAGGAACCCCGCCTCGCGCATGCGCTTCCCGCGGAACAGGCGGCCGGAGCCGACGCGGGTGCATTGCATCACGGTGATGCCGGATTTCACCGCTTCGGCCAGGGCGTCGCGTTCGCCTTCGGTGGGGGCGCCGGGGGCGAAGCCGGCGGAGATGATGCCGCGTGCGCCGGCGGCGGCGAAGGCGCGCACGGCGGTGCCGTCGGCGCCGACATAGGAGAGCACGATGTCCACGCGCGGCAGGGCATCGAGCGCGCGGATGTCGAATTCGGTGCCGGGGTAGGTGCGGCGCAGGGGGCGGCGGTAGAAGGCCACCGCGTCGCCGTCGGCGTGGCCGAGCACGCCGAAATCGGGGGTGCGGAAAGTTTGCAGCCGGGTGGTCGAGGTCTTCGTCACCTCGCGCGCTGCGGAGATCTCGTCGTTGAGCACCACCAGCACGCCCATGCCCCGCGCCTCCGGGCTGGCGGCGACGCGGATGGCGTTGACCAGGTTGAGGCCGGCATCGGTGGAAAGCGCGGTGGCCGGGCGCTGGCTGCCGACCATCACCACGGGGATAGGCACCTGCAGCGTGAGGCTGAGGAAATAGGCGGTTTCCTCCATCGTCGCCGTGCCGTGGCCGATGACGATGCCGGCGAGGTCCGGATGCTCGGCCACCAGGCGGTCGCATTCCAGCACCAGCGCGCGCCATTCGGTGAAGGTGATGTGGTGGCTGGCGACGGCCTTGAAGTCCACCGGGATCACCTCGGCCACCTCGTTCGCTTCGGGGAAACGTTCGAGGATGGCGCTGGCCTGCATGATCTTGCCGGGCCCGCCGTAGTCCATCAGCGTCAGCGGCGAGTCACCCAGCGAGGCGATGGTGCCGCCGGTGCCGATGAAGGCAACTTTCGGCTTGCTCACGCCGCCACCTGCGGGCGCTGCGTGTGCCAGGCAGTGTCGCGCTGGAAGCCGTCGGCCAGGCGGAACAGGCGGGCCTCGGCGAAGGGCCGGGCGGCGAGTTGCAGGCCGATCGGGCACCCATTGGGATCGAAGCCGCAGTTCAGGCTGATCGCCGGCAGGCCGAGATAGTTGAACGGGCGGGTGTTGACGGAAACAGCGAGGAACTTCTGCTCCGTGCCGGGCGGGCCGTGGTCGATATCGGTCTCGGCCAGGGTGGGCAGGTTGGTGGGGATGGTGGGGGTGGCGATGGCGTCCACCTGGGCGAAGACCTCGCGGCAGAACTGCTTCAGGATCGGGCCGCGCTGGGCCAGCGCCTCCACGTAATAGGCGCCGGGAATGGCCAGGCCGGGATACATGCGGCCCGACAGGTGCGCGGCGTAGGATTCCGGTTGGGTGCGCAGCCACTGGCTGTGGATGGCGGCGGCCTCCACGCGGGAGACGACGCCGACATAGGCGGAGACCGCATCCATCAGCGGCAGCGCGATCGGCACGATAGTGGCGCCGCGGGCGCGCAGCACCTCCATCGCCGCATCGAAGGCCGCGCGCACTTCGGGGGCGGCGGTGTCGAAGAAGTAGTTCTCCGGCACGCCGATCCGCTGGCCGCGCAAATCGCCGTCGCAGGCGGCCTCGTAATCCGGCACGCGTTCGCGGGCGCTGGTGGGGTCCTTGGGATCGTGGCCGGCGATCACAGCCATGATCCGCGCGCAATCGAGCGCCGAGCGGGCCAGCGGGCCGACATTGTCCGTCGAGAACGACAGCGGCATCACGCCGTAGCGGGAAACGCGGGTCTGGGTGGGCTTGAGCCCGGTGATGCCGCAGGCCGCGGCCGGCAGGCGGATGGAGCCACCAGTGTCCGAACCCAGCGAGGCGGGCGTAACGCCGGCAGCCACCGCCGCGCCGGAGCCGGAGGAGGAGCCGCCGGTGATGTAGGGCGGGTTCCAGGGGTTGTGGCAGTCGCCGAAGGCGCGGTTGTGGCCGGTGGGGTTCTGCGCGAACTCGGCCATGTTGAGCCCGGCGAAGCTGAACGCGCCCTCCTCGGCCATGCGCTCCACCACCGTGCAGGTGATGTCGGGCACGAAATCCCGCCTGATCGCGCTGCCACAGGTGCAGGGCCGGCCGGCCTGGTAGTACATGTCCTTGTGGGCGAGCGGGATGCCGAACAGCCGGCCCTTGGCGCGCCCGGCGGCCATGGCGCTGTCGGCGCCGAAGGCATCGCCGCGGGCACGGTCCCGGTCCACCCAGATGGTGGCGTTCAGGGTGGGGTTCACGCGATCGAGGCGCTTGAGGTAGGCCTCCAGTAGCTCGGTGGAGGTGACCTCGCGGGCCATGATGGCATCGGCGGCCGCGACCAGGCCGAGCTCGGCGAGGTCGGTCATTCCTTGCACTCCCGCAGGGCCGCTTCGAAGGAGGCCGGCTCGTCCTCGAAGCGCAGGCGGCCGCGCACTGCCTCGAAGGCGGCGATGGTGGCGGTGAGGTCGGCGGCCATGCGGCGCGCGGGGTCGTTGGGCGGCTCCACGCCATGCCAGGCGCGGATCATCGCCTCGGTGATCTCGGGGAAGGTCATGCGCGGCTCTCCTGCATGGAACGGCCGCGTAGGATTGCCGATTGGTGGGGGGAGAGGAAGGGTCTTCTTTTTCTGAAGAAAAAGAAGCAAAAAGACTTCATTTGTTCGCCGGCCCAGCCACCCGTTTCTTCCGGGGAAATCCCAGTGGCCGAGAGCGCAAATTAAAGAAAGTTTTTTGGTTCTTTTTTTCAAAAAAGAACGCCCTTCCTTGCCTTCCAACCTCTCCGGCGCATAACTGGCACGGCTCGATGCGGGGACGGATGGATGGCGGACGAGTTCGACTATGTGATCGTGGGCGCGGGCGCCGCAGGCTCGGTGCTGGCCGCCCGGCTGTCAGAGGATGCCGGCGCCACGGTGTGCGTGCTGGAGGCCGGGCCGCCAGACAGCAACCCGTGGATCCACATCCCGGCCGGCTTCATCAAGACGATGGCCAACCCGGAAGTGACCTGGCAGTTCCGCACCGAGCCCACGGAGAACACTGGCGGGCGCCCCATCGCCACCGTGCAGGGCCGCGTGCTGGGCGGATCGAGCTCGATCAACGGCATGATCTACAATCGCGGCCAGCCGGCGGATTTGGACAGCTGGGCACAGCGCGGCAATCGCGGCTGGGGCTATGCCGACATGCTGCCCTACTACCGCCGCACCGAACGCCGCATCGGCGCGGATCCGCAGGACAAGCACGGCCGCCAGGGCGGCATCCCGGTGACCGACCAGGACTGGTTCCATCCGGTCTCCGAGGCGTTCATCGAGGGCGCGGTGAACGCCGGCATTCCGCGCAACCCGGACTACAACAGTGGCGATCAGGGCGGCGTCGGCTATTTCCAGCGCGCCATCGAGAACGGCAAGCGGGTGAGTGCGGCGCGCGGCCTGCTGAAACCGGCGATGTCCCGCCCGAACCTGGAGGTGCGCACCAATGCCCGCGCCAGCCAGGTGATGCTGGAGGGCAAGCGCGCCGTCGGCATCCGCTACCAGTCCACCCGCGGCGGCCCGGCGAAAGAGGTTCGGGCGCGGCGGGAGGTCATTCTCTCCGGCGGCACGGTGAACACCGCGCGCCTGCTGCAGGTCTCCGGCATCGGCCCGGCGGGGCTGCTGGGCGAGCTCGGCGTGGAGGTGAGGCACGAGCTGCCCGGTGTCGGCCAGAACTTCCGCGACCATTACGCGGTCCGGCTGGTGTGCCGGGCGAAGAAGGGCACCGTCACGCTGAACGAACTCGCCAAGGGCCCGCGCCTGGTGGGCCAGGTGGCGCGCTGGGCGGCGGGCCGGCCCTCCATCCTCTCGGTGGTGCCCAGCCAGGTCTTCGTGTTCTGGAAGAGCTTCGAGGGGCTGGATGCGCCCGACCTGCAATGCGTGTTCACCCCCGGCAGCTACAAGGAGGGGAAGAACTACGTGCTGGACGACTATCCCGGCATGACCGCGGGCGCCTGGCAGCACCGTCCGGAAAGCCACGGCCATGTGCGGGCGCGCAGCACCGATGTGTGGGAAGACCCGGTGATCCAGCCCAACTACCTCTCCGCCTCCGGCGACTGGCAGGTGCTGCTCGGCGGGCTGCGGCTGATGCGCCGCCTGCTCTCCACGCCCGAGATCCAGCGCCATGCAGAGGCGGAGGTGCTGCCCGGCCCGCAGGTGCAAACCGACGACGAATGGCTGGATTTCGCCCGCCGCAACGGATCGACCACCTACCACTTGATCGGCACCTGCAAGATGGGGCCGGACACCGACCCGATGGCGGTGGTGAACGACCGGCTGCAGGTGCGCGGGCTGGAGCGGCTGCGGGTGGTGGATGCCTCCGTGATGCCCAGCATGATCTCGGCCAACACCTATGCCACCACCATGGCGATCGCCGAGAAGGGCGCCGACATGATCCGCGGGCGCGAGCCGCCCCAGGCGTGAACCACGGCCCAACCCGGCGCGGCGCGCTGGCCGGCGCGGCGGGGCTGATCGCCCTGCCCCGCGCCGCGCGGGCGCTGGAACCCGGCAGCGGCCGCATCGAGGTGGCGGAGGCGGGCGGCGCCACGGCAGACCCGATGCCGGTCTGGTACCACCGCCCCGCCGCCTGGGCCCCCGATGGCCGCGTGGTGGTGGTGATGCACGGCGTACAGCGCGACGGGGACCGCTACCGCGACGAATGGCGGGCGCTTGCCGAGGCGAACGGCTTCCTGCTGCTGGTGCCGGAATTCACCGCCGCCAAGTTCCCCGGCACGCGCTGGTACAATTTCGGCAACCTGGTGGATGGCCGGGGCCGCCCCGTGCCACCGCAGGCCTGGACCTTCGCCGCCTTCGACCGCGCCGTGCTGGCGGCGATGCGCGCCGCCGGCGCCACCCGGCCGGGCTTCGCGCTGTATGGCCATTCCGCCGGTGCGCAGTTCGTGCACCGCTACCTGCTGCTGACCGGCGCGCCCCTGGCCGAGAGCGTGGTGATCGCCAATGCCGGCAGCTACACCCTGCCCTACCCGGACCCGCCCTTCCCCGAAGGCCTGGGCGGCACCGCCTACGACCCCGCCACGCTGCGCGCGGTGTTCGCGCGCCCGGTGGTGCTGCAGCTGGGCGAGGCGGACACGGACCCCAGGCATTCCTCCCTGCCCAACCAGCCCTGGGCGGTGGCGCAGGGCGACCACCGCTTCGCCCGCGGCTGGTTCTTCTTCGACACGATGCGCCGCGCCGCCGAGGCACAGGGCGCCCTGTTTGCCTGGCGCGTGGCAACGGTCAGCGGCGTGGGGCATTCCAACGGGCGGATGGCCGAGCACGCAGCCCGGCTGCTGTTCGGGAGATAGACGATGCGGATCACGGCCCTCTATGCCGCGCTGCTGGCGCCGCTGTACGTGCTGCTGGCGTTGCGGGTGATCGCGGTGCGCCGCCGCGTGCAAGTGGCGCTGGGCGATGGCGGCGATGCCGAGCTGCAGCGGCGCATGCGCGTGCAGGCCAACTTCGTCGAATACGTCCCCTTCGCCCTGCTGCTGCTGGCCCTGGCCGAGGGGCTGGGCTCGCCGCCCGCGCTGCTCCATGTGCTCGGCCTGGCGCTGCTGGTCGGGCGGCTTTCGCATGCCTGGGGCATGTCCCAGGCGCAGGAGGTGTTCGGCTTTCGCGTGGTGGGCATGATCGCCAGCTTCACAGTGATCGCCACCGCCGCGCTGCTGTGCCTGGTGGAGGCG
>JBIKOJ010000062.1:0-24341 GCA_044358135.1 Acetobacteraceae bacterium | reverse complement strand
TTCGAGCAGCGCATCGACGTCTCGAAGGCCATGATCTACGTGGCCATGGGAAGCATTCTGCTCCGAAGAGTCCACCTGTGAGAGTTTTCAAACGGGCTCTGAGGCGAGGCGCCAAGTCGGAAGAGTCTTTTTGCTTCTTTTTCTACAGAAAAAAAAGATTCTTTCTTTGATTGTTGATTGAAATTGATTGCAGATCCTATAGCGGCGTGTAAGGACTGGATTGCTTCGCTTCGCTCGCAATGACGAGGAGGTGGTGTTGGGGGTATTATTTGAGCCATCCGAGCAGGACGGTGAGTGTGATCAGTGACAGTGCTGTGCTGGCGACGACGGTGCTGGCGGAGGCTTCCATCATGGTGTGGAAGCGGCGGGCGAGGAGGAAGGCGTTGGCGCCGGTGGGCATGGCGGCGGCGAGCACCACCACGGCGAAGGCGGTGCCTTGCACGCCGGCCAGCCACGCGAGGAGTGCGACGAGGGCGGGCATGACCAGGAGTTTGAGGGCGCTGGCGGCGGCGACGCCGCCCATGGTTTTCCAGCCTTCGGGTTTGGGCAGGGTGGCGCCGAGGCAGAACAGGGCCAGCGGCGGGCCGGCGGCGCCGAGGAGCATCAGCAGGCGGTCGATGGGGGCGGCGAGGCCGAGGCCGGTGGCGCGCCAGGCCAGCGCGGAGACGATGCAGACGACGACGGGGTTGCGGATGAGGCCGGGGAGGGTGGCGCGGATGACGGCCAGGGGGCCGCGGCCGGCGCCGGCATCGGCTTCGATCAGGATGGTGGCGAGGGGGAGCAGCAGGGCGGAGTGGAAGGCGACGACGGCCAGGAGGTAGGCGACGCCTTCCGGGCCGTAGGCGCTGTCGATGATGGGCACGCCGAGCATGACGGTGTTGCCGAAGACGGCGTTCAGCGCGAAGACGGAGGCATCGGCGAGGCGGGCGCGCCAGGCGAGGCGGGCGAGGATGGCGGCCAGCGCGAAGAGCAGGAAGGCGCCGAGGATGAAGGAGCCGGCGACATCCAGCAGGCGCAGCGGGGGGGCGGTGACCATGCTGCGGAACAGCAGGCTGGGCATGGCGAGGTAGAAGACGAAGTCGCTCATGCCCTTCACCGCGCCGGCATCGAGCAGGCGCAGGCGGGGGGCTGCCGCACCCAGGCCGATCAGCGCGAAGACCGGGGCGACGATGCCGAAGAGGGTTCCCATGCTAGCCCGGCGGTTCCGGCGAGAGGGCCCAGTTCGGGGTGCGGAACCAGGCCTGCTGCGGCGTGGCGGGATCGAGGTGCAGGCTGCGCACCGCTTCGGTGTTGCCATGGGCGAAGGCGGCGTCCAGCCGGGTGCGATGGGCGGTGCTGCCGGCCAGGGGGCCGGAGGCGGTGATGAAGCCGCAGGGCATCAGGAAGCTGGCGGCGAAGCCCTGGGCGATGCGTTCCACGCGCAGGATGCGGCCATGGCCGGTGCCGAGCGGGAGGATGGCGACGCCGTCGGGATTCAGGCGGGCGAACCAGGTGGGCGGCGGGTCTGCGACGGCGAAGTTGACGTAGAGGCGGTCGATGTTTGCGGTGGGGAAGGTGGCGGCATCGCCTTGGGTGACGTGGGCCTGGGGCCAGGGGGCGAGGTTTTCGCGGGCCTGGGCGGCGAGGTGGGGCTGGTATTCCACGGCGGTGACGCGGCCCTGGGGGCCGGTGAGTTCGGCGAGGAGGGCGGTGTAGTAGCCGGTGCCGGCGCCGAGGTGGAGGATGTGGTGGCCGGGGCGGACGGCGAGGGCGTGCAGCATCTGGGCGTGCAGCGAGGGGCTGCCGTTGTTGATGCCGTGTTCGGCATCGAGCACGACCAGCACTTCCGGCGTGGTTTCCAGCGGGTAGAGGGCCATGGGGTCGTTGGTTTCCAGCACCTGCCGGCCCTCTGGCGGGCGCCAAAGGTGCCAGCTTCCTGGGGGCATGAAGGCCTCGCGCGGGACGGCGGCGAAGGCATTCTCCAGTGCCGGGGCGGGCACGCCGAGCTGGCCCACCATGGCCCTGGCATAGTCGCGCCGACGCTGTTCCAGCGTGCCGGTCATTCCTGACGCAGGCCCGCCAGGAAGGCTTCCAGCCCGACGAGGCGGGGGCGGGCGAGGCGCTGGGCGTGCAGGATGGCGCGCACGGTGGCGACGGTGGCGGCGAAGTCGTCGTTGACCACCACGTGGTCAAATTCGCCGGCGTGGGACATTTCGGCGTCGGCCTGGGCCATGCGCTTGGCGATGGTCTCGGGCGGGTCGCCGCGGCCGGCGAGGCGGGTGGAGAGGGCGGCGCGGGAGGGCGGCAGGATGAAGATGCCGACGACGCGGCCGGGCAGGGCTTCGCGGACCAGGCGGTGGCCCTGCCAGTCGATGTCGAACACCACGTCGTGGCCCTGGGCGAGCCAGGCATCGACGGGGGCGCGGGGGCTGCCGTAGCTGCGGCCGAAGACGCCGGCGTGTTCCAGGAAGCCGCCTTCGGCGACAGTGGCGTCGAAGCTCGCCTGGTCGCGGAAATGGTAGTGCACGCCATCCTGCTCGCCCGGGCGGATGGCGCGGGTGGTGATGCTGATGGACAGGCGCAGATCCGGCTCCTGCTCCAGCAGGGCGCGGGTGACGGAGGTTTTGCCGGCGCCGGAGGGGGCGGCGATGACGAGGCAGAGGGGGTCGCGGGCGATCATTCCGGTTTACTCGACGTTCTGGACCTGCTCGCGCAGCTGCTCGATCGTGGCCTTGAGCGCGAGTCCGGTGGCGGTGAGCGCCACGGAGGCGCTTTTGCTGCAGAGGGTGTTGGCCTCGCGGTTGAATTCCTGGACCAGGAAATCGAAGCGGCGGCCGATCGCCTCGCCTTCGGCCAGCAGGGCGCGGGCGGCGTGGAGATGGGCATCGAGCCGGTCCAGCTCCTCCCGCACGTCGGACTTGCCGGCGAGGATGGCGACTTCCTGGGCGATGCGTTCCTCCGGCAGGGCGGGGAGTTCGGCCAGCAGGGCGCGGACGACCTCCATCATGCGGGCCTTCTGGGCTGCGGGCTGGTCGGCGGCCTCGGCGGCGGCGCGGGTGCAGAGGGTGGCGGTTTCGGCCAGCTGGGTGGCGAGGATGGCGGCGAGGCGGGTGCCTTCGGCGCGGCGGGCGGCGACGAGGCCGGTGAGCGCGGTGGCGAAGCCGTCGCGGACGGCGGCGAGCTGGTCCGGGCCGATTTCCTCGCGCGCCTCGGCGGCGGGGCGCATCACGCCGGGCAGCGCCAGCAGGGCCTCGGCGCGCGGCGGGGGGGCGCCGGGGATGCGGGCGGCCAGCGCGGTGGCGAGCGCCAGGGCCTGCTCGATGGCGGCCGGATCGGGCGCCAGGCGGGCGGCTTCCTCGCGGCGGATGGTGAGGTTGGCGGTGACGTTGCCGCGCTTGAGGTGCTTGCCGGCGAGGTCGCGCAGGGCCGGTTCCAGCGCATCGAAGCCCCCGGGGAGGCGGAAGCGCAGCTCCAGGCCGCGGCCGTTGACGCTGCGCAGCTCCCACGCCCAGGACCAGGGGGTTGGGGTGCTGACGGCGCCTTCGCTGCGCGCGAAGCCGGTCATGGAGGCGAGGGTCATCAATGCGTATCCCGAGGCGGCGCGACGTTGTAGCAGTGGCCGGAGTTGCCCCCAACCATGGCCCGACCGCAATGACGCAATTCGCCTCTGTGCTGATCACCGGTGCTTCCTCCGGCATCGGGGCCGCGTTGGCGGTGGCGTGTGCGCGGCCGGGGGCGGTGCTGCATCTCTCCGGGCGCAATGCGGAGCGGTTGGCGGAGGTGGCGGCTGCCTGCGAGGCGCGCGGGGCCGAGGTGCACGCGGCGGTGCTGGACGTGGCGGACCGGGACGCGATGGCGGCGTGGATCGCGGGGGCGGGGTATCTGGAGCTGGTGGTGGCCAATGCCGGGATTTCCGGCGGGACGGGGAATGGGCGGCCGGAATCGGAGGCGCAGGCGCGGGCGATCTTCGATGTGAACCTGGGCGGCGTGCTGAACACGGTGCTGCCGGCGCTGGCGGCGATGCAGGCGCAGCCGGAGGCGGTGGATGGCTGGCGCGGGCGGATCGCGGTGGTGGCTTCGGTGGCCGCCTTCGTGCCTGCGCCCGGCGCGCCGGCCTATTGTGCCTCCAAGGCGGCGGTGGATGCCTGGACGGTGGGCACGGCGGCGATGGTGCGGCGGCAGGGGGTGCTGATGACCAGCGTGTGCCCCGGCTATGTGCGCACGGCGATGACGGCGCGCAACCGCTTCCCGATGCCCGGGCTGATGGGGGCGGAGCGCGCGGCCGGGATCATCCTGCGCGGGCTTTCGCGCGGGGCGCGGCGGATCGTGTTCCCGTGGTGGATGGGGCTGGCGGCACGGCTGGTGGGGCTGCTGCCGCTGGCGCTCTCCACCCGGCTGTTGAACACGGTACCGGGGAAGGACGGGCTTTAGGGCCCGTTAGGGCGCTGGCTTGGGCGCGCTGGGCGGAGCGCCGACCTGGTCCAGCGGGGGCGGCTTCGGGTGTGGGGGCTGGGCCACGGGCGGGCCGCCGGTGGGCTGGAGGTTGATCACGAACTCCGGCGGGTAGGGGTAGTTGGCGCCGGAGGCGGCATCCACAGCCACGCCGATCAGCCCGCCGACGAGCACGTTGCCGAAGGTGCCGCCACCGAATTCCGAGATGTGGTTGTGGGTGGTGGGGTCGTGCGCGTCCAGCGTGCAGGTGGCGATGATGTCCGACCGGCCCTTGTTGATGCGGGTCGTGGCCGGGGTGGGGTTTACCACGGCCAGCGCCACGCCATCCCGCTCCAGCCGGCAGGAGGCGCCGGGCGGGTTGGTGGTGACGGTGATGTTCTGGGTGGTGCCGTGCACGATGGTGGCGCAGCCGGGCAGGGCCAGCAGGAGGAGGAGCCTGGGCAGCGGGGTCGGCATCGGCGTGGTCCTGCGCGGTGAGTGCATACGGGAGCATGCCAGATGCGTTATTGCAACGTGATTCCGGCGCGTTGTTGCGTCCCGGGCCGTTCCGTGTATAAGCCGCCGCTTCCCTGCCGGGGGAGACGGCCTTCCTCGGCTATGCCCGCGCGCCATCCCGGCGTGGACCCAGACCCGGGTCGGGGCAGAGACAATCCAGAGGGAGATCACATGCCGCTATATGAATGCGTGTTCATCGCACGCAATGACGTGACGCAGCAGCAGGTCGAGGCCATTGCCGAGACCGTCTCCAACCAGCTGGACACCGATAACGGCGTGCCGAACGGCACTTCGGTGAAGAAGCAGGAGTATTGGGGCCTGCGCAGCCTTGCGTATCGCATCAAGAAGAACCGCAAGGGCCACTACATGCTGCTGTCCTTCGACAGCAAGCCTGTTGCGGTGACCGAGATGGAGCGCCAGCTGGGCCTGAACGAGGACGTGCTGCGCTTCATGACGATCCGCCTTGAGGCGATCGACGAGGCGCCGAGCGCCATCCTGTCGCGCAAGTCTGACGAGCGCGAGCGCGGGTTCCGCGGGCCGAAGCCGGCCGGGCGCTTCGACAGCGGCCGCAAGCGCGGCTACGACGACCGCGAGGAATTCCGCGCCCGCGAGGACGCGCCGTTCGGCGGTGGGTTCGGCGACCGCGATGGCGGTGGCGGTGGCTTCCGTGGCGCGGTGGAGGAGTAAGCAAGCATGTCCGACGATGTGAACCCCGCCGCCCGCCGCGCCGCCGTTGGCGCCCGCCGGCCCTTCTACCGCCGCCGCAAGTCCTGCCCGTTCTCCGGGCCGAACGCGCCGAAGATCGACTACAAGGACGTGCGCCTGCTGAGCCGCTTCCTGTCGGAGCGCGGCAAGATCGTGCCGAGCCGCATCACCGCGGTTTCGGCCAAGAAGCAGCGTGAGCTGGCGCAGGCGATCAAGCGCGCCCGCTTCCTCGCCCTGCTTCCGTACATCGTGGCCTGAGGAGGAGCACACCATGGCCACCGTGGAACTGATCCTGCTGCAGCGCGTGGAAAAGCTTGGCCAGATGGGCGAGCTGGTGCGCGTGAAGCCGGGCTATGCCCGCAACTTCCTGCTGCCGCAGAAGAAGGCGATCCGTGCCAACAAGGACAATCTGGCGAAGTTCGAGCTGCAGCGCGCGCAGCTCGAAGCGCTGAACATCAAGCGCCGCGAGGAGGCCGAACGGCTTGCCGAGCGCGTGGGCGGGCTTTCGGTGGTGATCATCCGCCAGGCGGGCGAGAGCGGGAGCCTTTATGGCTCCGTGTCCTCGCGCGACATCGCGGATGGCAGCACCGCGGCGGGGCTGACGATCAACCGCAGCCAGGTGATCCTGGAGCAGCCGATCAAGTCGCTGGGCCTGACGACCGTGCGGGTGGTGTTGCACCCCGAGGTTTCGATCCCCGTGACCGTGAACGTGGCGCGCAGCCTGGAAGAAGCCGAGAAGCAGGCCCGGGGCGAGGCGATCAGCCGCGCCGGCGACGAGGACGATGCGGAGGAAGAGGACGAGTATCTCGACCCCTCCGAGGCGCCGCAGCCGAACGTCTGATCCCTCTCGCGAGGACCAGCGCCTGACAGACCGGGCTGCCGCACCCTGCGGCAGCCCGGTTTTTGTTTGGCGGTTCGCAGACCCTTCCATCCGCGCGCGCGAACGTGTCTGGACCCGGCGGGCGTTCGCGCCATCGTGCCGGCGTGACCGGGGACGGGAGGCGCCGCATGGCCGGACAGGACGGGAGCGGGTTCGCCGAGGCGCGGCGGCGGTTCATCCGGGCCCTGCACCAGGAGCTGCTGGGGCGGGATGTGGACGACGAGGCGCTGGAGGTGCGGGTGCGGGAACTGGCGCATCTGTCGGCGGAGGAGGTGTTCGCGGTGTTCGCGGGCTCCGACGAATACCGGCAGCTGCGCGCGCGGGCGGTGCCGCTGTTCGTGCCGCCCGGGCATTTCTACTCGCCGGTGACGGACCCGGAGGCGCTGCGGCGGGAGGCAGGGCGGATTTTCGGCCGCGCGGAGGCGCCGGCGGGGGTGGACCTGCGCGCGGCGGCGCAGTTGGACTATGCCGGGCGGCTGGCCGAGCATTATCCGACGCTGGCCTTCGCGCCCGGGCCGCAGCCCGGCCTGCGCTACCACTACGACAATCCCGCCTTCAGCTATGGCGACGCGATCGTGCTCGCCGGCACGCTGCTGATCCATCGGCCGGCGCACGTGATCGAGGTGGGTTCCGGCTATTCCTCCGCGGTGACGCTGGACATCGTGCGCGGGCGGCTGGGGGATGTGGCGCGGTGCGTGTTCATCGACCCCTATCCGGACCGGCTGGAGAGCCTGCTGCTGCCGGGGGATCGCGAGGTGATCGAGATCCTGCCGGCGCCGGTGCAGGCGGTGGGGCTGGAGGTGTACGACCGGCTGGGGGAAGGCGATATCCTGTTCATCGATTCCACCCATGTGGTGAAGACCGGAAGCGACGTGGTGCACCACCTGACGCGCGTGCTGCCGCGGCTGCGGCCGGGGGTGCTGGTGCATTTCCACGACATTTTCCACCCGTTCGAATACCCGGAGCAGTGGGCGATCGCGGAGAACCGGGCCTGGAACGAGATCTACTGCCTGCACGCCTTCCTGCAGGGCAATGCCGACTACGAGATCGTGTTCTTCAACGACTGGTTCGCCCGCGCGCACCGCGATTTCCTGGAGCAGCGCATGCCGTTGTTCCTGGCCAATCCCGGCGGCGGGCTGTGGCTGCGCAAGCGGCCCTGACCCGATCGTGATGGGGCCGGCACGGGGACGTGTTTTCCGCGGCCGTGCCACCCGCCGGTAAATGGCCGCGGACAGGGGGCCGCACGGATGCAGCTGGCGATTGGGCCGAAGGAGAATGCGGTGCGGGCCGAGGTGGCGGTGGCGCAAATGCGACGCGACCGCGCGCGGCTGGCCCGCGCCCAGGCGGAGATCCTGGCGCTGCAGGCCGGCGCAGCAGCGCCTTCTGCCCGGCAGCGGCTGCGCCATGGGTTGCGCCATGCGTTCCTGCGCCTGCCGGTGGCGGTGCAGCGTGCCGTGCTGTCGTGGCGGCGGCGGGACCATGCCCAGGGCGGCGTGCCCGCGGCGCCGGCCGTGCGCGGGCGGGCCCTGGTGATCGACGACCATTGGCCGCGGCCGGACCGCGATGCCGGCTCGATCGAGATCGTGAACCTGGTGCAGGCGCTGCAGGGGCTGGGCTTCGAGGTGGTGCTGGGCGCGGGGCAGGAACATGAAGGGGGTGTGGAGGCACGCCAGGCGCTGGAGGCGATGGGGGTTCATTGCCTCTCCCCGGCCCAGGCGCCTTCGGTGGCCGCGTTCCTGGCGCGGGAGGGGCATGGGCTGGATTTGTGCGTGCTGTGCCGGGTGTATTGCGGCGGGCGGTTCCTGGAGGACGTGCTGGCGCATGCGCGCAAGGCGCGGGTGGTGTTCCATTCCATCGACCTGCACTACCTGCGCCTGGAGCGGCAGGCCCTTCTTGAAGGCGGCGCGCAGGCCACTGTGGTGGCAGCCCAGGTGCGGGCGCGCGAGCAGGCGGTGATGCGCGAAAGCGATGCCACCGTGGTGGTGTCGGAGGCGGAGCTGGCGCATCTGCGCGAGGACATGCCGGAGGTGCGCGCGATCCAGCTGCCGCTGGCGCGTGATGTGGCGCCGCCGGCCACGGCCTTCGCGGCGCGGCGCGGGATCGGGTTCATCGGCAGCTTTGCGCATGCGCCGAACCTGGATGCGATGCGCTGGTTCCTGGCCGAGGTGTGGCCGCTGGTGTTGCGCGCCGAGCCGGACATGGAAATGACCGTGGTGGGCGAAGGCTGCCCGCCCGGACTGCTGGCGGGGGTGCCGGGGCGGGTGCGGGCGCTGGGCCATTTGCCGGATGTCGGCCCGTGGTTCGAGGGGCTGCGGCTGACCGTGGCGCCGTTGCGCTTCGGTGCCGGGGCGAAGGGCAAGGTGGCGTCCAGCCTGGCGGCGGGGGTGCCGTGCGTGGCCACGCCGATCGCCGCGGAGGGCATGGGGCTGTCGGAGGCGGCAGGGGTGCTGGTGGCGGGCGATGCGGCCGGCTTCGCGGCGCATGTGGTGGCGGCCCATGGCGACGCGGCGCGGTGGGAGCGGCTGTCGCGCGGCGGGCTGGCCTATGCGGAGGCGGTGCTGTCCCTGCCCGCCTGGCGGGCGCGGCTGGATGGGCTGCTGCGCGAGATCGGGCTGTAGCCCAGCAGGCGGCGCCAGAACGACGCGGGGGGTGCCAGCGCGGTGACGGTGGCGAAATCCGTGCCGATGGTCCCGGCGGCCATGGCGGCATCCTCGGCGGCGAACAGGCGGGCCAGGATGGCGCTGTCCTGCGTGCTGTCCGGCTGGAAATTCTGCGCGATGTCGCCGAGCACGTTGTGCAGCAGGGCGCCGCCGAGGGGGCGTTCCTCGATGACCGTGAAGCCGGACCGCACCAGGGGCAGGATGTCCGCGGAGCGGATCGCCTCGCTGGGGTCGGCCGCGATCATCTGGGCGATGGTGGGGCGGATGAGGGGCGGTTTCGGCGTGCCGTCGGGCAGGCGGCGCAGGCGGGGCGGCAGGGCATCGAGCAGGGCGTTGCCGAGGCGGAGCTGGGCGTCGGTCCATTGGAAGCGGGTGGGGCCGACGAATTCGTGCAGGTGGAAGATGCCGCCCGGCCGCAGCGCGCGGCGGATGGCGGCGAAGAGCGGCTCCAGCCGTTCCACGTGGTGCACGGAGGAATGGGCGAAGACGATGTCGATGCTGCCGGGCGGGAAGTTGGCCTGTTCGAGGTCCGCGACGCGGTAGGCGATGCGGTCGGCCAGGCCCGCTTCGGCGGCCAGGCGGCGGGCTTCGGCGATGGCGCCTTCGGCGAGGTCGAAGGCCTCGAAGTGCTGCACGAGGCCGCGCGCGACGAGATCGCGTTCCAGCGCGCCGAAGCCGCAGCCGAGGGAGAGGGCGCGCGGGACGGGGAAGGCCCAGCCGCGCCCGGCGAGAAGGGTGGCGAGGTGGCCATAGGCATCCTGGTCTGGCCGGCCGGAGGCGAGGCGGTTGACCCGGTCTCGCACCTGGGGGTGGGCGAGCCAGTACTGGCCGAGGATCTGGGTGTCTCGCGCGGCGTCGCTGGACCAGACCTCGCTCACCTTGCTGCGGCGGGACTGGCCGGCTTCGGGGGGATCGGTGAGCGACATGGCGGGCATGAAAAACCGGAAGCGGGGCAAATGGCGAGATGGAGCGGGATAATTTTTTCGCGATGATCGCGATTGTATTCATTCTCCCGCGCGTCCCGCAGTTGATTTCAATGGTATGTATTCATGCTTGCATTTCGAATTACTGAACGATAGTTGAATTCGCCTGGCCTCTCCGCCGTGCCACATCCAGCCCGACAGGGCGACGATGCAACACGGAGTGTTCGGGCACGTGACGACGACGCCAGGCTTTGCTCTGGATCTGGCCACCGGCGAGGAGATGACGTGGGATCCCGTGCGGATCGCCCGGCCGGGGCCATGGACCGGGCACATCCCGTTCGCCTTCTGGCTGGTGAAGGCCCTGCGGCCGGCGGGGTTCGTGGAGCTCGGCACGCATTCGGGCAATTCGTACTTTGCCTTCTGCCAGGCCATGGCGGCGTTCTGCCCCGGCGGGCGGGCCTATGCGGTGGATACCTGGGACGGCGATGCGCATGCCGGCGCCTATGACGCGGGCGTGCACGTGGATGTGGCGCGGTTCAACGAGGCGCATTTTGGTGCGTTCTCCAGCCTGATCCGAGACCGTTTCGATGGCGCCCGCGGATACTTCGCCGATGGCAGCATCGACCTGCTGCACATCGACGGGCTGCACACCTACGAGGCGGTCCGGCACGATTTCGAGACATGGCGCAGCGCGCTTTCCACAAGCGGGGTGGTGGTGCTGCACGACGTGAACGTGCGCGAGCGCGGCTTCGGCGTGTGGCGGTTGTGGGAGGAGCTGCAGGCCGCGTTTCCGCACTTCACCTTCCACCATGCGCACGGGCTGGGCGTGGCAGGGGTGGGGCCGGACCAGGCACCGGCGTTGCAGGCGCTGTTCGCGCTGGGGCCTGACGACGCGGCACTGTTCCGCCGCCGCATCGCTGCCCGCGGCGAGGCGTTCCAGCGCCAGGCGGAGATCCTGGCCCTGCGCGACGAGCAGGCGGCGAAGGACCAGCACATTGCTGCGCTGGGGGCCCGGCTGGTGGCGCTGGAGGCGGCGAAGGACGACCGGGGCGCGGCGGAGGCGGTGCTGGCGGCGCAACGCGACCAGTTGGCGGCCAAGGACGCGATGGTGGCTGCGCTGGGCAACCTTGCCGCCGCACGGGCGGCCGCGCTTTCGGTGCGCGACGGCATGATCGCCGGGCGCGACGCCCTGGCGATGCAGCTGGCGGGCGAGACGCAGGCGCGGCTGCACGCGCAGGCCCAGGCCTATGAGCGCGAGATGGCCCGGCTGCACGCCGAGCTGGCCCAGGCGCAGCACGCCTGCGACGCCCTGGCCGGACAGGCGGATGCGGCGCGCGCGGAAGTGGCGGCGGTGGTGCAGCGCTATGTCTCCTCCACCTCCTGGCGCGTGACGCGGCCGATGCGGGTGGCGATGCGGCTGCTGCGCGAGCGGCGGCTGCGGCCGGCGCCGGTGGTTGCGGTGGCGCCGCCTGACCCCGTGCCTGTGCCTGCGGCCGTGGAGGCGGGCGCGCCACCCGAGCCGTCGGCAAAGACAGCGTTGCGCGCGGGGCTCTCGGCGCGACTGGAGGCGTTCCTTTCGACCTCGGCGACGCTGGTGCTGCCGCGCGCGGCGGTGCCGGAGGTGAGCATCGTGCTGGTGCTCTACAATCAGGCCGAGCTGACATTCGGCTGCCTCGGCTCGATTGCGGAGACGCTCGGCACGGGGAGCCCGCCGGTGGAGGTGGTGATCCTCGACAATGCCTCCACCGACCGGACCGGCGCGCTGCTGGAGCGGATCGAGGGCGCCACCGTGATCCGCGGCGAGGCCAACCTGCATTTCCTGAAGGGCGTGAACCAGGCGGCGAAGTCTGCGCGCGGGCGGGCGTTGCTGCTGCTGAACAACGATGCGCTGCTGCTGCCCGGCGCGGTGGGCTCCGCGCTGCGCACGCTGGATTCGTCCGACGACATCGGCGCGGTGGGCGGGCGCATCATCCTGCCGGACGGCACGTTGCAGGAGGCGGGGTCGATCCTGTGGCGCAACGGTGCCGCCACCGGCTATGGCCGGGGGCAGGATCCGCAGGCGCCGGACCACATGTTCCAGCGCGACGTGGATTACTGCTCCGGCGCGTTCCTGCTGACGCCGGCTTCGGTATGGCGCGAGCTGGACGGCTTCGACGAAGCCTTCGCGCCGGCCTACTACGAGGAAACCGACTACTGCGTGAGGCTGTGGAAATCAGGCCGGCGCGTGGTGTTCGACCCCGATGCGGCGGTGCTGCACTACGAGTTCGGCAGCGCCGGATCCTCCGAGGAAGCGCTGGCGCTGCAGCGGCAGAACCACGCCATCTTCACCGCGCGACATCGCGGCTGGCTGGACGGCCAGTTCGAGATGGACCCAGGCAACGTGATCGCCGCGCGCACTGCGCGATCAAGCCGCAAGCGCGTGCTGGTGATCGAGGACCGGGTGCCGAAGGTGGAGCTGGGCACCGGCTATCCGCGCGCCAACCGGCTGCTGCACGAGCTGGTCGCGGCCGGGGCGGAGGTGGCGCTGTTTCCGGCGCATCGCCATGCGGAGAACTGGGCCGGGGTGCGCCGCGCGCTGGACAAGCGCATCGAGGTGCTGATCGGCGCGGAGGCGGCGCAGATTCCGCAATACCTGGAGGCACGGCGGGGCCATTTCGATGCCGTGATCGTCTGCCGCCCGCCGAACATGGACGCGTTCGAGAAGGCGGTGGGGTTCCGCCAGGACCTGATCGGGCTGGCCCGCGTGGTGTACGACGCCGAGGCGCTGTTCGTGACGCGCGAGATCCAGGCCCGTGTGGCCTGCGGGGATCCACCGGGGGAGGAGGAGCGCCACCTGATGGTGGCAAGCGAAGTGGCGCTGGCGCGGCGGGCGGATGTGGTGATGTCCGTATCGGAGGCGGAACGGGATACACTGGAGGCCTATGGCGCGCGCGACGTGCGCATCCTGGCGCATGCGCTGGATGAGGTGCCGCTGGCCACCGGATTCGCCGCGCGCGACCGCATCGTGTTCCTGGGCGCGATCCAGGAGGAGGACGCGCCGAACGCCATCGCCGTGCGCTGGTTCGCGCGTGAGATCCTGCCCCTGGTGCGGCGCGACCTGGGCCAGGACATCCGGCTGACCGTGATCGGCCTGAACGCGGCGGACAGCATCGCGGCGATGGACGGTGATGCGCTGGACCTGCGCGGGATGGTGGAGGACCTGCATGCGGCGCTGGCCGATGCGCGGGTGATGGTGGTGCCCAGCCGGCTCGGGGCCGGCATTCCGCACAAGGTGCACCAGGCCGCCGCGCTCGGGATTCCGATGGTCACCACCAGCCTGATCGCCGGCCAGGTGGGCTGGCAGGACGGGCAGGAGCTGCTGGTGGCGGACGATGCGCCGGCCTTCGCGGCGGCCTGCGTGCGGCTGTATCGCGACTGCGCGCTGTGGGACGGGCTGCGCCAGCGCGCGCTGGCCCGGGTGCGCCAGGATTGCGCGCCGGAGGTGTTCGCAGCCCGGGTACGCGAGTTGCTGGACTCGGTGCCGCTGACGCGCCGGCGGGTGGAGGTTTCGCGCCCTGTGCCGGCGCCGCCGCGCAAGCCCGCGGAGCCGCCGACCAGCCGCCCCGGCGAGTGCGATTTCAGCCTGGCCGTGCCGTTCGGGTTCGCGCCGCTGGCCGCCCCCGCCCCGCGCATCGCGGCGATCTGCCACCTGTTCCATGCCGAAATCGCCGCGGAGCTGCGCTTCTACCTGGCCCACTTGCCGGCGGGGGCGGACCTGTTCCTCTCCACCGACACGGCGGAGAAGGAGGCCTCGATCCGCGCCGCCTTCGCCGGCTGGGAGGGCGGGCTGGTGCTGCGGGTGCTGCCCAACCGGGGGCGGGACATCGCGCCGAAGCTGGTGGGCTTCGCCGATGCGCATGACGGGTACGACCTGGTGCTGCACCTGCACTCCAAGAAATCCGAGCACGCGGCGTTCCTGGCGCCCTGGCGCAGCTTCCTGTTCGAGAACCTGCTGGGCTCGCCGCAGGTGGTGGCCAGTATCCTCGATGCCTTCGCGCGGCTGCCGCGGCTGGGGATGGTGGCACCGCAGCACTACGAGGCGATCCGGCGCTGGATCGGCTGGAACGGCAATTTCGACACGGCGCAGGGGCTGGCGGCGCGCATGGGGCTCGCGCTCGAACCCGCGCGGGCGCTGGATTTTCCCTCCGGCTCCATGTTCTGGGCGCGGCCGGCGGCACTGCGCCCGCTGCTGGATCTCGGGCTGCGGTTCGAGGACTTCCCGGAGGAGGCGGGGCAGGAAGACAGCACGCCGGCGCATGCGATCGAGCGGCTGTATTTCCTCGCCTGCGAGCGCAGCGGACATCTGTGGCTCAAGACCGCGCAGCCGGCGCTGTATGCCGAGACCGGCACGATCGTGGCCGTGCGAACGCCGCTGGAGCTGGAACGGTTCGTGGCGGAGCACGCGGTGTGCCTCACCGGGCCCACGCTGCTGCCGGTGCGGCCGGAGCCCGCGCCGATGCGCACGCGCATTCCGCCGGGGCTGGCGCAGCGCCTGGCCGCGCGGGGGTTCTGATGCTCGGGGCCCTGTTCCGCTGGCGCAACACGACCCGGCGCGCCGGTGCCGGGCGCGTGAGTGCCGTGGTGCCGCTGTACAACCATGCCGACTACATCGAGGCCGCGATCGACAGCGCGCTGGCCCAAGGCGAGGTGCTGCGCGAGCTGGTGGTGATCGACGACGGCTCCACCGACGGCTCGGCGCAGGCGATGGAGCGGCTGGCGCGGCGCGATCCGCGCATCCGCTTCCGCAGCCAGGCGAACCGGGGCGCGGCGGCCACGCTCAATGCAGGGCTGCGCGACTGCAGCGGCGACTATGTCGCCATCCTCAATTCCGACGATGCCTGGCTGCCCGGGCGGCTGGAGGCGCTGGTGCTGGCGCTGGCGCTGGAGGCGGCGCCGGGTGCGGCCATCGCGGCCAGCGGCATTGCCTTCATGGATGGGCACGGCGCACCGGTGGCGAATGCCTGGTACGAGGAGGCGCTGGCGTTCCGCGCCGGGCGCGGCATGGCCACCGCGCTGGTGAACGGCAATGTCCTCGTTTCCACCTCCAACTTCCTGTTTCCGCGCGCGCTGGTGGAGGAGATCGGCGGGTTCGCGGAGCTGCGCTACGCGCATGACCTGGATTTCGCCTTGCGGGCGCTGGCGCTGGGGCACGGGATCGTGCTGCTGGAGGAGCCGCTGCTGCGCTATCGCGTGCATGCGCGCAACACCATCGCCGAGGACCATCGCGGCGTGCGCGCGGAGTGGGCGGCGGCCGCGGCGGCCTACCTCACCCTGCGGTGGGACCGGCCGGGTGCCGCGGAGCCGGACTGGGACGAAGCCGCGGCGATCGAGGATGTGCTGCGGCGGCATGAGCTGTCGCGCGCGGTGCATTTGTGCATGGCCTGGCTGCGGCGGCACGGGCCGGACAGGGCGGCGGCGGGGCGGCTGGATCGCGTGCCGTTCCTGGCGGACCCGGCGTTCCGGGCGCGGCTGGCGGGGTGGGCGTGATGCGCATCCTGGCGCTGAGCAACCTGTATCCGCCCAATGTCGTGGGCGGATACGAGCGGCTGTGCCACGCCGTGTGCAGCGAGCTGGCGGCGCGCGGCCATGCGGTGACGGTGCTGACCAGCGACCACGGCGGCAAGGTGGCCGAGTATCCCGGGCTCACGGTGCGGCGGGAGTGGGCGCTGCGCACCGGGGCGGACATCTACGCGCCCTACGGGGGCAGCGAGGCCGACGCCGCGGCGTTGGCGGCACGCAACCTCGCCGCGCTGAACCGCGCGCTGGATGAGGTGCGGCCAGACGTGGTGTTCGCCTGGAACCTGTTCTTCCTGGATGGCTCGCTGCTGGATGCGCTGGAGGCGGGGCCGTACCGCACCGTGGTGATGCTGACGGACAACTGGCTGCTGGTGATGCGCAACCCGCAGTTCGTGGCCGGTTTCTTCCGCGATATCGCCTTCGGTCCTGCCTCGTTCGTGCCGCCCCCGGAACCGGCGGGATGGCGCGCCATGCTCGGCCGGGTGCGGCGGTCTTTCGGGCGGCAGGCGCCGTGCGGGCTGGAGGCGATCTTCGGATCGCACTTCATGCGCGACTATTACGCCGCCGGCGGCATCCGCTTCGGGCGCGACCGGGTGGTGCACAATGGCGTGAGCCTGCCCGAGGTGGCCGGAGCCAATCGTGCCGCGCTGGTGCAGCCGGGCGAGTTGCGGCTGCTCTTCGCCGGGCGGCTGGTGGACCTGAAGGGCGCGCATACTGCGGTGGAGGCGCTGGCCCTGCTCGATGCAGCGGCCCTGGGCGTGGCGCGCGTGGTCCTCACCGTGGTGGGCGATGCGCAGGACGAGGCCTATCTGCGCCGGTTCCGTGCGGCGGTGGAGGCAAGCGGGCGGGCGGCGGATATCGAGATGCGGCCGGTGGTGCCGGAGGCCGGGCTGCCGGCGCTGTTCGCCGGGCACGATATCTACCTGTTCCCGTCGCTCTACGAGCCGTTCTCGCTGACGCTGATCCACGCGCTGGCCTGCGGCATCCCCACCATCGCCTCCCGCGTGGGCGGCAACCCGGAGATCGTGGCGGACGGCGAGACGGGGTTGCTGTTCCGCAAAGGGGATGCGGCGGACCTGGCGCGCGCCATCGGGCGGATGGCGCGGGAGCCCCAGCTGCGCGCGCGCGTTGCCTTGCAGGGGCGGGCGGCGGGCCGGCGCTTCACCTTTCGGCGCATGGCCGACGGGATGGAAACCTTCCTGGAGGACGCGGCATGAATGCGATCCGGGGACATGGCTCGCTTGCGGGGGCAACCTGCCTGGTGCTGGGAGCGGGCGGGTTCATCGGGGTGAATCTGTGCCGCGGGCTGCTGCACGCCGGGGCGGCGGTGCGCGGCTATGGCCGGACCTCGGCCTTTCCGCTCGCCCTGGCGGGCACGCGCCTGACGGTGGGCGAGCTGGCCGATTCGGCCGCGCTGGCGCGCGCGCTGCAGGGGGTGGACGTGGTGTTCCACCTGCTGGGCGGCGGCTTCCCCGCCACGGTGGAGGCCGACCCCGTGGGCGATCTGCGGCATCACGCCGCCGCCTCCGTGGCGCTGATGGCGCTGTGCCGGGAGGCAGGGGTGCGACAGGTGGTGTTCGTCTCCTCCGGCGGCACCGTGTATGGCCTGCCGCGACAGCTGCCGATCGGGGAGGACCATCCGACCGACCCGATCTCCGCCTATGGCATCCACCAGCTGCTGGTGGAGAAGCATCTCGGCCTGCTGGCGCATCGCCATGGGCTGCGCGGGCTGGTGCTGCGCGTGGCCAACCCGTTCGGGCCGTTCCAGCTGCCGGGCCGCGGCCAGGGCCTGGTGGCCACGCTGCTGGCCCAGCGCCTGGCCGGCCGCCCCGTGGAGATCTGGGGCGACGGGCAGGTGGTGCGCGATTTCTTCCATGTCGGCGACCTCGTGGATGCCGCGATCATGGCCGCCGGCTATGCGGGGCCGGAGCGGGTGCTGAATGTCGGCTCCGGTATCGGGCGCTCGGTGCTGGAGGTGGTGGCGTCGATCGACGCGCTGTTGGGCACTGCCGGCGCCGGCATGGTGCAGCGGGCAGCGCGGGCGGTGGATGTGCCGGTGAACGTGCTGGACATCGCGCGCATCGGCCGCGTGCTGGGCTGGCAACCGCGGATCGACTGGCATGAAGGTCTGGGTGACACCGCGCTGTGGCTGCAGCGCCAGGCCGAGCTGGCGCCCAAGCTGGCGCCCGAGCGGGTGCCCGCGCGCGAGCGGGGCGCGGCATGAGGCGTGCGGCCCCCTGCCTGCTGCAGGAAGCCCCGGTGCCACCGGCCGCGCGCGGCGCCTGGAACCGCATCGCGGTGCTGATCGCGCGCTCCGGGGCCCCTACCCTGCCCTTCGTGACGCTGCACGATGCGGAGGGGCGCACGCTGGAGGGCAAGGTGTTCCTGGATGCCGCCGGAGAGGGCGCGGCGACGGGGGAGCATCACGTCACGTGGTTCGTGCCGGCGGAGGCGCGCAGCCTTCGCCTGCTGGCCTACACGCTGGAGGCGGGCGAGGTGCAGGCCGGGCCGGTCGCGTTGCGGCCGCTGCACCGGGCGATGGCGGCCTGGCAATTGCTGCGCGCAGTGCCACCCGGCACGCTGCCGGAACTGTTGCGCCTGGGGCTGGCACACCCGGCCGCGCTGCCGCGGGCGCTGCGCCGGGCGCTGGCGCAACAGGCCGTGCAGGCCACCACCCCGCAGCAGCCCTATCCCGTCTGGACCGCGATGTTCGACCGCTGGCAGCAGGAAGCAGAAGTTGCGGCCGGGCCCGGCATCTCCTGGCTGGTCTTCGCGCAGGAGGAAGGCTCGGCAGCCCTGGCGGCGACGCTCGCCAGCCTGCGCGCCCTGCCGAACGACCCGCCGCATGTGCTGACGGGCACGGTGGAGGCGGAGGCCCTGCGCCGGGCGGTGGCGGGCCTGGCCGGCGACTACGTGGCCATCCTGCAGGCCGGCGAGGTGCTGCCGCCGCATGCCGGCACCCTGGCCGCCGCCCAGTTGCTGCAATTCGGCTGCCCCGAGATCGCCATCGCCGACGCGGACGAGCTGGCCGCCGACGGCACCCGCCACTCGCCCGCCTTCAAGCCGCGGCCGAACCTCGCCCTGATGCTCTCCGGCGTGCTGGCCCGCGGCCTGTGGCTGATCCGGCGGGACGTGCTGCTGGCCCATGCGCCGCAGCGCTCGGCCTGGGCAGAGGCGTTGCGGCTGGCCACCTGGCTGGCCCGGCGCGAGGCCGGGCCGGCGCAGTTCAGCGAACGCATCCCGTTCCTGCTGGCCCACCGCCGCCACGATGCCGAGGCGGCCCCGCCCTGGGCGCTGGCGGAGGTGGTCCGCACGCACCTGGCCCGCTCCGGCATGCCGTTGGAGCCGCTGGCGACCCGGCCGTTGCGCCTTGCCCTGCGCGAGGAGGCGCGGGCGGAGCGGGTGACGGTGATCATCCCCTCCACCCTGCGCCGGCCGCATTGCCTGCGTTGCATCCGCGCCGTGGCGGAAGACACCGACCACCCGGATTTCGACCTGCAGGTGGTGGTGATGCAACCCGGCAAGCTGGATGCCCGCCAGCTGCGCGCCGCCAAGGCACTGCGCCGCGAGGCCGGTGCCACGGTGACATGGCTGGAAGCGCCGCGCTTCAACTACGCCACCGCCAACAACCACATCGCGGCGCGCACGCAGGGCGGGCTGATCCTGCTGCTGAACGACGACGTGGCCCCGATCCAACCGGACTGGCTGCGCTGGATGTGCGCCTTCATGCACGACCCGCACACCGGCATCGTCGGTGCCAGGCTGCTGTATGGCGACGGCCGCGTGCAGCATGGCGGGGTGATCATGGGCCTGGCAGGGCTGTGCGAGCACGCCCACCGCCACATCGCCCCGCAGGACCAGGGCTACATGGGCCGCGCGGTGCTGGCGCAGGAGCTTTCGGCCGTCACCGGCGCCTGCCTGCTGGTGCGGCGCCGCCTGTTCGAGGCCGTCGGCGGGTTGGACGAGCGCTACGCCAGCGCCTTCAACGACATCGACTTCTCGCTGCGGGTGGGTGAGACCGGGCACGGGATCGTCTACGTGCCGCAGGCGGAGCTGCACCACTATGAGTTGCAGACCTTCGCCGGCCACTACGAGGGCGCGCGCAGCGCCGACAAGGAGGCGGATGTGCGGCGGATGCGCGCCCGCTGGGCCGATGTCTGCGCCGATGACCCGTTCTACAACCCCAACCTCTCCCTGCTGCCGGGCGGCGACTGGCGCCTGGCGGTGCCGCCGCGCACCTGATCCCAATTCAAAGCAAGGCCAGGGCGCTGCCCTGGACCCGCAAAGGGCCGGCGGCCCTTTGATCCCGTTGATAAGGGCCAGGGGCTTGGCCCGTCGCGCGAAGGCGCGCGCCAGACCAGGCGGGGCTGGCCGGTGGCGGCGCGCACAACAAAGGACCACTGCCCCCGTTATCCCCGCAACCCACAGGCCCACGACCGGCCCCGGGTGCGCTATGCTGGGGCGATGAACACCATCGACTCCCCGCTGCTCGGCCTCTCCCAGCGCCTGCCGCCCACCAACCTGCAGGCGGAGCAGGCCCTGCTGGGCGCGCTGCTGGCCAACAACAAGGCCTACGAACGCGTTAGCGACTTCCTGCTGGCGGAGCACTTCGCCGACCCCGTGCACGGCCGCATCTTCCGCGCCATCGCCCGCCGCATCGACCAGGGCCAGCTGGCCGACGCCGTGACGCTGAAGGCCGAATTCGAGCATTCCGGTATTCTCGACGAGGTCGGCGGCACCGCCTACCTGGCCCAGCTGCTCACCGCCATGGTCGGCATCATCAACGCCGGCGAATACGGCCGCGCCATCCACGACGCGTGGCTGCGCCGCGAGCTGATCGAGGTGGGCGAGAACCTGGTCAACAACGCCTTCGGCGCCGATCCGGAGCTGAACGCCGAAGGCCAGCTGGAATCCGCCGAGCAATCCCTGTTCGACCTCGGCGCCAAGGGCGTCAGCGATGGCGGCTTCGTCACCTTCGAGCGTTCGTTGACCGCGGCCATCCATACCGCGGAGAAGGCGTTCCACCAGCCCGGCGGCGTCTCGGGCCTCACCACCGGGTTGCGCGACCTGGACAAGAAAACCGGCGGGCTGCACCCGTCGGACCTCATCATCCTCGGCGGCCGGCCGGGCATGGGCAAGTCCGCCCTCGCCACCAAGATCGCCTACAGCGCCGCGAAATCCTTCCTGGAGGAGGCCCGCGCCAAGGGGCCAGACGTGGCGCCGCGCTCCTCCGTGGCGCTGTTCTCGCTGGAAATGAGCGCCGAGCAGCTCGCCATGCGCCTGCTTTCCGAGGAATCGCGCATCTCCGGCGACCGCATCCGCCGCGGCGACATCGCGCAGAAGGATTTCGACCGCTTCGTGGCCGTCAGCCGTGACATCGGGGCGCTGCCGCTGATGATCGACGACACGCCGGCCGTGACGATGTCTGCCATGCGCACGCGATGCCGGCGCCTGAAGCGCACCAAGGGGCTCGACCTGATCGTGGTGGACTACCTGCAGCTGATGCGCCCCAGCGCCGGCAGCCGGCCGGAGAACCGGGTGCAGGAAATCAGCCAGATCTCCCAGGGCCTGAAGGCGCTGGCCAAGGAGCTGGAAGTGCCCGTTCTCGCCCTGGCCCAGCTCTCCCGCCAGGTGGAGCAGCGCGAGGACAAGCGGCCCCAGCTCGCCGACCTGCGCGAATCCGGCTCCATCGAGCAGGACGCCGACATGGTGATGTTCATCTACCGCGACGAATACTACCTGCAGCAGCGCGCGCCCAAGCAGCTGGCCTTCGACAACGACGAGAAGTTCCATGGCGCCGTGGAGAAGTGGCAGCGCGACATGGAGGCGGTGCACAACCGCGCCGAGCTGATCATCGAGAAGCAGCGCCACGGCCCCACCGGCAAGATCGACCTGTTCTTCGAAGGCGAGTTCACCCGCTTCGCCGATCTCGACCTGCACCACGATGATGGTCGCTGACGGGTCGCTGGCGCGGCTGGAGATCGACCTCGGCGCCCTCCAGGCCAACTGGCGCGCGCTGGGCGCGCGCCATCCCTCCGGCCCCGTCGCCGGGGTGGTGAAGGCCGATGCCTATGGTCTGGGCGCCACCCACGTGGCCCCCGCGCTGTTCGCCGCCGGCTGCCGGCATTTCTTCACCGCGCACCTGCAGGAGGCGCTGGCGATCCGCCCGAAGCTGCCGGGCGCGATGGTTGCGGTGCTGAACGGCCTGCCGCCGGGCAGCGAGGCGGCCTTCGCCGCGCACGGCGTCGCCCCGGTGCTGGGCACACAAGGCGAGATCGCGCGCTGGGCGGCCGAGGCGCGCCGGCTGGGCCGCGCCCTGCCCGCGCTGCTGCACGTGGATACCGGCATGAACCGGCTGGGGCTCGATGCCGCGCAGCTGGCCGCGCTGGCCGCCGATCCCACGGCGCTCGAAGGCATCGCACTGCGCTACGTGATGACGCATCTCTCGGCCAGCGAGGCGCCGCAGGACCCGGCGAACGAGGCGCAGCGCCAGCGTTTTGCCGCGGCCTGCGCCCTGCTCCCCCCCCTGCCCCGCAGCTTCGCCAATTCCTCCGGCATCTTCCTCGGGCCCGGCTGGGCCAGCGACCTCGCCCGGCCAGGTGCGGCGCTTTACGGCATCAACCCCACGCCGGGGCAGCCCAACCCGATGCGCCCGGTGGTGCGGCTTACCGCCCGGGTGCTGGCCCTGCGCGCGGTGCGCAAGGGCGAGGCGGTCGGTTACAATGCCACCTGGACCGCGCCGCAGGACGGGCGCATCGCCACGATCGGCGTGGGTTACGCCGATGGCTGGCTGCGCAGCCACACCAACCACGGCCACGCGATCTTTGACGGCGCCATGCTGCCGCTGGTAGGGCGTGTGTCCATGGACCTGATCACCCTGGACGCCACCTCCTGCCCGGCGCTGTGCGAGGGCGACATGGTCGAGCTGATCGGCCCCACCCGCCCCGTGGACGTGGTGGCGGAAGCGGCGCAGACCAACGGCTACGAGATCCTCACCAGCCTCGGCCGGCGCTATCACCGGATCTGGTCGGCATGAACGCCCTGCTCAACCTCGTCGCCGCCATCGGCCGGTTCGCGCTGGGGGCCTGCGAGGCCACCGGGCGGGTGACGCTGTTCGCGGTGCTCGGCTTGTCCCACATCCTGCGCCCGCCCTTCTATGGCCGCGCCTTCGGCCGGGCGATGCTGGAAATCGGCTATCTCAGCCTGCCCGTGGTGGCGCTGACCGCCGTGTTCACCGGCATGGTGCTGGCGCTGCAATCCTCCACCGGCCTGTCGCGCTTCGCGGTGGAAAGCGCCATCCCCTCCCTGGTGGTGCTCTCCATCACCCGTGAATTGGGCCCGGTGCTGGGCGGGCTGATGGTGGCCGGCCGCGTCGGCGCCTCCATGGCGGCCGAAATCGGCACGATGCGCGTGACGGACCAGATCGACGCGCTGACCACGCTTTCCACCAACCCGCTGAAATACCTCGTCGCCCCCCGCCTGCTGGCCGGCATCCTCGCCCTGCCGATGCTGGTGGTGGTGGCCGATATCCTCGGCGTGATGGGTGGCTTCCTGATCGGCGTCGGCAAGCTCGGCTTCAACCCCAACACCTACCTGGTGAACACCTTCAACGCGCTCTACATGGAAGACGTGATCTCCGGCCTGGTGAAGGCCAGCGTGTTCGGCTTCATCATCACCCTGATGGGCTGCTACCACGGCTACCACAGCCGCGGCGGCGCGCAGGGCGTGGGTGCCGCCACCACGGCGGCCGTCGTCACCTCCTCCGTGCTGATCCTGGCGCTGGACTACGTGCTGACCGAGCTGTTCTTCAGCAAATGAGCGGTTCTGTCCCCAAAATCCGCCTGCGCGGCGTCACCAAGCGCTTCGGCGACAAGCTGGTGCTGGACGGCATCGACCTGGACGTGGCGCCGCAAACCTCCATGGTGGTGATCGGCGGCTCCGGCTCCGGCAAGTCCGTGCTGCTGAAATGCATCCTGGGCCTGATCACGCCCGATGCCGGCAGCATCGAGATCGACGGGCAGGACGTGCTGCGCCTGCCCCCCCGGGAGCGCGACGCCGCACGCGCGCGCATCGGCATGCTGTTCCAGAACGGCGCCCTGTTCGACAGCATCACGGTGGCGGAGAACGTCGCCTTCGGCCTGCTCGCCCAGAAAAAAGCCACCCGCGCCGAAGCCCGCAAGCGCGCCGAGGAGGTGCTGGCCCAGGTTGGCCTGGCCGCCAGCGTGGGCGACCTCTCCCCGGCCGAACTCTCCGGCGGCATGCAGAAGCGCGTGGCCCTCGCCCGCGCCATCGCCGCCACGCCCGATATCCTGTTCTTCGACGAACCCACCACCGGGCTGGACCCGATCATGGGTGCCGTGATCGACGGGCTGATCATGGAACAGGTGAAGCGCATGGGCAGCACCGCGATCGCCATCACCCACGACATGGCCAGCGCGCGGCGCATCGGCGACCGCGCCGCCATGATCCACAAGGGCCGCATCGTCTGGGAAGGCGCGGCGGCAAGCCTGATGGACAGCGGCAACGCCATGGTGGACCAGTTCACCCATGGCCGCCGCGAAGGGCCGATCCAGATGGAACTTCGGCGGTAATACCAACCCCGGCAATCGCCGACTCTTCCGGCGATTGCCGGGGTTGGTATCGCGCGCCGGGCTGGCTGGTGGCGGCGCGCAAAACAAAGACTCATACCAG
>JBIKOJ010000002.1:0-75398 GCA_044358135.1 Acetobacteraceae bacterium | reverse complement strand
CCCGCGACGACACCGTGGCGATCCTGCAGGATTTCGCCGCCCGGCAGGCGCCGGGGCGGGTGGAACGGCTGGCCGGGCCCGAGGCGCATCTGGGCTCCGCCGCCGGGTTCCTGGCGCTGCTGCGCCAGGTGGCGCCGGGATTGCGGGACAACGACGTGGTGGCCTTCGCCGACCAGGACGATGTGTGGCTGCCGTTCAAGCTGTCGCGCGCCGTGCGGGCGCTGGGCGCGGCGGGGGCGGGGCCGGCGATCTATTCCGCGCGCCAGGTACTGGTGGACGCAACGCTGAAGCCGCTGGCGGTTTCGGCCGCGCTGGTCCGGGCGCCGCGCTTTCCGGCGGCCCTGACGCAGAACCTGGCCACCGGCTGCACCGTCGCGATGAATGCGGCGGCGGCGCGGCTGGTGGCCGGCAGCCAGGCGCCGGGCGGGTGCCAGCACGATTGGTGGGCCTATCTGCTCGTATCGGCGGTGGGCGGGGTGTTCCTGTTCGATGACGAGCCCGTGCTGCTGTATCGCCAGCATGGCGGCAATGCCGTGGGCGCCCAAAGCTCCTTCCTGCGACGGGGCTGGGCGGCGCTGAAGCGCGGGCCGCGGGCGTTCATGGGGCTGATGCGGCAGAACGTGGCGGCGCTGGATGCGCAGCGCCACCTGCTGACACCGGAGGCCCGGGCGCAGCTGGACCAGATCCAGACGGCACTGCGCGGCGGGCCGCTGGAGCGGTGGGCGGTGCTGCGCCGGTGCGGGCTGCGGCGGCAGGGGTGGGCGGAGCAGATGGTGTTCCGGGTTTGGTTTCTGCTGGGGTAGGAAGGAAGTGGTTCTTTTTTGAAAAAAAGAACCAAAAAACTTTTGTTCCCTGGCACGCGTGCCGGTTCACCCAGCACGCGTGCCAGTAAGAGAAGTCTTTTTGCTTCTTTTTCTTCAGAAAAAGAAGAGTCTTCCTTACGCTGGGTCTTCCGACTCCAGCATGAACTGATCCCCTTCCTCATCGTAGCCGAAGAGTTCGGCGTAGCGGCCCCAGCCGATGACGGCGCGCAGGGTGGCTTCGGCGTAGTCGGGCGACATGTGGTCTTCCAGTTCGTCGCGGAAGCGCAGGGCGGGGATGCGGTGGTTCCAGCGTTCCTCCAGCGTGCGGCGGATGGTGGCGGCGAGTCGGACCTGGGTGCGCAGGGCTTCGGCGAAGAGCAGCTTGCGCGGTTCGGTATCGGCTTCGACGAAGATGCGGCCGGCTTCAAGCAGCCGCAGGTCGCCTTCGGCGAGTTCGGCCAGGCGCAGCAGGGCCAGGGCTTCGCCGAGGGGGAGCAGGTCGTCCACTTCCAGCTGCAGGGCGCTGGCCAGGGCGGGCAGGTCGGCGCGGCCGTGGTAGGGGGCTGCTGCGAGCGTTTCCAGCAGGCCGGCCATGAGGTTGGTGCTGACGGGGTGAAGCGGGGTGGCCAGGCCGGTTTCGTCGGCGGGGGCGGCGCGGCCGGGGGTGGGGGCGCGGCGGGTGAGCAGGCCGTAGATGTCGTCCACGATGCGGACGAAGGCGCGGTCGTGGCGGTTGCGCGGGTGGGGGAGGGTGACGCGCACCTCATGCTCCACGCGGCCGGGGTTGGAGGCGAAGACCAGGATGCGGTCGCACAGCAGCACCGCTTCCTCGATGCCGTGGGTGACCATGATGATGGCGCGGGCGGAGAGGCGCTTTTCCACCCAGAGGTCGATGAGGTCGGTGCGCAGGGTTTCGGCGGTGAGCACGTCGAGCCCGCTGAAAGGCTCGTCCATCAGCAGCAGGTCCGGGTGGACCACCAGGGCGCGGGCGAGGCCGACGCGCTGGCGCATGCCGCCGGAGAGCTCCTTGGGGTAGGCGCCCTCGAAGCCGCCGAGGCCGATCACGTCGATGGCGGCTTCGGCGCGGCGGTGGCGTTCGGTGCGGGGGATGCCCTGGGCTTCCAGGCCGAGCTCCACGTTCTCCTGGACGGTGAGCCAGGGGAAGAGGGCGAAGCTTTGGAACACCATGGCGATGCCCTCGGCCGGGCCGGTGAGCGGGGTGCCGCGCCAGCGGACCTCGCCCTGGGTGGGAGGCAGCAGGCCGGCGAGGATGCGCAGCAGGGTGGACTTGCCGGAGCCGGAGCGGCCGAGCATGCCGACGATCTCGCCGGCGCGCAGGGTGAGGTTCACGTCGTCCAGCACCACGAGGTCGGCGCTGGAGGCCTTGTGGTAGGACTGGCGGCAGTTGATGACCTCCAGCAGGATATCGGGATCCATGGCGGTTCCTACCCGAACGTGGCCCGGCGCGCGGCGAATTCGGCCAGCGGGCGCCAGAACATGCGGTTGATGGCGACAACGAAGATGACCATCGCGGCCACGCCGAGGGCGATGCGCGGCAGGTCGCCGGCTTCGGTGGCCTGGGCGATGTAGGCGCCGAGGCCGCTGGCGGCCAGCTTGGTATCGCCCCAGGCGGCGACCTCGGCGACGATGGCGGCGTTCCAGGCACCGCCGGAGGCCGCGGTGGCGCCGGTGACGTAGGCGGGCAGGATGGCCGGGCCCATGACGCGGCGCCACCACAGGAAGCTGCCGACGCGCAGGCTGCGGGCGACTTCCAGCAGGTCTCCAGGGAAGGCGGAGCTGGCGGCGATGACGTTGAACAGGATGTACCACTGGGTGCCGAGCACCATCAGCGGGCTGAGCCAGATGTCCGGCGAGAGGCCGAAATGGACGATGCCGACGACGAAGGGTGGGAAGAGCAGGTTGGCGGGGAAGGCGGCGAGGAACTGGATGGCGGGCTGGGCGAGGCGGGTCAGCGCCGGGCGGCGGCCGAGCCAGACTCCGACGGGCACCCAGACCAGCGAGGCCAGGGCGATCATCGCGGCCACCCGGAGCAGGGTGTAGAGGCCGAGCAGCGCAACCTCCGCGAGGTCCGCCAGGCTGAGGCTGGCGGCGACGTAGGCCCAGACGCGCCAGGCGGCCAGGGCGAGGATGGCGAATATGACGGCGAGGAAGGCGAGGTCGCCGGTGCGGCTGGTGCGCGCGACGGGGCGGGCGGTGGCTCGGCGGGGCAGGCGCAGGGGCAGCATGCCGAGGGCGGCGATCAGGCGGCCGAAGCCCTCCGCGGCGACGCGCAGGACGCGGGTGCGGCGGAGCAGGACCAGCACCCAGGGGTCGGGCGCGGGGGCGGTGGGGGTCATCTCGAAGCGGAACTTGTCGGACCAGGCGACGAGCGGGCGGAACAGCAGCTGGTCGTAGGCGAGGATGACGAGGCCCATGGCGAGCACGGCGAGAAACACGGCCTGGAGGTTGCGCTGTTCCAGGGCGAGGGCGACGTAGCTGCCGATGCCGGGCAGGCGCCAGGTGGCGTCGCCCAGGGTGATCGCCTCGCTGGCCACCACGAAGAACCAGCCGCCGGACATGGAGAGCACCATGTTCCATACCAGCCCTGGCATGGCGAAGGGCACCTCCAGCCGCCAGAAGCGCTGCCAGGCGGAGAGGCGATAGGCGCGGGCGGCTTCCACCAGGTCGGCCGGCAGGGTGGTGAGGGACTGGTGCATGCTGAAGGCCATGTTCCAGGCCTGGCTGGTGAAGATGGCGAAGATCGCCGCCAGCTCCAGCCCCATCACCTGGCCGGGGAAGAGGCCCATGAAGAAGGCGATGGTGAAGGAGAGGAAGCCGAGGATGGGGACGGATTGCAGGACATCTAGCAGCGGGATCAGCACGGCGCCGGCGCGGCGGCTTTTGGCGGCCAGGGTGGCGAAGGTGAAGGTGAAGGCGAGCGAGGCGGCCATGGCGGCGAACATGCGCATGGTGGTGCGCAGGGCGTAGTTCGGCAGGGCCCAGGGATCCAGCGTGATCGCGGTGGCGGTGGGCGCATCGAGCGGGGCGAAGGTGCCGGCGGCGCCATGGGCGATGGCGGCCAGCACGCCGAACACGCTGAGCAGGGCGGCGAGGTCCCAAGGGTTTGGCAGCGTCCGCCGCTCGCCAGCGGAGGCCGCCGGGCGGGCGGTGCGAAGCATGGGCACGACCGGGAGGTGGCTGCGCGTGGGTAGCCCATGCGGGCGGGCTTGTCATGCCGCGGCATTGGCGTGGCCGCCCGGGGGGCCCACAATGGGGTGGAGATCTGACCGAAGAAGGAGAGCGACCGATGAGCGACGCGAAGCTGGCACCCAGCATGCCGCAATGGATGGTGGATCACGTGAACCGCTACCTCTCCAGCGGTGGCACCGACGGGCACATGTACACGATCAAGCTGCCGAACCTGCCGGAGATGGCAGTGCCCTCACTGCTGCTGATGACGAAGGGCCGCAAGAGCGGCGAGACGTTCATCTTTCCGCTGTTCTACGGCGACACGGGCACGGGCGGGTACATCATCGTTGCCTCCAAGGGCGGGGCGCCGGACCATCCCGGCTGGTACAAGAACCTGCTGGTGCATCCCGAGGCGGAGATCCAGGTGGGCACGAAGAAGCTGCGCGTGAAGGCGCGCACCGTGACCGGGCCGGAGCGGGCGGGGCTGTGGGAGACGGCGCTGCAATTCTGGCCGCCCTATGCCGACTATCAGAAGAAGGCGGTGGATCGGGAGATCCCGGTGGTGGTGCTGGACCCCGTCGCCTAGGCCGCCCCTAGCCTCCTGCGGGGGTTGCTGTACGATGCGGCCATGCCGGCGCGTGCCGGCCGGACGAACGGGCAGCAAGCCCCCGAAGGAGGAATCGAGACCGAATGAACGCCATCAAGACTGCCATCAAGGCCGGCAAGACCGTGGTCGGCACGGCCGGTGCGCCGAATGTGGATGTTGCCCTGCTGGGCGATGCCGGCTTCGACTTCCTGCTGTTCGACACGCAGCATTCGCCCTGGGAGCTGAAGCAGCTCGGCGCGCCGATCGCGGCGATGAAGGGCAAGAAGGCCGCGCCGCTGGTGCGCACCAGCTCCAACATCCCCGAGCAGATCTGCTTCGCGCTGGATGCCGGCGCCCGCGGCATCATCGTGCCGATGGTCAACACCCGCGCCGAAGCCGAGGCGATGGTGCGCGCCTGCCGCTACTACCCGGCCGGCAACCGCAGCAACGCCGGCGAGCGCGGCGAGTGGGGCAGCTTCAAGAACTACCGCGAGTACATGGACACGGTGAACGATGAGCTCGTGATCGTGCCGATGATCGAGACCCAGCAGGCGCTGGAAAACCTGGACGCCATCGCCTCTGTCCCCGGGGTGGATGTGCTGCTGATCGGGCCCTCGGACCTGTCGATCGAGCTGGACGTGCCGCTGGACTATAGCTGCGATACCTACCTGCGCGCGCTGGACAAGATCGCCGGCACGGCGGCCAAGCATGGCATCGCGGCGGGGATGTACTTCATTCCGCCGGGCATGGACCCGAACTTCTTCGTGGATCGCGGGTTCAAGTTCTTTACCGTGCCCTGGGGGCCCTGGGCGACGGCGGGCATTCAGAACGCGCTTTCGGGGATCAAGCGGTAAGAGAAGGAAGCGGTTCTTTTTTGAAAAAAAGAACCAAAAAACTTTTGTTTGTTTGCTCGCGTGCCGGAATATCGGGCACGTGGGCTTCAGGCATGAGTCATCGCCGCGGGACGCGGGGTTTTGGCGACGGATTCGGGCGGATTTTGGGTGTGCGGGTGCCAGGGCGGGGCGCGGGCGGATTGGGGCGGGCAGGGTAAGGGCGCTCGTTTTCCGGACAGGGCCATGCCGCGGTTGGGCCGGCCGCGCAGGAGCCAGCCGATCTCGGCGCGGAGTTGGAGAAGGCGGCGCAGTGCATGCGTGTCCTGGACGGACTCCAGGTCGTCGGCGAAATCGGTGCTGGTGGAGAAGAGCCAATCCTGGCGCAGGGCGCGGAGTGTGCGGCGCGGAGCTTCCGCCATCGAGAAGGCGGCGAGCAGGGCCAGGAGCAGGAGCTTCAACGGCGCCGGAATCCGGGCGTGCAGAATCGCCCGCGCCCAGGGGCGCGGTGCGTCGGCTTCGCTCGGTGCGGCGGGTTGGTTTGGCATCACCGCTAACTATGGCGGATGCAATGCCGGTGGGCAAGAAATTTTTCTACGTACGTGGTTGGGGCATGTTAATTTTAATGTCCAGGGGTCTGGGGCCTAAGGCCCCAGCGGGGTCCAGGGGCAGAGCCCCTGGCCTTGCCTATCTTACTGCGCCAGCCACCCGCCATCGATGACCAGCTCGGAGCCGGTGACGAACGAGCTTTCGTCCGAGGCCAGGTAGAGGACGCCGTAGGCGACATCCATGGGCACGCCGATACGGCGCAGCGGGGTTTGGGCGACGGCGAGGGCGCGGGTGTTAGCGTTGGTGCCGTTGAGCATGGGCGGCAGGTAGCCGGGGTGGACGGTGTTCACCCGGATGCCGTGGGGCCCGTAGCGGACCGCGGCGGCCTTGGAATAGATGCGGACCGCGCCTTTGGAGGCGTGGTAGCCGGGGTGGCCGCCGTCGCTGCCGACGAAGCCGTTGATCGACGAGATGTTGATGATGGAGCCGCCGCCGCTTTTCATCATCTCGGCCGCGGCGAGCTTGGTGCCGAGGAAGACCGAGGTCTGGTTGACGGCGATCAGTTTGTTCCAGCCTTCGATGGCATCGGGGTCGCCGACAGCGCTGCCGGAGATGCCGGCGTTGTTCACCAGCACGTCGATCCGGCCATGGGCGGCGAGGGTGGCGGCGATGAGGGCCTGCCACTCGGCTTCCTGCGAGACGTCGATGCGATGGAACAGGGCGGTGCCGCCTTCGGCGCGGATGGAGGCGACCACGGCCTCGCCGAGATCGGGGAGGATGTCGGCGACGACGACGCGGGCGCCTTCCTGGGCGAAGAGGCGGGATTCGGCCTCGCCCATGCCGTGTGCGCCGCCTGTGACGATCGCCACCTTGCCCTGCAGCCGCATGATCGTTTCCCCTTTTGGTTGGTGTTGGGGGCAGCTTAGGCACCGTGGGTGCGGGGCGGCAACGATGCTGCGCTTGGCGGGCGGGATGGGATGCGGGAGAGTGGGGCAAACGCCGCCACGTGCGAGGGAAATGTTCGATGGACCGGTTTGACCAGGCTTTCGCCGAGTTCCAGGAAGCTGCCCGGCATCGCGCCGCGGCGGAGGATTGGCTGGGGGCGTTCGAGGCGGCGTTGGCGGCGCGGGATGAGGCGGGGCTGGGGGCGCTGTTCCATGACGAGGCGCAGTGGCGGGACATCCTGGCCTTCACCTGGCATTTCACGCCGACCGGGGGGCGGGCGGCGGTGGCGGCGCGGTTGGCCGGGGCGCAGGCGGAGGTGGGGGCGCACGGGTTTCATCTTCCGGCGGACCGGCGGGCGCCGAAAGCGGCGACACGGTTGGGGATTGAGAGCACCGAGGCGATCTTCGGGTTCAATACCGTGCATGGCCGCGGCGCCGGGCTGCTGCGGCTGGCGCCGGATGGGGAGGGGATGAAGGCCTGGCACATCTCCACCACGCTGGAGGCGCTGGAGGGGTGGGAAGAGAAGATCGGCGACAACCGGCCGACCGGGGCGGCCTATTCGCGCAATTTTGGCGGCGACAACTGGGCCGATGTGCGGCGCAAGGCGGCGGCCTACGAAGATCGGGACCCGGCGGTGCTGGTGATCGGCGGCGCGCAGGCGGGGCTGGCGGTGGCGGCGCGGCTGAACCAGCAGGGGGTGGATACGCTGGTGGTGGAGAAGTGGCCGCGCATCGGCGACAGCTGGCGGCGGCGCTACCACTCGCTGGCGCTGCACAACTCCACCCACATCAACCACCTGCCCTACATGCCGTTTCCGCCGACCTGGCCGAAGTATATCCCCAAGGACATGCTGGGGAACTGGTTCGAGTTCTATGCCGACGCCATGGAGATCAACTGCTGGACGGAGACCGAGTTCACTGGCGGCCGCTGGGATGAGGCGGGGCAGTGCTGGGAGGCAAGGGTGCGGCGCGCCGATGGCAGCGAGCGCGTGCTGCGGCCGCGGCATTTGGTGTTCGCCAATGGCGCCAGCGCCTATCCGCTGATCCCTGAGATCGCGGGGCTGGGGGATTTCCGGGGCGACGTGATCCATTCCGAGGGGTTCGACAGCGGGGCAGCCTGGGCGGGCAAGCGGGCGCTGATCATCGGCACCGGCAGCAGCGCGAACGACATCGCGCTCGATCTGCACAGCCATGGCGTGAACACCACGTTGGTGCAGCGTGGCTCCACCACCGTGGTTTCGATCAACCCCAGCGCGCGGCTGAACGAGGTGCTGTGGAACGAGCCCGGCGCGCTGGAGGATGCCGACCAGGTCGCCTCCGCCGCCACGCCGCCGCTGGTGATGAAGGGCTACAAGGCGGTGGTGAAGCGGATGGTGGAGCTGGACCGCGAGCTGATCGAGGGGCTCAAGGCGATTGGCTTCAAGCATGACATGGGCGAGGACGATACCGGCCACCAGGTGAAGTATTATACCCGTGGCGGCGGGTACAATTTGGATGCCGGCAGCTCCGCGCTGATGATCAAGGGCGAGATCGGGCTGTTGCAGTTCGAGCGGATCGACCGCTTCGTGGCCGAGGGGGCGCTTCTCAAGGACGGGAGCGTGGTGCAGGCGGATCTGATCGTGCTTTCGACCGGCTACTACCCGCAGGTGGAACTGGTGCGGCGCGCGCTGGGCGAGGAAATGGTGGAGCGGATCGGGCCGGTGTGGGGGTTCGGGCCGGATGGCGAGCTGAACAACATGTACAAGCGCACGCCACAGCAAGGGCTGTGGTTCATCGCCGGGGGGCTGGCGCCGTGCCGGATCTATTCGAAATACCTGGCGCTGCAGATCAAGGCGATGGAGTTGGGGAAGCTGGGGGCGTTGCAGCCAGAAGGGTAAGGCAAGCGGTTCATTTTTGAAAAAAAGAACCAAAAAACTTTTATGACCTTGCACGCGTGCTGGGTGGCCGGCACGCGCGCAAGGTCAGGAAGTCTTTTTTGCTTCTTTTTTCTTCAGAAAAAAGAAGACTCTTCCTATTCGGCCGCCGCCCGTGCCTCTGCGCCGGTGATGCTGAAGCCGCGGTAGTTGTCGGCCACGATTTCGTCGCAGATTTTGCGGTAGGGGCCGACGCCGGCGACGTAGGGCAGGATCACGCGTGGCTTGCCGGGGATGTTGGCGCCCATGTACCAGCTGTTGGCGAGCGGAAAGAGCGTGCGGTCGGCGGCTTCGGCCACGTGCTGCACCCAGTTCTGCTCGGCCTGGGGGGTGGCTTCGATGCAGTCGCCCTGGCGGGTGGCGACGGCGGTGAGGCAATCGCTGATCCATTCCACGTGCTGCTCGATCGAGACGATCATGTTGGAGAGCACGGAGGGGCTGCCGGGGCCGGTGACCATGAAGAGGTTGGGGAAGCCGGCGGTCATGAGGCCCAGGTAGGTGAGGGGGCCGGCCTCCCATTTCTGCTTCAGGGTTTGGCCGCCGCGGCCCTGGATGTTGATGCGGGTGAGGGTGCCGGTCATGGCATCGAAGCCGGTGGCGAAGACGATGGCATCGACTTCGTGTTCGGTGCCGTTGGCGACCACGCCGTGTTCGGTGATGCGGTCGATCGCGGTGGTGCGGATATCGACCAGGGTGACGTTGGGGCGGTTGTAGGTTTCGAAATAGGCGGAATCGATGCAGATGCGCTTGGTGCCGATCGGGTAGCTGGTGGGGAGCAGGGCTTCGGCCGTGGCGGGGTTTTGCACCATCTGGCGGATCTTGCTGCGCACGAACTCGGCGACGTGGTCGTTGGCCTGCTTGACCGTGAGCAGGTCGGTGAAGGAGGTCATCAGCGCGGCGCCGCCGAGTTTCCAGCGTTCCTCGAAGACGCTTGTGCGTTCCTCGGCGGAGACTTCGAGGGCGGAGCGCTCGGCGGGGGCGCCGACGACGCCCTTCATGGTCCAGCGCTGGGCGGCGCGGCGGGCGGGGTAGTCGGTTTTCCAGTCCTGCTCGTACTCGGCGGGCATGGCGGCGTTGCGGGAGGGCAGGGAGAAGTTGGGGGTGCGCTGGAAGATGGTGAGGTGGGCGGCCTGCTTGGCGATCTCGGGGATGGACTGGATGGCCGAGGAGCCGGTGCCGATGACGGCGACGCGCTGGCCGGTGAAGTCCACGCCGCCGTGCGGCCAGTGGCCGGTGTGGTAGGTGGCGCCGCGGAAGCCTTCGAGGCCGGGGAAATCGGGGAGCTGGGTGGTGGAGAGGCAGCCGGTGGCCATGACGCAATAGCGGGCGGAGACTTCGTCGCCCTGGTCGGTGCGGACGGTCCAGCGGCGGGTGGTTTCGTTGAAGTGGGCTTCGGTGACGCGGGTGGAGAAGCGGATGTCTCGCCGGAGGTCGAGTTTTTCGGCGACGAAGCGGGCGTAGCGCAGGATGTCCGGCTGGGCGGAGTAGAGTTCCGGCCAGTGCCATTCCTGCTGGATCTCGTTGGAGAAGCCGTAGGAATACTGGACGCTTTCGACGTCGCAGCGGGCGCCGGGGTAGCGGTTCCAGTACCAGGTGCCGCCGACATCCTCGCCGGCTTCGAAGGCGATGGCCGACAGGCCCTGGTTGCGCAGGCGGTGCAGCATATAGAGGCCGGCGAAGCCTGCGCCGACCACCACCACGTCTGTTGCATCGGGCACGGTGCCGCGCGCTGCTGCCTGGGACATGCTTCCTCCGCTGGTGCCGTTGGCACTGCTTGCTCGGGGGAGCAGGCCATAGGTGGTGCGGCCGGTCAACGGCGGGGCGGCGGCGGGTGAATACGTTGGTATACAGGCTGGCGGTGCTGGTTTATGGCCTTGGCAGGCATGGCTGGCGTTTCCGATGGTTTTCAGCTCGATCACCTTCCTGTTCTACTTTCTGCCGGTGGTGCTGCTGCTTTACTTCGTGTTGCCGTGGCGCAATGCGGTGCTGTTGCTGGCCAGCCTGGCCTTCTATGCCTGGGGCGACCTGGCCCACCTGCCGATTTTGCTGGTGTACATCGTGGTGAACTGGGCGGCGGGGCTGGCGATGGCCGATCCGCGGCGCAGGGGGGCTGTTGCCGTGCTTGGGATCGGGGCCAATCTCGGGCTGCTGCTGGTGTTCAAGTATGCCGGCTTCGTGGGGGCGCAGGTGAACGTGGCGGGCGGGCTGCTGGGGTTGCCGGCGGTGCCGGTGCCGGAGATCGGGCTGCCGCTTGGCATCTCGTTCTTCACGTTCCAGGGCATCTCCTACCTGATCGACATCTGGCGCGGGGATGTGGTGCCGCAGCGCAGCCTGGTGGCGTTCGGGATGTACAAGGCGATGTTTCCGCAGCTGATCGCCGGGCCCATCGTGCGCTATCGGATGATCGCGGGGCGGATCGCGGGGCGGCGGGTTTCGATGCTGCGGTTCCGGGTGGGGTTGCAGGTGTTCATTCTGGGGCTGGCGCAGAAGGTGCTGGTGGCGGACACCGTGGCGCTGCCGGCGGACCGGATCTTCGCGCTGCCGGCGGGGGAGCTGACCCTGGCGACCGCCTGGTTGGGGGCGGGCTGCTATACGGTGCAGATCCTGTTCGACTTCGCCGGCTATTCGAACATGGCGATCGGGCTGGCGCATATGCTGGGCTTCCGGTTCCCGGCGAATTTCAACCGGCCGTACATCGCGCAATCGGTGACGGAGTTCTGGCGGCGCTGGCACATGAGCCTTTCCGGGTGGTTCCGGGACTATCTGTATATTCCGCTGGGCGGCAACCGGGGCTCGGCGGCGGCGACGTTCCGCAACCTGCTGCTGGTGTTCGTGCTGTGCGGGTTCTGGCATGGCGCGAGCTGGACGTTCCTGGCCTGGGGGCTGTGGCACGGGGCGTTGCTGATCGCCGAGCGGGCCGGGCTGGGGGACGTGGTGGCGCGGCTGTGGCGGCCGCTGCGGCATGGCTACCTGATGCTGATGGTGGTGCTGGGCTGGGTGCTGTTCCGGGCGGAGACGCTGGCGCAGGCCGGGCATTTCTATGCGGCAATGGTGGGGCTGGGCGAGGGCGGCGGCGTGGAGGCACCGGTGGCGGCGTTCCTGGATATCAGGGTGGCGGCGGCGCTGGTGGCGGGCGCGGTGCTGTCGGCCTGCGCGATGCCGAAGGGGCGGGGCTGGGTGGTGCGCCCGGGCGGTGGCGTTGCGTGGCAGGCCGGGCGCGATGCGGCGGTGTATGCGGGGTTTCTGGCGTTGTTCCTGCTGGCCTTGGCGGTGGTGAGCGGCACGACCTACAGCCCCTTCATCTACTATCGGTTCTGAGGGCGGGGCGATGCGCGCGGCACCTCAAGACTCTGCCCGCAGGCGGGACCATCGTGTGGGCGCGTGGCTGCAGCGCCTGTTCGTTCTGGCGGCGCTGGTGATCCTGGCCGCGCCGATGATTGTGCAGTTCGCCGTGCGTAGCGAGCCGCGGCGGGGCGAGAACCGGGCGCCGGCTGCTCGGCCGGCCTGGCCGGCATCGATCGGCGGGCTGCCGGCCTGGACGGCGGGGATGGATGCCTGGTTGCGGGACCATTTCGGGTTCCGCAACCGTGCCCTCGATGCGCTGGACCAGGTGCAGTTCCAGGTTTTTCGGGCCTTCACCTCGCCGCAGATCCTGATGGGGCGGGAGGGCCGGATTTTCCTTGCCTCCCATGATGCGCGGGAGCGCTACCGCAACAGCCTGATCCGGGTGGCCTGTGGCGCCGGGGTGCCGGCGGGGCAGACGGCGCAGATTGCCGCAGCACTCGCCGCGGTGCTGGAACGCAGCGATGCGGCCGGTGCCGGCAGGAGCATGGCGGTTCTGGTACCGAGTGCCTCGGTGCTCTATCCGTCGCAGCTGCCAGCCTGGCTGGAGCGCCAGTGCCGGTCTGCCACGCCGCTGATCGAGGGCATCACCGCCGCCTTGCCGGCTGCGATGCCGCCGCGCGTGCTGAACCTGCGCCCGGTGCTGGCGGCGCTGGACCCGGCGACGCCGGCGATTCCGCGGTATAATTTCCATTGGGACGGCATCGGCCCGCTGCGGGCTGCCGCGTGGATGGCCGAGACGCAGCTGGGGCGCCGGGCGGGGTTCATCCTGCCGACGCGGGTGGTGCGCAAGCGTTCCGACCTCAAGGGGTTCTATCCCGGCCTGCGGCTTTCGGTTGACGTAACCGAGGCCGACGAGGGGCGGGCCGGGGTGGCAACGTGCCTCGGCCCGAGATGCTTCGAGGCGGCGTTGGGGGCGGAGGCCGCGGTGCTGATGGATGAGCTTGCCCGCTACGAAGGACCGGGCCAGGAGGGGCGGTTGCTGTTGCTGACCGACAGTTTCGGCGCCTTCGTGGCCGCGGGCTTTACCCCGTATTTCAGGGAGGTGGTGCAGGTGTCGCTGAACAACCTGCCGCAGCTTTCCGGCGAACAGCGTGCCCGGTTGCGCCGGGCGCTGCTGGAGGAGTACCGGCCGGATGTGACGCTGTTCCTGGTGCACGACTACGCCGCCACATATGCGTTTGACATCATGCTGCGGGATCTGCTGCCGGGCCGGCCCTAGCTGCTGTCGTTCGTGGCGGTGGCGCTGGCGGTTGGTGAAGAAACCAATCGACAATCGCAAAACTGTCACCCTATTCTCGTTGCAGGTCCTGCATCTTGACGACAGACGGCGCAAAGATGCCGCGCAGGACCGGGGTAGAGGCACTTCATACGGCCCGCAGCAGGTGTTGGCGCGACGACCCGCGTCCGGCGCAAGGGGAAGGGTGGCTCATGACCGAACGAACGATGGCCCGCGTGATGTTTGCAGGCCTGGCCTATGTCCTGGCTTCTGGTTCCGCCTTGGCGCAGGGGGCCTGCCCGCCGGCGACGGTGGCCAGCAGCGGTGGCCTGCGCGGGGCGTTTCCGCAGCAATTCGAGCTTTCGGAATTCGAGAAGGCGGCCAACTGCAAGCTGGCCTTCAAAGCCAACCCCGAGATCGAGCAGCTCAATGCCCGGATCGCCGGCAACGGCGCGCTGCCGCCGCTGGCCGAGCGGCTGCCGGCGGAGCCGCTGGTGGTGATGCCGTATGAGTCGATCGGCCGCTACGGCGGCACCTTCGTTGGCCTGTCGGAGGCGCCGGAGGCTGGCACCTCCGACCTGCTGTCGTTCCGGCATGTGAGCCTGGTGCGCTATGCCGACGATTTGGCGACGATCGTGCCGAACGTGGCCAAGGGCTGGGAGTGGAACAAGGATTTCACCGAGCTGACCTTCTTCCTGCGCCGCGGGCACAAATGGTCTGACGGCACGCCGTTCACGGCCGCGGACATCAAGTTCTGGCACGACGACCTGATGCACGACGAGAACGTGACGAAGAAGGCCCGGGACTACATCCTGGTCGGTGGCAAGGCGATGACCGTGGAGGTGATCGACGCCCAGACGGTGAAGTTCAAGCTGCCGGCGCCCAAGCCGGGGCTGCTGGCCTTCTTCGCCTCCCACTACTCGCAGCCGTTCCAGCCGGTGGCGTTCATCGGCCGCTTCCATCCCAGGCACAACAAGGATGCGGAGACGCTGGCGAAGTCTTTGGGCTTTGCCAATGCCTATGCCGCCGTATCGGCCTACTACGCCAATTCGGACTGGAAGGACGTGCCCACCCCGATGCTGTCGCATCCGGACAAGGTGGCGCGGCTGCCCAAGGCCACTGCGCCGACGCTGGAATCCTTCATCACGATCACCGAGACGGCGGACGGGCGGCGCTTCGTGGCCAACCCGTATTTCCACATGGTCGATACCGCCGGCAACCAGCTGCCCTATATCAGCCGGTTCAGCGAGGACTATGTGAAGGAGAACGAGGTTCGCCTGCTGAAGGCGATCAACGCGGAGTTCGACTACAAGAGCCAGTCGGTGCAGCTGCCGGCCGCACCCATGCTGCTGGAGCATCGCCAGAAGGGCGATTACAGCGTGGACCTGCGGCCCACCATCGCCATGCCGACCTTCGGCTTCAATGTGACCTCGCCGGACCCCGAGAAGCGCAAGCTGTTCGCCGACCTGCGCTTCCGCCAGGCGATGTCGGTGGCGATCAACCGGGCCGAGATCAACGAGGTGGCCTTCTTCGGCCTGGGCGAGCCGCGGCAGTACACCGCGTTCAGCCCGCTGCCGCCCTTCGTGCCGGCGGCGCTGCAGGGCCACCTGATCCAGCATGACCCCGCCATGGCGCGCCGCCTGCTGGACGAGATCGGCATGCGCGACCGCGACAACGACGGCGCGCGCGAGTTGCCGAACGGCGCGCGCTTCACGCTGAACATCCAGTTCGCCACCCAGGGCATGCCCGCCCAGGTGGCCGAGCTGGTGGCGCAGCAGTGGAGTGCGGTGGGCGTGCGCACCACCATCAAGGAGATCACGCCGGACGAGCTGCGCTCTGCCCAGTCCGCCAATCAGCTTGATGTGGTGCCGTGGCTGAAGGGCCAGCCGCTGGCGCTGATCCAGGGCAATGCCGAGCTGTTCATGCCGCCGTTCGAGAACTACTTCGGCGGGCGCATCGGCATGCTCTGGGCCGAATACGTGGAATCCAACGGCGCCAAGGGCGAGAAGCCGCCGGCCTTCGTGGAGCAGATGATGGCCGACATCACCGCCTTCCAGTCCGCCGCCCCCGGCAGCAAGGAAGCCAGCGACCTCGGCGCGCGCCTGGCCAAGACGATGACCGAGAGCCTGCTGTGGATCGGCACGGTGCAGGCGCCGGCGCCGGTGTATCACCGCAACCGGGTGAAGAATTTCCCGGAATTCAAGACCTGGTCGGCCGACTACTACCGCACCTACCCCTACCGGCCGCAGCAGTGGTTCCTGTCGGACGGGAAGTAGCCGCCATCCGCGCCGCCCCGGCCAACCGCCCCCCGGCGGGTGACCGGGGGGCGTGGACGGAGGCCCGCCTCATCCCATGATCCTGTTCCTGCGCTTTGCCGTGATGCGCGCCGCCATGGCGCTGATCACCCTGCTGACCGTCTCCTTCATCGTGTTCTCCTTGATGGCGCTGGTGCCGGCGAACTGCGCCGAGCGCTACCTTGCCTACAAGACCACCCAGGGCGAGCAGATCACCATCGCCGATATCCGCGCCGAGGAGCGGCGGCTGGGGCTCGACAAGCCCTATGTGGAGCGCTGGGTGCGTTGGGTGGGCAATGTGTTCATCGAAGGCGATTTCGGCGAATCCTGCATCCTGCGCGTGCGGGTGAGCCAGCTGGTGGGTGACAAGTTCCTGCTGAGCCTGGGCATCTGCGCCGCCGCGCTGATCTTCGCCTATGCCATCGCGCTGCCGGTGGGCATCTTCTCCGCCACCGCCTCCAGCCCGGTGCTGAACAACGTGCTGCGGCTGGTGTCTTATCTCGGCTTGGCGCTGCCGAACTTCCTGCTGGCGCTGATGATCATGCTGGTTTCCACGATCGTATTCGGCGATTCCATGACCGGGCTGTTCTCGCGCGAGATGCGCGATGCGCCGTGGAGTTGGGACAAGGCGATGGACTTCCTGTCGCGCGCCTGGCTGCCGGTGTTCATCCTGGGCTGGTCGGCCACCGCGTTCGCCATGCAGTCCGTCCGCGCCCTGGTGTCGGACGAGTACGGCAAGCTGTATGTGATGGCGGCGCGGGCGCGTGGCGTGCACGGGGCGGCGCTGCTGTGGCGCTATCCCGCGCGGCATGCGCTGGGGCCGATCATCAACTCGCTGGGTTTCGACCTGAACCGCGTGTTCAACCAGCTGCCGATCGTGGCGGTGATCCTGGTGCTGACGGAATCCGGTGCCTTGCTGCTGGAGGCGCTGGCGCGATCGAACGACCAGCAGCTGGCCGGCGCCATCATCTTCCTGCTGACGGGCTCCATCGTGGCGCTGAACTTCCTCACCGACATCCTGCTCGCGCTGGCCGATCCGCGCGTGCGCCGCAGCGTGATGGGGGGCTAGGGCATGGCCACCGCCACCGCGGCCCCGGACCGCAAATCCCGCGAGGCCTATTTCACCGCCAGCCAGGGCGAGCTGATCTGGGCGCGCTTCCGCCGCAACCGCGCCGCCATGGTGGCAGGCGCCGTGCTGGCCTTCATGGTGCTGGTGGGGCTGTTCGCGCCGGTGCTGTCGCCCTACGACCCCACCATCAACGGCCGCAACCGCGACTACATGAACGGCGCGCCGCAGATCCCGCGCTTCTGCGACCATAATGGCTGTTCCTGGCGGCCCTTCCTCTACACGCTGGAGCGCACGCGCTCGATCCAGACCAATTTCCGCTGGGTCACCACCGTGAACATGGAGAAGCGGCGCTACGTGCAGTTCTTCGTGCAGGGCTGGGAATACCGGCTGCTGTCGCTGGATTTCGAGATCCCCGGCACGGAGATGCGGGTGAACATCCCGGGCATTCCGTTCACCACGCACCTGTTCGGCGTGGACCAGGGCTCGATCCACCTGTTCGGCACCGACAGCGCCGGCAAGGACATCTTCTCGCGCACGCTGCATGCGATCTGGACCTCGCTGGCGGTGGGCACGATCGGGGTGCTGATCGGCTTCGTTCTGGCGCTGGTGATCGGCGGCATCTCCGGCTATCGCGGCGGATGGATCGACAGCGCGTTGCAGATGGCCACCGACGCGGTGCGCACCATTCCGGCGATTCCGCTGTTCATGGCACTGGCCGCCTTCATGCCGGCGGAATGGTCGCCGGAGCGGCGCTTCTTCTTCATCGCCACCATCCTGGGCCTGATCAGCTGGCCCACCCTGGCGCGGCGGGTGCGCACCCACCTGCTGACGGAGCGCAACCAGGAATACGTTCTGGCGGCGCAACTGTGCGGGGCCAGCGGCGGGCATGTGATCCGGCGCCATCTGCTGCCGAGCTTCACCAGCTACATCATCGTCGATCTCGTGATCTCGTTCCCCTACATGGTGCTGTCGGAAACCGCGCTGAGCTTCATCGGGCTGGGGCTGAAGGACCCGGTGAACTCGCTGGGCGTGATGCTGCAGAACGTGACGAGTGCGGACGTGCTGCTGAACTACCAGTGGTATTTCATCCCGGTGATCTTCTTCGTGGTGCTGGTGCTCGCCTTCGTCTTCGTGGGCGACGGGCTGCGCGATGCTGCCGACCCCTATTCGGACCACCGTTGATGGCCCCCCCGCTTCCAGAGACGCCGCTGCTCTCCGTGCAGGACCTTTCCATCCGCTTCCGCACCGATGAGGGGCTGATCACCGCGGTGGACCGCGTGTCGTTCGACATCGCGCCCGGCGAGGTGCTGGGGCTGGTGGGGGAGAGCGGGTCGGGCAAATCCGTTACCGCCAAGGCGCTGATGCGGCTCAACCCCGGCAACACCGTCTATGCGCCGGAAAGCCGCATCGTGCTGCACGACGAGGGGCGGGCGATCGACGTGCTGGCGCTGAAGCGTGCGCGCGACATGATGGTGGTGCGCGGCGGGCGCGTTTCGATGATCTTCCAGGAGCCGATGGCCAGCTTTGCCCCGGCGTTGACCGTCGGCGCGCAGATGGTGGAGCAGTTGCTGCTCCATACCGATCTCACCAAGCGCCAGGCGCGCGCGCATGCCATCGACATGCTGGCGCGGGTGGGCATCTCCGACCCTGCGGCGCGGATTGACCAATACGCCTTCGAATTCTCCGGCGGCATGCGCCAGCGGGCGATGATCGCCATGGCGCTGTCCACCCGGCCGCGGCTGCTGATCGCGGACGAGCCGACCACGGCGCTGGACGTGACGATCCAGGCCCAGGTGCTGGACCTGATGCGCGGGCTGGTGGCGGAATACGGCATGGCGATCCTGTTCATCACCCACGATCTCGGCGTGATCGCGCAGATGGCCGACCGGGTGGCGGTGATGTATCTGGGCCGCGTGGCCGAAACCGGGGCGGTGCGCCAGGTGATCCGCCGGCCGGCGCATCCCTATACGGCCGGGCTGCTGAATGCCCTGCCGAAGGTGGACGACCCCGATGCGCCGCTGACACCGGTGGCGGGCGATATCCCGAGCCCGCTGGAACGGCCCCCGGGCTGCGTGTTCCACACGCGCTGCCCGAAGGTGATGCCCGGGACCTGCGATACCGCGGTGCCGCCGGCCCTTGAGGTGGAGGCTGGCCACATGGCCGCCTGCTTCGCGCTGGCGGGGGTGCCGGCATGACGGGCGCCGCGCACCCGATCCATGTCTCGCTCGCTGGGCTTTCGGTGCACTACGCGCTCGGCCGCACGCTGTTCGGCACGCCGCCCACGGTGCGGGCGGTGGACAATGTGTCGCTGGATATTCCGCGCAACGCCTTCTTCGGGCTGGTGGGCGAAAGCGGTTCCGGCAAGACCACGCTGGGGCGCGCCATCCTGCGTGCCGCGCCGGTTTCCGCCGGGCACATCACCTATCGCGACGAGGCGGTGGAGTATGAGGTCGGCACGCTCGACAAGGCCGGGCTGCGCGACTACCGCACCCGGGCCCAGCTGATCTTCCAGGACCCCTATGCGGCACTCAGCCCGCGCATGACGGTGCGGGACATCATCGCCGAGCCGCTGGAGGTGATGAAGCTCACGAGCTCGCGCGAGGAGACCGATGAGCGGGTGCGCGACATCGCCGCGCGCTGCCGGCTGAACCTGGAGCATCTGCGGCGCTTCCCGCATGCTTTTTCCGGCGGGCAGCGTCAGCGCATTTCCATCGCCCGCGCGCTGGCGGCGCGGCCGCGCTTCGTGGTGGCTGATGAGAGCGTGGCGGCGCTGGACGTTTCGATTCAGGCGGACATCCTGAACCTGCTGAAGACGCTGCGCGACGAGCTGGGCCTGACGATCCTGTTCATCAGCCACGATCTGAGCGTGGTGGCGCATGTGTGCGACATGGTGGCGGTGATGTACCTGGGCACCATCGTGGAGGTGGGGCCCTCGCGCCGGTTGTTCGCCCAGCCGCGGCACCCCTATACCGGCGCGCTGTTCTCGGCGATCCCGTCGCTGGACCCGGATGACCGCGGGCGGGCGCAGCGGCTGGAAGGGGAGATCCCCAGCCCCGCCAACGTGCCGCCGGGGTGCCGCTTCCACACGCGCTGCCCCTTCGCGCAGGATCGCTGCCGCAGCGAGGTGCCGGCCTGGCGCGAAGTGGCGCCACAGCAGCACGTGGCCTGCCATTTCAGCGAGGAACTGGCGCCCCGCCTGACCCGCACCCGCCAGCCGGACCCTGCTGCATGAGTGACACACCCTTTGATATCGCCATTGTCGGCGCCGGCATTGTCGGGCTTGGCCATGCGCTGGCGGCGCTGCGCCATGGGCTGCGCGTGGCGGTGATCGACCGGGAGGCGCGGGCCGCCGGGGCTTCGGTGCGCAATTTCGGCTTCGTCACGGTCACCGGCCAGCAGGAAGGGATCACCTGGCGCCGGGCGCGGCGCGCGCGCGATGTGTGGGCCGAGGTGGCGCCGCAGGCCGGGATCGCGGTGCACCAGCGCGGGTTGCTGATGGTGGCGCGCCGGGCGGAGGCGATGGCGGTGCTGGAGGATTTCGCTGCCGGCCCGATGGGTGGGGGCTGCCGGCTGATGGGGGCGGAGGGGCTGCGCGCGGAGGCGCCGATGCTGGCGCCGGGGTTGCTGGGCGCGCTGCATTCCTCGCACGAATTGCGCGTGGAGAGCCGCGATGCCATCCCGCGGCTGACCGCCTGGTTGGCTGGGCAGGGCGTGGCGTTCCTGCCGCGGACCGCGGTGCGGGGGGTGGAGCCGGGGGCGGTGCACCATGCCGGCGGCAGCGTTCGTGCCCGCCATGTGGTGGTGTGCCCGGGGCCGGATCTTGTGACGCTGTATCCGGACGTGATGGCCCGGCGCGGCATCACGCTGTGCAAGCTGCACATGCTGCGCCTGGCCGACCCCGGCGTGCGCTTCCCTGCGCCGCTGATGAGCGATCTCGGCCTGGTGCGCTATCTCGGCTACCAGGGCCCGCGCCTGCCGGCGTTGCGGGCGCGGCTGAAGGCAGAGCAGGCGGCGCATCTGGCCGATGGCATCCATTTGATCGCTGTGCAGCACGAGGACGGCTCGCTGGTGGTGGGCGACAGCCATCACTACGACCCCACGCCCGATCCGTTCCAGCCGCGCGCGGTGGATGACCGCATGCTGGAGGAATACATCGCCGTCACCGGCCTTGCTGCGCCGGAGGTGATCGAACGCTGGATTGGCATCTACCCCTCCGGGCCGGATACAGCGTTCACTGAGACAGTGGCCGACGGGGTAAGGTTGGTGATGGTGACCTCCGGCACTGGCGCCAGTACGGCGTTCGCCATCGGGGAGGAAACCGTCGCCGACCTGCTCGGCGCGCCGCCGCCTTCCCATGCGATGGAGGAAGCATGATGCTCAAGGCCCTGGTTCTGGATTGGGCGGGCACCGTGGTGGACCACGGCAGCCGCGCGCCGATGGGCGCATTCGTGCGCGCCTTCGCCCATTTTGGCGTGACGGTGAGCATCGCCGATGCCCGCGGGCCGATGGGCATGGCCAAGCGCGACCATATCGCGACCCTGATGGCCCTGCCGCATGTCGCCGCTGCCTGGCAGGAAGCCCAGGGCAGCGCGCCCGATGAGGCGGCGATCGACAAGCTGCTGGCGGTGTTCGAACCGATGAACATTGCCGCCATCCGCGACCACGCCGACATCATCCCGGGCGCGCTGGAAGCCATCGCCTGGGCGCGGGCGCGCGGCATGAAGATCGGCTCCACCACCGGCTATACCCGCCCGATCATGGCCGAGCTGATGCCGCTCGCCGCTGCCGCGGGCTATGCGCCGGATCACGTGGTGTGCGCCGGCGACCTGGCGGAGGGGCGGCCGGGGCCGTTGATGATGTGGCACGCCATGGCCGCGCTGGGCGTCTGGCCGGCGCACACGGTGGTGAAGGTGGACGATACGCCGCCGGGGATCGGCGAGGGCGTGAACGCCGGCACCTGGACCATCGGGCTCGCCCTCACAGGCAATATCTGCGGGCTGTCTGCCGCCGAGCTGGCGGTGCTGCCGGAGGCGGAGCGCGCGCCGGTGCGAGCGCGGGCGGAGGCGGAGATGCGCGCGGCGGGGGCGGACATGGTGATCGACAGCATTGCCGACCTGCCTCGCGCGCTGGTGGCGATCGAGGCGCGGCTGGCGCGCGGCGAACGACCAGGAGGCCAGTACCAAGCCTCGTAGGCTCTGACTGATAGAGCCGAAGGAAGGCCAGGGCTCTGCCCTGGACCCGCAAAGGGCCGGCGGCCCTTTGATCCCATTCATTGAAGAGGATGAGGTCCAGGGGCTCGGCCCCTGGCGGGTCTGGGCAGAGCCCAGCCTTGCCTTAAGCCACCCCCATCGCGGCGAGGCATTTGCGCATCACCGAGGGCAACGCCTCATCGGCCAGGGCGCCGGCGGGGCGCAGGAAGCCTTCGGCGCTGATCGACGGGACCTCGGCGGCATAGAGCGTGATCGCCAGTTCGAAATGGGTGAAGCCGTGGCTGGCGGTGCCGGCCCGGCGCCAGGTGGCGGGTTGGGGGGCGTGGGCCAGTGCGTCGGCCTCGGACCACGGCGTGTCGCGCCAGGGGGTGCCGGGCAGTTCCGTCATGCCGCCGAGCAGGCCGCGCGGCGGGCGGCGGCGCAGCAGCACGCGGCCCTGGGCATCCGTCAGCCAGAAATGGGCGCCGTGGCGCAGCGGGCGGGCTTTCTTCGGCGCCTTGCGCGGCAGGTCCGCCGCGATGCCCTGGGCGCGGGCGGCGCAGCCCTGCTGCCACGGGCACAGCACGCAGGCGGGCGAGGTCGGTGTGCAGATCGTGGCGCCGAGGTCGAACAGCGCCTGGGTGAAATCGGATGGGCGGGCGTGGGCATCGGGGTCGTCGCCCAGGCGCTGCGCCGCCGCGGCGATTTCGGGGCGGCTGGCGGGCAGGGGGGCGGCGATGGCGAAGATGCGCGACGTTACCCGCTCCACATTGCCGTCCACGGGAACCACGGGGATGCCGAAGGCGATGGAGCCGATGGCCGCCGCCGTATAGGGCCCGATCCCTGGCAGTGCCTGCAGACCCTCCAGCGTGGTGGGGAACGCGCCGGCCGCCGCCACCGCCTTGGCGCAGGCGTGCAGGTTGCGGGCGCGGGCGTAGTAGCCCAGACCCGCCCAGGCCTGCATGACCGCCTCCTCCTCCGCGCGGGCCAGGGCCTGCACATCGGGAAAGCGCGCCAGGAAGCGTTCGTAGTAGGGTGCCACCGCCGCCACCGTGGTCTGCTGCAGCATGATCTCGCTGAGCCAGATGCGGTACGGGTCGGGCATTTCGCCCGGCAGGGCGCGCCAGGGCATGGCGCGGCGATGGCGGTCGTACCAGGTCAGCAAGGCAGCAGCGCGGGGCATTCCACGGGTATGGCGACAGAGGACGACAGCGACAAGCCGGTGGCTGGCCGGCACGTCTATGGGCCGCGCGCGGTGGGCGCGCTGGTGCCCGGGCTGGTGAAGCCGGCCTTCGGCAAGCGTGCGCCGGCCACCGCGCAGGTGCTGGCGGATTGGGAGGCGATCGTGGGCCCGGCGATCGCCGCGGTGAGCGTGCCGCGCAAGCTGTTCTCCGGCACCCTGGCCATCGCGTGCTCCGGCCCGATGGCGATGGAGCTGCAGCACCTGGCGCCGCAGCTGATCGAGCGCATCAACCGCCACCTGGGCAAGATCACCGTCACCCGGCTGCGCTTCGTGCAGGATGCCCCGGCACTGCGCCCGGCCCCGCGCCCGCCGCGCCCCGCCGCCGTGGCCCAGGCCCGCGCTGCGGTGGAAGGCCTGCCGGAGGGCGAGTTGCGCGATGCGCTGGAAAAGCTGGGCCGGGCTGTGCTGGCGAGCCGGGGAGGCTAGACTGGCGCCGTTCGGGGGCGAGTCTGGACGTCGGCGCGGCCGCGCGCTAGAACACAACATGTAGAGGTTCCGATGGCGTTTTCACGGCGTGCACTACTAGGGATTGGGGCAGGTGTGGTGGTTGCGGCCACCGCGGGCGGGTTGTGGCTTGCCCGCAGGCCGGACCAGACCGTTGCCGCCCCGCCGCCCGGCGGTGGCCCTGCCCCGGCGCTGGCCGCCACGGCCGAGGGCATCATGGGCGAGCGTGCCATCGGCCGCGCCGATGCCCCCGTGGTGGTGCGGGAGTTCTTCTCGCTCACCTGCAGCCACTGCGCCGCCTTCCACCGCGACACCATGCCGCAGGTGAAGAAGGAGCTGGTGGAAACCGGCAAGGTGCGCTTCATTTTCCACGATTTCCCGCTGGACCAGGTGGCGCTGACCGCCGCCGTGGTGGCCCGCCACCTGCCGGCGGCGAGCTATGATCCGTTCGTGACGGCGCTGCTCGCCTCCCAGGATCGCTGGGCCTTCGCGCGCGGGGTGAACACCACGGACGAGCTGGCCAAGATGGCCGCCCTCGCCGGCCTCTCCCGCGCCGCATTCGATGCCGCGGTGGCAGATGAGGCCACGCGCGCTGCCCTGCTGAAGGCGCGCGACGACTCCTCGCGCATCTACGGCATCGACTCGACGCCCAGCTTCGTCTTCAGCGGCCCCGCCCAGCAGAACCAGAAGGTGGCCGGCGCACGCCCGTATTCAGACTTCGCGCGACTCGTGCAGCAGGCCGCAGGATAGGGCCGGCCGACCCCGCGGGCGCCCCGCCCGCGGGACATTGCCTTGGGAACCACCGCATTGCCTGTGAGCTTCAGCCGCCTGCGCATCGCCGGGTTCAAGAGCTTCGCCGAACCGGCGGTGGTGCATATCCTGCCGGGGCTCACCGGCATTGTCGGCCCGAATGGCTGCGGCAAGTCCAACGTGGTGGAGGCGCTGCGCTGGGCGATGGGCGAGACCTCCGCCAAGTCCCTGCGTGGCGGCGAGATGGACGACGTGATCTTCGCCGGCACCGCCGCCCGCGCCTCGCGCAACCTGGCCGAGGTGACGCTGACGCTGGAAGAAACGGCCGGCATCGCGCCGCCGCCCTTCCATGAGGCGCCGGAGCTGGAGATCAGCCGCAAGATCGAGCGCGGCAACGGCAGCCAGTACCGCATCAACGGCCGTGAGGCGCGCGCGCGGGACGTGCAGACGCTGTTCAACGACCTTGCCACCGGGGCGCATTCCTCGGGGCTCGTGAGCCAGGGGCGCGTCGGTGCGCTGGTGAATGCCAAGCCGGATGAGCGGCGCCAGTTGCTGGAGGAGGCGGCGGGGATCACCGGCCTGCATTCCCGCCGGCATGAGGCGGAGCTGAAGCTGCGCGCCGCCGAGAACAACCTGGCCCGCGCCGAGGACCTGCGGGGCCAGCTGGAAGGGCAGCTTGACTCGTTGAAGCGCCAGGTGCGCCAGGCCAACCGCTACCGCGCGATCTCGGGCCTGGTGCGCGCGGCGGAGGCCGAGCTGCTGGCGATCCAGCGTGCCCGGGTGGACCGGGTGCGGGCGGTGGCGCAGGCCGCGATGCATGCCGCCGCCGTGGCCGTGGCCGAAGCCACCGCCGCCGCGGCCGCCGGCGCCGCCCAGGCCGCCACCGATGCCGCCGCCCTGCCGGACCTGCGCTCCCGCGAGGGCGAGGCCCGCACCGGGCTGGAACGCCACCGCATCGCCGGCGAACAGCTGGCGGCCGAGGAATCCCGGGCCCGCGAGGCGCTGTCCGGCGCCGCCGCGCGGCTGGAGACGATCGAGCGCGATCTCGCCCACGCCACCACCCAGCAGCGCGACGCCACCGCCGCGGTGGAACGCCTCGCCGCCGAGGATGCCCGGCTCGCGGAGGAGGAGGCCGCCCACCCGCCCCGGCTCGCCGCCGCGGAGGCTCGTGCGAGCGAGTTGGAGGATGCCGTGCGGACGGCGGAGGCGGAGGCCAATCGCGCCACGGAGCATGCCGCCGACCTGGCTGCCCGCCACCGCGCCTTGTCGGAGGCCCTGGCCCAGGCCGAGCAGCGTGCCCGCCGCCTGACCGACCAGCGCACGCGGCTGGAAACGGAGGCCGCGCGCCTGGCCGGGCTGCGCGTGGATCCCGCCCGGCTGGAGCAGGCCCGCGCCGCGCAGGAAGCCGCGACGGCCCGCGTGGAAGCTGCCGCCGCTGCGCTCGCCGCCGCCGAGCAGGCCCGCGCCGCCGCGCTGGAGCAGGCCACGAAGGCCCGCACGGAGGGGCTGCGTGGCATCGGCGCCGCCCGCGATGCCGCTTTGGCCGAAGCCGCTCGCGCCCGCGCCGCCGCGCTGGAAGCGGCCGAACAGCTGCGGAATTCCGCCCAGGCGGAGCTGTCGGAAGCCCGCGCCGCAGCGTCCGCCGCCGGTTCCGCCCGGGCCCGCGTGGCCGCCGAGGTGCAGGCGCTGGCCGAGGTGCTGGGCGTGCGCGACGGCGAAAAGTGGCCGCGCATGGTGGACCAGCTGGAGGTTCCCGCCGGGCTGGAAGCCGCCCTCGGCGCCGCGCTGGGCGAGGAACTGGAATCCGCCGCCGATACCGCAGCCGCCCGCCATTGGCGTGAATTGCCGCCGCTCTCTGGCACCGCCGCGCTGCCGGTGGCCGCACTCGCCGCCTTGGTGAAGGCGCCCGCCGCGCTGGCCCGCGCGCTGTCCCAGATCGGGCTGGTGGAGACCGATGAACAGGGTGCCGCCGCGCAGCCCGCGCTGGCACCGGGGCAGATGCTTGTCTCCCGCCTGGGTGCCGTGTGGCGCTGGGATGGCTACACGATCAAGGCCGGCACCCCCACCGCCGCCGCTATCCGCCTGCAGCAGCGCAACCGCCTCGCCGGGCTGCGCACCCATCTCGCCGCCGCCACCGAAGCAGCGACCGCTGCCATCGCCCGGCTGCAGGCCGCCGAGCAGGCCGACCGCACCGCGCGCCAGACGGCGGAGGCCCAGGCGCAGACCGCCCGCGCCGAGGCCCAGCGCGCCGAGCACTCCGCACGCCAGCAGGCCGAGCAGGCCGAACGCAGCCTGCGCGCCGAGGCCGAGGCCGCCGAGCGCAGCGCCAACGCCGCCGAGCAGCAGGCCCGCGCCGAGCGCCGCGCCGCCGAGCAGGCGGTGGAACAGGCCGCCGCCACCGCCCGCCAGCTTTCCGCCCAGGCCGCCGACACCTCCGCCAAGCTCGCCGCGGTGGAGGAGCAATCCGCCCGGCTCGCCACCGAAGAGCGGGAGGCCGGGGCCCAGCTTGCCCAGGCGCGCCAGGCGCTGTCCGACCTGCCCGACCCTGTCGCCGGGCGCGCCGCCATGGAACAGGCCCGCGCCACCCTGGCCCGGCTGCGCCAGGACGAAACCTCCGCCCGCAGCGAGCGCGATACCCTCATCCGCCAGGCCGGCGGCCGTGCCCATCGCCGCCGCCTGATCGCCAGCGAGCGCCAGGATTGGGCGATGCGCGCGGCAGACGCCGATGGCCGCGTGACCGATCTGCGCGCCCGTGCCGCCGCCGCCAAGCAGGAACGCGACAGCCTCGCCGCCGCGCCCGACGAGATCGCCACCCGCTGGGCGGCGGCGATCGACGTGCTGGAGCAGGCCGAGGCCGCCCACCGCGCCATCGCCGACGCATTGACCCAGGCGGAAACCCGCGCCCTGCATAGCGACCGCACCGCCCGCGCCGCCGAGGCCACGCTGGCCGCCGCACGCGAGCGCGTGGTGCGCGTGGAGGGCGAGGCCGCCCAGGCGGAGCAGGCCTGGGGCGTGGTGGCCGAACGCATCGTGGAACGCCTCGGCGCCAACCCCGCCCTGCCGGACCCGCCCGCCGATCTCTTCGTGGAAGGCGATGGCCAGCCGGTGGAGGACAAGGCCCGCCGGAAGCTCGAGCGCCTGCAGAAGGAGCGCGAGGAGATGGGCCCGGTGAACCTCCGCGCCGAGGTGGAAGCCGAGGAGATCACCAAGCAGGTCGACCTCATTGCCAAGGAACGCGGCGAACTCACCACCGCCATCGCCAAGCTGCGCGGCTCCATCGGCCACCTGAACCGCGAGGGCCGCGAGCGCCTCTCGGCGGTGTTCGAGGCGGTGGACAAGCACTTCCAGACCCTGTTCAGCCGCATGTTCGGCGGCGGCCGCGCCCATCTCGGCCTGGTCGGCTCCGACGACCCGCTGGAGGCTGGGCTGGAGATCTATGCCCAGCCGCCGGGCAAGAAGCTCTCCACCCTCTCCCTGCTCTCCGGCGGTGAGCAGGCGCTGACGGCGCTGTCGCTCATCTTCGCCGTGTTCCGCTGCAACCCCGCCCCGGTCTGTGTGCTGGACGAGGTGGACGCGCCGCTGGACGACGCCAACGTGGAGCGCTTCTGCCTGCTGCTGGACGACATGGTGCGGGAGACCGGAACGCGTTTCATGGTGGTGACGCACCACCCCATGACCATGGCGCGGATGGACCGGCTGTATGGCGTGACGATGCAGGAGCGCGGCGTCTCCCGCCTGCTGTCGGTCGATCTCCAGCGCGCGGCGGCGATGGTGGAGGGCGATGCCCCGGCGATGGCGGCGGAGTAGGAATTTCCTGCTGAAGTCTCGCCGCATGGGACGATTTTTTGCCCCTGGAAGCGAGTTAGGGTTTTGTTGACGAACTTGCGGTGACGCTGGGTCTCCCGCGGAGGCTGCTCGTGCCCGTTCCGTCTGCTGATCTGACCAACAAGACCATCCTGACGGTCGATGACGACCCCAGCATGCGTGCCGTGGTGCGCGCCACGCTGGAGCGCCATGGCTGCCGCCACGTGCTTGCCGCCGGGTCGGGCGCCCGGGCGCTGGAGATCCTGGCGACCCATCCCGTGGACCTCGTGATCTGCGACATGCAGATGGAGCCGATGGACGGCCTGGCCTTCCTGGCCCAGGCGCGCGCCGACCTGCCGCGGACCCGCTTCAAGGCGATCATGCTCACGGCCGGCTCGCCGGATCACCTGCAGGGCGTGAAGGACCTGCACATCGATGCCTGGCTGTTCAAGCCGATCACCGGCACCCGCCTGATCGAGGCGGTGGGTGCCGTGCTCGGCGGGCGCATCGAGGCGGTGATGCCCGAGGCGGAGACGGACCGCGTGCTGGCCGAGATCGCCGCGCGCTACCGCAGCAAGCTCGATACCGACCTCGCCCTGCTGGGCGAGCTGGCCACCCGCTTCGCGCAGTCCAGCTACGACGACCGCGAGACCGTGCGCCACCTGCGCCGCCTGCTGCACGACATGCGCGGCCAGGCCGGCACCTTCGGCCTCGACCTCGTCACCACGCTCGCCACCACCGGCGATGACCTGCTGGGCCGCGCCGGGGAGGCGCGCGCCTATGGCGTTTCCTCCCATGCCGAGCTGGCCCGGGCGATCCAGGTGATCGCCACCGCGATTGCCATGGTGGTGAAGGCCGGCCTCACCGGCGATGGCGGCAAGACCGGCACGGAGCTGGTGGCCAAGATCGACGCCTTCGTCGCGCCGCTGCGCGTGGCCATGAACGTGGAGCCGACGCCGAAGCTCTCCAACCACCCGCGCGGCTGGGGCTGAGATGCTGCCCGTGTTGCGCCCGCGCTTCGGCCGCCTTCTCGCCTTCCTGCTGGGGGCGGTGGTTGTGCTCGGCGGGCTTGCGGCCACCTGGGTGCTGTATCGGGCCACCTTGCAGGAGGAGCAGGAAGACCAGCGGGCGACGCTCGCGGTGCGCGCCGAAAGCGTGGCACTGCACCTGGAGGCGCAGCTGCGCGGTGCCCGCGCCGCCGTGGCGGCGCTGTCGGCCCATCTGCTGGGGGGCACGGAGGCCACCGACGGCAGTGCGGAGCCGTTCGCGCTGGAACTGCAGCGCGAACTGCGCGGGCTGGATGCGCTGGGCGTGGCCGGCACGGAGCAGGACTCCCCCGGCATGCGGCTCCGGCTGCTGGCCACGAACGCCGCTGCCGCCACCATCGAGGGGCTGGAGCTCGGGGTGCGGGCCGATCTCACCGCGGTTCTGGCGCTGGCGGATGCCACCTTGGAGTCGGTGCTCACCGGCCGCGTGGACCTCGGCGCCGGCGATGCCGGGGTGCTGCTGGTGCGTGCGGTGCCCCGGCTGCCCGGCGCGAAGCGGCGCTACGCCGTGGCGGTGTTGCGGCCGGAGGTGCTGCTGGCCGCCGCCACCGAGCTGGAAGCCGGCGTGCGGTTCGGCCTGCTCGACCGGTCCGCGCTGATGGAGAATGCCTGGCTGGCGGGCCGGGCCAGCACGCCCGACGGCGCCCATCGCGACATCCTCGCCGCCAGCCGCCTGTGGTCGGTGGTGGCCGTGCCGGACCAGGTGCCGGCCGGGCTGGCGCGCAGCACGCTGTTGCTGGCACTGGGGGTGCTGGCCACCGCCGCCGCCGCCACGGTGGCCGGCCTGCTCTACCGCTGGCGCGCCCGCGTGGCGCTGGAGGCCGGCTGGCGCACCCGCGACCTGCAACTGGCGCTGCGCAAGCTGGAGGCCAGCCAGCAGCGCTTCGAGGATTTCCTGGCCGCGGCCAGCGACTGGTACTGGGAGACCGATGCGCAGTACCGCTTCACCTTCCGCTCCGCCGGCGCGATGCAGGGCGAGCACGTGCAGGCGCTGATCGGGCTCGACCGCCTGACCGACGACGACCCGGAGATGGAGATCGCCCCCCGCCGCGCGATGCTCGATCGCCACCGCGCCTTCGCCCGCCTGCGCTGCATCCTCACCACCGAGGAGGGCCAGGAATCCATCAGCTTCACCGGCCGCCCGGTCTTTGCCGCCGACGGCACCTTCCTGGGCTACCGCGGCAGCGCGCGCGATGTGACCACCGCCGCCAAGGCGGAGGCTGCCGAGCGCATGGCGCGCGTGGCGGCGGAGGCGGCCACCCGCGCCAAGTCCAACTTCCTGGCCAACATGAGCCACGAGATCCGCACGCCGATGAACGGCATGATCGGCATGGCCCAGATCCTGCGCCACAGCGGGCTGGACCCCGCGCAGCGCCGCAATGTCGATCTCATCCTGCGCTCGGCCAGCAGCCTGCTCGCGGTGCTGAACGACATCCTCGACTACTCCAAGCTGGAGGTCGGCTCGATCCAGATGGAGGCGGTGCCGTGCCAGCTTGCCGACCTGGTGGAGGAGGTCGCCTCCCTGGTGCGCCAGACCGCGGAGGAGAAGGGGGTGGCGCTGCATTGCGAGCTGCCGCCGGTGCCGCCGGCCGCGGTGATGGGCGACCCCGTGCGGCTGCGCCAGGTGCTGATGAACCTCGCCTCCAACGCGGTGAAGTTCACCAGCCGGGGCAGCGTGCGCCTGGTGCTGTCCTGCCAGGAGCCGATGCCGCCGCCTGCCGGCGGCCCGCCCCGCATGGAGGTGCGCATCTCGGTGGCCGATACCGGCATCGGCATGGACCAGCAGACCATCGCGCGCCTGTTCACCCGCTTCATGCAGGCCGACCCCTCCTCCACCCGCCGCTTCGGCGGCACCGGGCTTGGCCTGTCGATCGCGCAGGAGCTGGCGCGGCTGATGGGCGGGCAGGTGGCGGTGGAGAGCCGGTTGGGGGATGGCAGCACCTTCACCCTCGTGCTCTCCCTGGCCATGGCGCCGGAGCTGGCGGCCGCGCCGGAGGTGGAGGAGCCGTCGGCCCTGCTGCCGGAGGCGGAAGTGGCGTTGCGGATTCTTGCCGCCGAGGATGACGAGATCAACCGCATGGTGCTCTCCGGCTTCCTCACCCCCTACGGCCATTCGCTCACGCTGGTGGGCGACGGTGCCGAGGCGGTGGCGGCCGTGCGGCGGGAGGCTTTCGACATCGTGCTGATGGACGTGATGATGCCGAACCTCGACGGCGTGCAGGCGACCCGCGCCATCCGCGCCCTGCCGCCGCCGCAGTGCGAGGTGCCGATCATCGCGCTGACCGCCAATGCCCTGGCCGGCCACCGGGAGGAGTACCTCAAGGCCGGGATGGACGACTATGTCAGCAAGCCGATCTCGCGCGCCGTGCTGTATCGCGCTGTCGAGCGGCGGCTCGGCGTGCGCGCCTTCTCGCGGGTGAGGGCGGAGCCTGCGCCCACCCTGCCATCCCCCACGCCGGCCACCGACCCCGGCGCGATGGCGGACCTCACCGCCTTCATGGCCAGCCTGGAACCGCCCGCGACTGAAACAGCCCGGTAGCGCCGGGGCCTAGTAGCCCGGCAGCTCGTTCACGCACACCACGCGCCAGCCCTGCGCCTCCCGCTCCAGCCGGGTCAGACCCAGATTGGCCACCGACAAATGCAGCGCATTGGTGGCGCTGATGCCGAGTGCATGCGCCACCACCGCGCGGATGGCGCCGCCATGGCTCACGATCACCACGTCCTCGCCTTCATGGCGCACGGCCAGTTCCTCCATCGCGGCGCCTGCGCGGGCGATCACCGCCTGCATGCTCTCGCCGCCCGGCGGGCACTCGCTGCCCGAGAGCGGCCAGAACGGGTGCGCCGGCTCCACCAGCTTCGCCGGCAGCTCCGCATGGCGCGTGCCGTGCCACTCGCCCATGGATTGCTCGATCAGCCCGGGCACCACGAACATCTCCTGCGCCGGATAGCCGGCCCGGAAGATCGCCTCCGCCGTGCGGCGCGTGCGCGACAGGGGCGTGCAGCCCCAGCGCGCCGGCCGCGGCAGCCGGCTGGCCAGCGCGGCATACATCGGCACCTGGTCCATCAGCGTGGTCTCGCACAGCGGCACGTCGGTGCTGCCATACAGGAAGGCGCGCGCGGACTCCTCCACCAGGGCGTGGCGGATCAGCCAGAAGGCGGTGGGGCGGCTCATGTCGTTACTCTCCGATCGAAAGCAGGGCGCCGCGCTCGCGCGCAACGCGGAACTGGCGGGCGAACAGCAGCACGGCCGCCGCGGCCCAGGCGAGGTTCAGCGCCGCTGCCCAGGCCAGGTGGTCCCAGCGCAGCACGCCGCTGTCCAGTGCCGCGCGCATCCCCTCGAACACATGCGCCGCCGGCAGGGCCAGCGCCACCGGCTGCAGCACGGTGGGCAGCACGCTCACGGGATAGAACACCGCGGCAAACGGCGTGATGCCGAACAGCACCGACCAGGCCAGCGCCTCCGCCCCCGCGCCATGGCGCAGGATCAGGGAGATCACGCCCAGCGCGATCCACCAGCCCATCATCATCAGGTTGATCGTGAACAGGATCAGCACCGGCCCCAGCGCGAACAGGTTGAAGGCATACAGCCCCCAGGCCAGCAGCACCGCCGGCAGCACGCCGATCGCCATGCGGATGGCACTCATCGCGATCAGCGCCGCCACCAGCTCCCACGGGCGCAAGGGGGAGACGAAGACATGGCCCAGGTTGCGCGACCAGATCTCCTCCAGGAAGGAGATCGCCGCGCCCATCTGGCTGCGCAGCGCCACCTCCCACAGCAGCACCCCGCCCAGCAGCAGCCCGGCCGCCAGCTGCCCGCCCACGCCCATGCGGCTGGCGATGAAGCTGGAGGTGAAGCCCCAGATGCACATCTGCAGCGTGGGCCAGTAGGTGAGCTCCAGCAGCCTCGGCCAGGAGCGGCGATAGAGGGCGAGATGGCGGTACATCAGGCCCCAGATGCGGCGGAGGGAGGACATCAAGAAAGCGGTTCTTTTTTGAAAAAAAGAACCAAAAAACTTTTATCACCTTGCACGCGTGCCAGGTAATAAAGTTTTTTTGCTTCTTTTTGTTCACAAAAAGAAGAATTCTTCACTTCGACTCCCTCCGGTTCCGGGCGATGTCCAGGAACACCTGCTCCAGGTCATCCCGCCCATACCGTGCCAGCAGGTCCCCGGGGCTGCCCTGGTCCACGATGCGGCCCTGTTTCAGCATCACCACGTGGGAGCACATGCGCTCCACCTCGGCCATGTTGTGGCTCGCCAGCAGGATCGTGCAGCCGCTCGCCGCCCGGTAGCGTTCCAGCCAGCTGCGCACCATGTCCCCGGTATCGGGGTCCAGGCTCGCCGTGGGCTCGTCGAGCAGCAGCAGTTCCGGCCGGTTGATCAACGATTTCGCCAGCGCCACCCGCGTCTTCTGCCCGGCGGAAAGCTGACCCGCCGGGCGTTCCAGCAGGTCCACCAGGTCCAGCTCCGCCGCCACCTCGCGGATGCGCGCCTCCAGCCCGCGCACGCCGTAGAGATGGCCGTACACGCGCAGGTTCTCGGCGACGGACAGGCGGGCAGGGAGCGCCACGTAGGGCGAGGAGAAGTTCATCCGCGCCAGGGCCGCGAAGCGGTCGCGCGCCATGTCGTGGCCCAGCACGTGGATGCTGCCGGCGGTGGGGATCAGCAGCCCCATCAGCATGGCGATGGTGGTGGTCTTGCCCGCGCCGTTGCCGCCCAGCAGCCCGATCGTCTGCCCGCGCGCGGCGGCGAAGGAAACGTCGTCGACAGCCAGGGTGTCCCCGTAGCGCTTGGTCAGGCCGCTCACGCGGATGGCGTCGCTCATGGCCGCGGTGTGTAGGGGGGCGCGGCGGCGGCGCCAAGGGGCCGCCTTAGGCCGGGCGCGCGAAAGGCCCTGTCACCAGCGGGATCGCCTGGCTGCGCGCCCAATCCAGTGCCGCCGCGCCATCCACGCCGGAGAGCACGATGTGCTCCGCTTGCAATCCCAGCCGCGAGAGCGAGGTGCCGGCCAGCACGGGGTCCCAGGCCAGCTCCAGGTGGTCGAACCCGCCTTGTTCCGCGGGGAAAGCCGGCGCCAGCAGCTTGGTCAGCCCGCCCAGCAGCAGCTTGAACCCGCGCGCATGGGCAAAGCCGCGTGCGAACAGGAAGGCCGGCGGGTCGGCCAGCACATCCTCCGGCCGCAGCGCGATCACCACCCGCCCGCGCAGGCGCGACGGCAGGGCGGCATCGAAGCGCAGGAAGGCCGGCGACAGGATGGAGGCGATGTTGAGCCGCAGCGCGAAGGGCCGCGCCCGGTCCAGCTCCTGCGGCGCCGACAGCAGCGCCATCATGCGCAGATCGAGGATGCGGGTCAGCCGCCGGAACAGCCAGGGTGCGGCTTCCAGGTCGAAGCCCGGCACCAGCGTGTCGGCCAGTTCGGTCAACGACAGCACGCGGGTTTCCCAGGCGAGCTTCATCCCCTCCCCGGGCACCAGCGAGCACACCGGCCGGCGCCGGGCGAAGCGCGACAGGTCGGCGCTGCCCAGCGCTTCCTCCAGCGTGCCGAGCGTGGCGGGGTCGAGTGGGGCACGTGGCGCGGCGGGCGCCGTGGTCACCGGTGGCTGCAGGCTGGCGGTGGCGGCGGCCAGCAGCAGGTCGGCTTCCTCGGGCAGCCCGAGATGCAGGGCCAGCGCCGTCTTCGGGGACGAGGCGCCGGCCTCGCCGTCGTCGGTCCCGGCGAACAGCATGGCCAGCCGCGAGCGCGTCTCGGCCAGCAGGGCGGCGGCGGGGCCGCGCCACACCACGGCGGCGTCACCGTTCGGCAGCAGGAACATCCGGGCGCGGTCGGCCGCCGTCAGCGGCTCCAGGGCCTCCATCGCCAGGCGCAGATGGTGCGGCAGCGCGCGGGGCAGGCGGGACAGGCGCAGCAGCAGGGCCTGGCGCGGCGTGCCGGTGGCCACCACCTCACGGACCAGGGCCTCCAGCGCGCCGGCCGCCTCCTCGGGCGGCGGCGACAGGTGGCGCGGCAGTGCCAGCACGGTCATGTCAGGCCACGCGCCGCAAGGCCGTGGGCACTGGCCTTCAGCAGCATTCCCGCGACGCCGAGCCCGTCCAGCAGGTCTGGCCGGGCGCAGCCGGCCCGCCCCACGGCGGTGGCGGCGATGGCGCGCTGCGTGCAGGCGCGCAGGCCGCACACCGCGGCATGCGGGCAGGAAAGCTGGCGCGTGGCGGCCAGCATGGCGTCCACATGCGTGCCCTGGAACAGCTGGATGCCCAGCGCCCGGCCCCAGCGCAGCGCCGGTTCGCTGTCGGCCCCGGTCAGCACCAGGCGCGCGGGCCCGATGCGCGCCACGGCCTCGGCCACCTCCTCGCGCCTTGCATCGGCCAGGCGGGGCAGGGCGGTGCTCCAGGCCAGGGCCACGAAATCGGGCTCCAGCATCTCCGGCCGTGCAAGCACCAGGGCGTGATGGGTCAGCCCATCCAGCACCAGCATCATCCCCGCCTCGCGCAGCATGGCGCGCACCTCGGCGAAGGCCGAGGCATCGGCGGCAGCCTCGGCGATGGCGATGGCGATGGCCGGCTTGGCGGCACCATGCGGCAGGGCGGCGAAGTCGGCGAACGCCGCCCCGGACAGCACCGCCAGCGGCAGGCGCAGCAGCAGCGGCGGCGCCCCCGGCCGCGGCGCGGCATCGGTCGGCGTGCCACTGCCCCAGGCCTGGTGCAGCAGCGCGAGCACGGCCCGGCCCAACTCGGCCTCGATGTGCCGGGACAGCCAGGGGTCGTGAGGCAGATCGGACCCGGCCTGCGCGGTCCCGTCCGGGCGATGTGCCAGGCGGGCGGCAAGCTGGGCGGAATCCACCGCCAGCATCTGGTGCACGGTGTGCATCAGCGCGGCAGGCTCGCCGCGGCCGGGCAGGCGTGCCACGGCGCGGCGCTGCAGCAACTCGGCCATGCTGCCGGACAGCAGCCGCGAGACGGCATCCGCCGCCAGCGGGGCGAATCCGGGGGAAAGCCGGCCGGCGAACGGGTTGCGTGGGCGGGCCACGGCTTCCTCCTCCACATGCGGGGTGGAGGTATCCTCCAGCAGCGCCTGCAGCCGCGCGGCCCCATCGGCCAGCGTGACGGCATAAGCGGCGGGCTCGGCGCCCTGTTCGTCCATGTGCAGCAGCCGGGTGATCAGGCCGGGCAGGGCGAGCGGGCTGCCGGACGGGTCGGCCTGGCCGGCGGGTGGGGCCGGCGCTAGCAGCACCAGGTCGCCGGCGGACAGTTGCAGCACCTGGCCGCCATGGCGCTGGGCGCAATCCTCCAGCAGGGCGCGGGCCACGCGGCGGTGATAGGGGCGCGGCCCCGGCGGCGGCAGGCGGGAGAGGCGAACCACCACGGCGATGCGCCCTTGCGGCGCGCGCGCCTCGCGGTCCAGAACATCGGCCAGCAGCAATTCGCCGGCGCGGGCGCCACGGCGGGCGCGGGTGGGCAGGGGAACGGGCCGCGCGGGCGCGGCCGTCAGCGCCAGACTCATCGTGTCACCCTCCTGGTGCGTTGGGCCATGCCTTGTGGCGGCCCATCGCGGAGGCTAAGGGGGTGGGATGAACGAGAGGTTAGCGCCTGCCGCTCTGCCGCCCGGTGAACGTGTTTACGCAGTGGGCGACGTGCATGGCTGCCTGGACCAGCTGGAGGCGATGCACCGCGCCATCGGCGAGGACCTCCGCGCGCGCCCGCATGCCAACCCGCTGGTGATCCATCTCGGCGACTACATCGACCGGGGGCCCGACAGCGCCGGCGTGCTCGGCCGCCTGATCGCCCCCTTCCCCGTGCCGGGCGTGCGCGTGGTGAACCTCATCGGCAACCATGAGGATTTGCTGCTGGGCGCACTGGCCGGCCGCCGGTCGGAAGCGGAGGTCTGGGTCGCCAATGGCGGCCACGCCACCCTGGCCAGCTGGGCCGTGCCGCCGCGCACGCCGATCCGCCAGTGGGAGGCGCTGATCCCCCCGCCGCACCTCGCCTTCCTGCGCAGCCTCGCCCTGGTGCACCGCGCCGGCGGCTACGTCTTCGTGCATGCCGGCCTGCGGCCGGGCCTGCCCCTGGCGCGCCAGACCCGGCAGGACCTGCTCTGGATCCGCGAGCCCTTCCTCTCCAGCGATGCGCCGCATGAGGCGGTGGCGGTGCACGGCCACACCCCGGAAGACAGCCAGCCGGTGGTGAAGCCCAACCGCATCGGGCTGGATACCGGCGCCGTCCTCGGCGGCCCGCTCACCTGCGCGGTGCTGGAGGCGGACAGGATGGGCTTCCTGCAGACCTGACCGTTCGGTTATCGGATCAGCCTGGCTCCGCGGCCAGGGTCTCGCTCAGCACCTGCCCCACCAGCGTCTCCGGCGCCAGCGGCAGCAGGTCCGAAAGGTGGCGCTGCACCAGCGGGCCCGCCAGCACGCCCAGCATGTCGGCATCCTCCGGCGTGCCGAACAGGTTCAGCGAACTCACGCGGCCCCCGCGCCGTCATCCACCAGGCAGTAGCCATGGAAGCCCGGCAGCGCGGCGAAGCGGGGCAGCATCTGCGTGGCGATCCGCCGGTCCAGCTCCGCCGGGTCCGGGCAGCCGTCGTAGCGCCGCATCACCAGCACCGATGCCTTTCCAGCGGTCCGCATGCGGCGCAGCACCTCGCCGCCGCGCAGTTCTGCCGTGCCCGGGATCAGGTCGCCCAGCGAGTTGCGCACCACGCTGGGTGCCGCCGCCGAAACGCGTTCCGCCTCCTCCCGGCGGGCATACAGCGTGAAGCTGCCGAACCGGCCGCCGCCGAAATCAACGGTGGTGAAGCTGATGAAGCCCGGCAGGGTCCGCAATGCCGGCACGATGCCGGTCACAACCCGGCGGTCGATCTCAGCCGGAAGGATCACGCTCCGGTAAAGCCGCTGGACAAGATGCACGAGAGACCCCTGCGCCCCGGCGGTACGGCCACGGAACATCCCAGCCGCCCCGGCCGGATCGCCAAGGCGGCACGCTGCCGTATTCTCCCCAAGACGATCGAGGATTTATATTATTCCGCCATCGGGGCAAGTGCTTATTCGGCCCAGCTCGACCGCCCCTGGATTCCCCAGCGCCCGTCCTTGAACGTGACGATGTACAGCGACTTGTAGCTGCCGATCGCCGAGCCATCGGCGCGATAGCGGGTGAACTGCACCCGGAAATGCACCTTGCCCGCGGCGGCGTCGATCGGTTCCACATCGTCCCATGCCGTGCGCGCCAACTGGCGGAACGGCCGGCGCCACCGCTTGCGCCCCTGGCCGCCCCTGCGCAGTATTCGCTCGTTGTTTCAGCGGAAGGTCCAATGGCAATGATCAGCCCCGCATGAGCGATCCGGTGCCGCCTGGCAGTTATTTCGATCGGGTGCGCCAGGTCCTGGATCTGGCCGAGCGAGCCAAGAGGGAACTCGGCCCGGCATTTGGGGCCATTGCCCTTGCCTTGGCGTCCGGCTTCAGCCTGCCGGAGCAATGGGCCCCGATTGTCGCGGGGGCGCTCCTCGCCGTCGGGCTTGGGGCGACCGTCTACCTTCTTGCCCGGCGGCGCAGCCGCGAGGCCGTGCGCACCGAGGCCCGCGAGGCCCTTGCCCCCCAGGCGCGCGAGGGGCTCGCCTTTCGCGGCCTGAGCCGGTTTCGCGAAGGCGACACCCTGCCGGGCGCGCAGCGCCGCAGTGCCACCGCCGAACTGGCGCGGCTTGCATTGGAGCCGGACCGCGCGATCATGGTCGTGCACGGCGAAAGCGGCGCCGGCAAGAGTTCGCAGCTGGAATGCGGCCTGCTCGCCGCGCTGCGCCGCGACGGGCATGCCGCGGCGCTGGTGTACCGCTTCGCCCGGCCAACCCCAGGCCAGTCCGCGGCCGACGCTTTTGCCGCAACTCTGGCCGAGCTGCGCCGCAGCGCCGATGCCCTCGTGCCGGCAGCCGGCAAGCACGCCTTCCTGATCCTTGACCAGTTCGAGGAGCCATTGACGCGCTTCCGCGCCCCGGCAGAACGCGAAGCCCTTGGCGCCCTGTTGGCCGACCTGATGGCGCGACCGGTTCGCCTGGTGATCGGCATGCGCAAGGAGTTCCTGGCCGACATGCGTGAGGTTGCCGCCCGCCTGCCGGCCGGCATCGCCCTGCAGGACACGGTTGCGGTGGCGAACTTCACCGCCGGCGAAGCGCAGGACGTGATCCGCGAGTGCGCCGGGCGCGACGGGCTGGTTCTCGACGACGCGCTGCCGGGGCTGATCGCGCGCGACCTTGCAGTGGAGGACACGGTCCGCCCCGCCGACCTCCAGGTGGTCTGCGGCGCCCTGCACGGAACCCTGACCGTCGACCACTACCGCCGCCAGGGCGGTGCCCCCGGCCTGCGCTCGCGGTACCTGCGCACCATCATCGAAGCCACCGGCGAGCCGGTGCTTACCCGCGCGTTGCTGCGCCAGCTCTGCGACATGCCGGCCAACAAGAAGGTGCCGCAGCCGCAGGCCGCCGCCGATCTCGCCGCCCGCGCCCGCGAAGGGGCCCCCGGGCCGAGGGTCACCGAGGCGCAGGTGGCCGGCGTAATGGAGCTTCTGGAACAGGGCCGAGTGGTTGTTGCCACCAACGCTGCCGGGTCGCGCGCCTGGTCGCTGATTCACGACTATCTGGTCCAGCCGATCCGCATTGCCACCGAGGAGCAGTCGACGCAGGCGGAATCGGCGGCCAACGAGCTAGAGTTCCATCTCGCCGAGATCCGCGCCGGCCGCCGCAAGCTGATCCCGTTGGCCAACCTGCGCACCATCCGCCGCCACGCCCCGCCGGCGCTGCTCCAGCGTGCCGAGGCCCGCACCATTTTGCGGCGCAGCCTGCTGTACGGCTACGGCCGCCCGGCCCTTACCACCCTGGCCATCGGCACCTTGGCCACTGTTGGGGTTCTCGCTCTTGCGACGGAGCGCCGGTGGCAGCCTGTCGATCCGCCGGGCAGCCATTGGGACGGTCAACCGGGGCGTTCCGCCTATAGCCTTTCCGTGACACCTTTCGGCGCCGCCAGCGAGCGCCACCTGCTGATGGTCGCCGCCCACTCGAATAATGAACAGTTCCCCTCGTCGGTGTGGAGCCTGGACTCCGGCGCCAGACTTCACCTGCGTCGGGAACGCTTCTTCCGATACCATCGCTCCGATACGCTTTGGTCCGGTGCACCGCATGAAGGGATGGTTGGATGGGATCCGAAATCCAATGTTGAGAGACGCATTGACCCGGATCCCGCGTACCGTCTCGGGGGGCTATTGGCCTTGCCAAGGATTTCTAGTCCGGCGCAATATAATGATCATTATAAGGATCCGAATATCATAGAATTCGAAGTCGAAGGCGTGAATTATGGCAATTGGATTGGAATAAATTTCCAGAATAACGCTGGGATATTCTGGAGTGAAACGGTTGAAAGGAAGAAACAAGACGGTTTCGGCGGAGGGGTTGAGCGGAGTCCTTTTGCTGCCCGTTATCTTCGCGGATGGGTCCTCGTGGGTGACGAAACGCTCACTCTCGTTCTCATGTCTCCGCAAACAGGCAAGACCGTCCTGAAGCGCGAACTGGCGGATGGCGATCGCCTGCTCGGCCTGTTCGGCCACGGTGCCGAGCCTGAGTTGGCGTGGCTCGTCGTGTCGAAGCAGGACGGCAGCATCGCGATCACGGATATTCGCTACCGACCCAAGGGAGATGCACCGGGTTTCGATGTGTCTGCACCCCGTCATGTACCGACCGACCCCGCACTCCCCATTCTTGCCGGAACAGGGCGCGGGCAGCCAGGTGCCCCGACCGTGAGTGTCGATTGGGCCTACCTCTCGGGTGCCAGCACGCTGATGTTCATCCACTATCGACCGGTCGGAGATATGCTGTGGCCGCTCGACCTAGCCGTGGGCCGCTTCGGCGATGCGATCACGCCGTTCGGGCCTTCGCCGCGAACGACTTACTGGAGCGGCGCGCCCCATGTCAGTTGGGCACATGAGAGCCTCGGGCATCTGATGGTCTGGCCAAAATCGCGCTCCCAACCCATTGCGGCTGCCGGGTTGCGCGTGGGATCGAACGACGAACTCCAGTTCTCCCAGTCCTACGATCGCGCAGTTGTCGTCCGTGCCGACGCCCGCGACCGGTTCGAGCTCTGGCGCCTCGACCACTCAGCTGGAACGGCATCGCTGCTCACTGCCGCCACACTCAGCGACCTTACCCGAACATACTTCAGCCACGACAACCGCCTCGTCCTGGCGCAACGCGCCGGCGGTCACACCGATGCCTGGAACGCCGAAACCGGCGAGTCGCTGGGCTATCTCGGCGTCTTCGCCCTCAGTTCGCTCTGGACCGAGTACCGCCACGAATGCCTTCGCCTGCTGCGCTGGACCGACGAAGGCCAGCGCATCGAGCTGCGCCGGGGCTACGCCGTCCCGATCCTCGGCTTCTTCCCCGAGCGCGCCTGCCCGCCTGTCCCGCCGACCCGCCAGTGACCGCCTATTCGGCCCAGCTCGACCGCCCTTGGATTCCCCAGCGCCCGTCCTTGAACGTGACGATATACAGCGACTTGTAGCTGCCGATCGCCGAGCCATCGGCGCGATAGCGGGTGAACTGCACCCGGAAATGCACCTTGCCCGCGGCGGCGTCGATCGGTTCCACATAGTCCCACGCCGTGCGCGCCCAGCCCGCCGATTGCCCGCGGGCAGCGTCGCGCTGCTGCCACACCAGGTTGTTGCGATGCTCCTCGGCGGTCTGGAAGATCGTTACCTTGCCGCTGTGGAAGCGCACATGCGGGTAGTGGAACCACTTCTCCCGCAGCGCCTGCAGATCCTCGCGGTTGAACGCCTCCATGAAGCCGTCCATGCAGGCACGCGCACCCGCCATGTCTTCAGCGTCGTTCATCGTGCCATCCTCCTCACCTGCCTTCCCTCACTCACGCTTGCCGGGCTTCACCTCGTCCGGCAGCCCCCAGGCGGCCGCCACCATCTCCGCCAGCTTCGCCCCCAACACCAGCCCGATCACCACCGCGGCGATCGCGGCCACGTTCGGGCTCACGCCGTAGCGCTCGGCCAGCGGCATCGCCGGGAACACCACCGCCAGCGCCACCCCCAGCCGCAGCACGAAGCGCAGCAGCACGCGCGCCAGGAAGGGGTTGCGTTGCGCCCAGGACTTCATCGGCTCTTCCCCTTCACGATGTCACGCCAGCACCGCCGCCGGCGCCTGCTCCAGGCACCAGCGCGCCACCTGCTCATGCGTGCCGAACCAGCACCCGCCGCGCGCCTTCATGTGCGCCACCAGCCGCTGCAGCACCGGCATGCGGCTGCGATGCCCGATCACATGGGGATGCATGGTCAGCAGGAACAGCCCGCCCTCCGCCCAGGCGCCCTCGAACTCGGCGATGAAGATCTCCTCCACCGCGGACGGGGGCGTATAGGGCCGCAGCGCGCTGAAACGGTGCATGTTGAAGTATACCGCATCGTCGCGGATCCACTCCGGCGGCAGCTCCACCACGCCGGACGGCTCGTTGTCGCTCATCAGCTCGTACGGCTCGTCATCCGCCATCAGGGAGCTGTCGTACAGCAGCCCCATCTCCTTGATGATCACCAGCGTGTGCGGCGAGAAATCCCAGCTTGCCGTGCGCATCCCCACGCAGGGCCGCCCGGCCAGCGTATCGAGCACCTCCGCCGCGCGCAGCGACAGGTCGCGCTCCGCCTCGAAGGGCAGGGTGGCGTTGCGCTCGTGGATCCAGGAATGGATGCCGATCTCGTGCCCGTCGCGCGCGATCCCGCGCACCTCGTCCGGGTGCAGCAGGGCGGAGACGGCGGGGTAGAAGAAGGTGGCCGGAATCGCCTCGCGCTGCAGCAGGTCGCGGATGCGCGGGATGCCGCGCCGCGAGCCGTACTGGCCCTGGCTGATCCGCATCGGGCTCTCGTCGGAATCGCGCAGCGGGATCGTCTCGTGGTCGGCATCGAAGGAGATCGCCACCGCGCAGCGCGCCCCGCCGGGCCAGGACGAAGGCGCCAGGCTCCGGCCCGCCCGCACCCGCTCCACGATCGGGCGCCACACCTGTTCCGGCCACTGCCAGGGTTCGCCGTGCGGGTTGTCGGGGAGCTCTTCGTCCATCGTGCGGGGTTTCCTTGGCCGGCGTGATCCCTATGCTGCCTCCCACCCGTGTTTCGGGCAACACGCGGCGATGGCACGAGCAGCAGGAGAACCCATGTCCGACCCCACGCAGATGACGGCCGAGGAACTGCTCGCCGCCTATGCCCGCACCGCCCTCTCCCCGGTGGAGGTGCTGCAGGCCGTGACCGAGCGCGTGGCCCGCCTCAACCCCAGCATCAACGCCTTCGCGGTGATGAACCCGCACTCCCTGGCCCAGGCCGGCGAGAGTGCGGCCCGCTGGCGCGCCGGCCGTCCGATCGGCAAGCTGGATGGCGTGCCCGTCACCATCAAGGATTTGGTGGACGTCGCCGGCCTGCCCACCCGCCGCGGCTCCCGCCTGTCCGACACCGCCGCGGCGGCGGAGGACGCGCCGATCGCCATGGCGCTGCGCAGCGCCGGGGCGGTGATCGTCGGCAAGACCACCACCACCGAGTTCGGCTGGAAAACCCCCGGCGACTGCCCGCTGCACGGCATCACCCGCAACCCCTGGAACTTCCACCACACCCCGGGCGGCAGCTCCGCCGGGGCCGGGGCTGCCGCGGCGGCCGGCTTCGGTGCGTTGCACCTGGGCACCGATGCCGGCGGCTCCATCCGCCTGCCCGCCGCCTGGTGCGGCGTGGTGGGCCTGAAACCGACCTTCGGCCGCGTGCCGCAATGGCCGCTCGGCGCCTTCGCCGCGGTGGCCGTCGCCGGCCCGATGACCCGCACCGTGCGCGACTGCGCCCTGATGCTGAACGTGATCGGCCGCCACGACCTGCGCGACCCCTACAGCCTGCCGGACGACAACCGGGACCGGCGCGACGGCATCGAGCAGGGCATCGCCGGCCTCAAGGTCGCCGTCATGCGCCGCCCGGGCTTCGATGCCCCGGTGGATTGGGAGAGCATCGCCGCCGTGGAACAGGCCGCCCAGCTGCTGCAGGATCTCGGCGCGGAAGTGGAGGAAGCCGATCCCGGCCTGCCCGATACCCGCGCCATCTTCAGCCGCGTCTGGGGCATCGCGCTCACCCGCCTCGTGCACTCCTTCCCGGAAACCCGCCGCCACATGCTGGACCCCGGCCTGCTGGAGGTTGCCGCCGCCAACAAGGGTCTTTCCGCCGAGGACTTCATGGAGTTCGAGGCCAGCCGCATCCAGGCCGCCCACCGCATGGCCCGCTTCATGCAGCGCTACGACCTGATCCTGAGCCCCACCGTCCCCAACCCGCCCCCGCTGGCCGAGGCCGGCACGCACAACCCGGTGGAGGCCCTGTGGTCCAGCTGGGCACCCTGGACGGCCTTCGCCAACCTCACCCGCCAGCCGGCGATCACGGTACCGATGGGCTTCTCCCCCAACGGCCTGCCCCGCTCGATCCAGCTCGCCGGCGCCCTGTACCGCGACGACATGGTCCTGCGCGCCGCCCGGGCGATCGAGGTGGCCCAGCCTTTCCCGATGCCGGATTTGGGGTAAGGGAAGAAAGCAATCTTCTTTTTCTGAAGAAAAAGAAGCAAAAAGACTTTATCCCTTTGCACCCATCCCTCCCGGATGGATGCGGTGCAAAGGGATGAAAGTTTTTTGGTTCTTTTTTTCAAAAAAGAACATCCTTGCTTTCCTTCCGTCTTCCACGTCCGGAACGAACGCTCTCCCCCCGGAACCCACCCCCGCATGCGGCGTTGCCAAGGCCAACGGCAACCAATGGAGCACGCCATGCGCCTGGAAGACCTGTTTCTCGATACCCTGAAGGACATCTTCTTCGCCGAACGCCAGATCCTGAAGGCGCTGCCCAAGCTCGCCAAGGCTGCGTCCGACCCGAAGCTGCGCGAAGCCTTCATGCACCACCGCGAGGAGACGGAGCAGCAGGTTGATCGCCTGCGCCAGGTCTTCGAGATCGTCGGCAAGCGCGCCCAGGGCAAGACCTGCGAGGCGATCAACGGCCTGATGGAGGAAAGCGAGGAGCTGCTGGAAATGTCGCCCCAGCCCTCCCCGGTGCGCGATGCCGGGCTGATCGCCACGGCCCAGGCCGTGGAGCACTACGAGATGGCGCGCTACGGCGCCCTGGTTGCCTGGGCCAAGGCACTCGGCAACGAACAGATCGCCCAGCTCCTGCAGGAAACCCTGGACGAGGAGAAGAAGACCGACACGCTGCTCAACCAGATGGCCGTCACCGTCAACCGCACGGCCCTGGCGGCCTGACGCCACGGCGCCTCCCGTTCTCCCTGGCGGGGCGGCTGCGGCCGCCCTGCCAGTCGCGAGCGAAATCACGAAGGCGTGACAAGGAGGCGCACGCCATCATGCCTTAGTCTGCATTGGATTCCGGCGGCACCCTGTCCCCCGCCAAGGTCCGTATTCATGACACTGTCGCAAGCAATTGCACCTGCTGCGACCGACGCCGATGCCCCGCCCTTTCCCGGATGGCGGCCGCCTGTGCACACCGCCCTCTCGCAAAGCCCGACATGCCCGCCAGCCGGCGCCGGCATGACCAGCCATGGTCCATGAGTCGGGGAACTGACATGCCGTTGTGCGCCACGCCCACGGCCGATCCCGCCGCAGCGGCGCGCCCGCGCCCGCCGCCGGCAGAGACGGCAACCGCCGCGCCCCTTCCCTCGGTGGTGCCCGATCCCCCCTTCCGCCACCTTATCGAGCAGATGCAGGAAGGCGCGGTCACCCTCTCCCCAGACGGCGTGCTGTCCTACGCCAACCGCCGCGTGGCGGAGCTGCTGGGCCTCCCGCCCGACCGGGTGGTCGGCCAGGACCTCGCCGACTTCATGGTCCCGCGCGACGGCCCCGCCTGGCGCCGCCTGCTCGCCCAGGCCGGCCGCATCGGCTGCCGCGGCGAGCTCACCCTGCAGCGCACCGACGGCGTGGAGGTGCCCATCTTCGCCTCCCTCAACCCGCTCGCCGGCGCCGATGGCGGCAAGCTGCTCTGCGGCGTGCTTACCGACCTCACCCAGCACAAGCTGCGCCTGCGCGCCGCGGATGAGGCCAACCTGCGCCTGCGCGAGCTGATCGCCGAACGCGAGCATGCGGAGGATGCGCTGCGCCATGCGCAGAAGATGCAGGCCATCGGCCAGCTCACCGGCGGAATCGCGCACGACTTCAACAACATGCTCCAGGGCTTCGCGAGCGGGATCGAGCTGATGCGCCGCCGCCTGGCGCAGAACCGGCCGGAGGACGCGCTGCGCTACCTCGACGCCGTACTGCGCGGCATCGACCGCGCCGCCAGCCTCACCCAGCGCCTGCTCGCCTTCTCCCGCCGCCAGACCCTGCTGCCCCAGCCCGTCGATCCCTGCACCCTGCTCCACGACATTGCCGGCCTGCTGCGCCAGACGGTGGGGCCGGACATCGCCGTGGCGCTGAGCCCCGATCCCGGCTGCGCGGCGATGCTGTGCGACCGGGAGCAGCTGGAAAGCGCGCTGGTCAACCTCGCCCTCAACGCACGCGACGCCATGCTGCCGCGCGGCTGTGGGACCCTCACCGTGTCCATCGAGACCATGGACCTGGCCACCGCGCAACTGGTCGGCTTCGCCGCGGCGCGCCCTGGCCGCTTCGTCTGCATCACCATGGCCGATACCGGCATGGGCATGTCGGAGGATGTGCTCGCCCGCGCCTTCGATCCGTTCTTCACCACCAAGCCGGCCGGCCGCGGCACCGGGCTCGGCCTGTCCCAGGTCTGGGGCTTTGTCGCCCAGTCCGGCGGCGTGCTGCGCGCCGTCAGCGCCCCGGGCCAGGGCGCAATCTTCCATCTCTATCTGCCCTGCGCGCGCGACGACGCCGCCCCGGTCCCCGCCGTGGCGATCCCCACCGCCCCGCCCCGCCCGCACGTCCCGCGCGCCCTGCTGGTGGATGACGAGCCCCAGGTGCGCGACGCCCTGGCGGAGGCCCTGCGCGACCTCGGCTGGCAGGTGCAGCAGGCCGCCAGCGGGGCAGAGGGGCTGGAGAAGCTGCGCGCCGGCCCCGCGCCGGATATCCTGGTGGCCGATATCGGCCTGCCTGGCGGCATGAACGGCCGCCAACTGGCCGAAGCCGCCCGCGCCCTGCACCCCGCCCTGCCCATCCTGCTGATCACCGGCTACGCCGGCACCGCCCTCGGCCCCGGCCGGCCGCTGCCCGAAGGCGCGCAGTTGCTGCACAAGCCGTTCACGCTGGGGGTGTTGGCCGGGCGGGTGCAGGCGCTGGTGCCGGGGCGGTAGGAAGAAAGCAAGGATTCTTCTTTTTCTGAAGAAAAAGAAGCAAAAAGACTTTTGTGGCTTGATGCGGCAGGGCCGCATCAAGCATGGAACGGTTTTTTGGTTCTTTTTTTCAAAAAAGAACGCCTTTCTTCCTTAGCACCCCCCGAACGCCCTTTCCCCCGCCTTCCAGCAGAAGCTCGCCCCCGGCAGGGCGGCCCGCCCCGGCTTGCCGTCCTGCTGGCGCGTGCCGGTCACCTCGATGCGGGTGCCATCAGGGGCGAAGCGCCAGGCAAACCGCTCCTCGGAGCCATGCCCGCGCTGGGCACTGTCCTTGGTGAGGGACACCTGCTCCCACAGCACCTTCGCCGCCCCGTCCACCAGCGCCACCAGCCGCACCATGTCCTGGCGATATCCGGTGCCGGTGCCCGTGGTCGCCTCCACCAGCACGGTGGCCCCCACCCCCGGCACCGCCGGCCCCGGCTTCATCGACCGCAGATAGCCGGACTCCACCGAACCCAGCGCCTTGCCCGCGCAATCCAACGCCATCAGCCGCCCGTTCATCGGCCCGAACCAGCTTGCCGCCAGCCATTGCACCCGCGCCGCGCCCTGGCCCAGCACCAGGGTTTGCGTCTTCAGCTCCGGATAGACATAGCCCGGCCCGCCCGGCAGCAGGCTGCGCACCGGCGGCGCGGTGCAGGGCTTGTCCTGCGCCAGCGCGGGGGAGGTCGCGGCCAGCAGGCCGAGCAGAGCAATGACGGTCTTCACGTGCAGCAACAGCTCCCGGCCTGCGATTCCGCGTAGCGGTCATGGTGCCGCACCCAGGCCATCGGCTGCGGCCCGCTTTCGTTGCGCCCCAGCGGCGCAATGTCCAGCAGCATGTAGGTGGAGGCGATCTCTTCCGCCCCGCGCCCATAGGCGGAGTAGGTATGGAACACCGCCCCGCCGGCATCCCGGTAGAAGCTGCTGTTCCCCGGCAATTCGCCGGTCTCCTGCACCGGCCGCCAGTTGTACTCCGCCCCCGCGGCCATATCCTCCGCCGTGAACGTCACCCCGAAATCGCGGTTGAAATCGCTGTCGAGCGACGACACCCAGTCGAACGCCCAGCCCATCCGCTGGCGGAACGCCAGCAGCGTCTCCAGCGGCGCGCGCGACACCGCGACGAAGGTCACATCCTTCGCCGCCAGGTGCGGCAGCGCGGCGCTCACATGGTCGGCCCACAGCGAGCAGCCCACGCAGCCCTCGGTCCAGTCCGGCCCGAACATGAAATGCTGCACCAGCAGCTGGCCGCGCCCGCGGAACAGGTCTGCCAGTGTCTCCGGCCCGCGCTCCGTATGGAAGCGGTATGGCTTCTCCACCTTCACCCAGGGCAGCGCCACGCGCGCCGCGTTCAGCGCATCGCGGGCCCGCGTCAGCGCCTTCTCCTGCTCCAGCAACGCCATCCGCGCCGCGCGCCATTCCTCGCGGCTCACCACCATGTTCATCCCAGTGTCCTCGCCAGTTCCGTGAGTTGGTCGGTTGCGATGCCCCAGCCCTGGTGGAAACCCATCGCCTCGTGCTGGGCGCAGTCTTCCTCGTTCCAGTGCCCCACCACCGCGTCGTACTGCGTGCCGCCGGCGGCATCGGCCAGCAGGATGGTGCCGACCATGAACGGCTTCCCGGACGGCACCCAGGCCGAGGTGAAGGCATCGGTGAACACCAGCCGCTCCCTCGGCACCACCTCCAGGTAGAGGCCGCGGTTCGGCATCTCCTGCCCCTCCGGCCCGCGCATCACGATCAGGCTGCTGCCGCCCGGCCGCACATCCAGCTCGGCATGGGAAACGCCCCAGGGCTTCGGGCAGAACCATTGCTTGAGCAGTTCGGGCTCCGTCCAGCAGCGCCAGATCGCCGCGCGCGGGGCGGGGATCAGGCGGGACAGGGTCAGCGCATGCGCGCCGCCGAGAGCGTGGCTCATCGCGTGGTTTCCTCCGGCGCGCAGCCCATCGCGGGCAAGGGGGCATCCGGATCGGCGATCATCACCGCCCGGCCGGTCATCGGGTCGAACGGGATCGAGACGTGCTCATGCACTGCCAGCCACCGCCCCTCGATGCGCCGGTAGCAGGCCGTCGCTCGCATCCAGGTGTGGCCGGCCGGGTGCGGTTCCTCGGGGTCGATGCGGTGCAGCCCGTGCACAAAGGCCACGTCGCCGCCCACCGCCACGCGCAGGTCGCGGTGCCGGCTTGCGAACCGGGCCGGGAAATGCGGCAGGCAGCGCCGCCAGATCTCGCGCAGTTCCTCCCGCCCCAGCGCCACGCCCCAGGCGACGCAATCGTAGATCACGGCATCGGCGGCATAATGGGCCACCAGCCCATCGGCATCGCGCGCTTCGAGCGCACGGGACCATTCGGCAACCAGGCCCCGGATCGCGGCCTCGTCGCCGCTGTGCGGCATATCCATGGGAGGGGTTCCTCTATGCGGTGCGCAGCACCGGGGTTGCAGGGGCACGGAAGGTGGTGGCGATCAGCAGCGCGCCCAGCCCGATCGCCGCGGAGGCGGCGTACATCCACAGGTAGTCGCCGCCGATGCCGCGCAGCCAGCCGCCGATCACCGGCCCGCTGGCCATGCCGAAGGTCGCCGCCATGCTCACCGCGCCGAAGGCCGTGCCCATCACCGCCGGCCCGAACCAGTTGCGCACCAGCACGGCATAGAGCGGCATCACCGCGCCGTAGGACAGGCCGAACACCATGCCCAGCACCAGGAACTGCGTCGGCGCGCTGATCATCACATAGGCGGCGATCGCGCTGGCCTGCAGCAGCAGCGCCATCAGGATGGTGGGCTTCTCGCCCAGCCGGTCCGCCACCATGCCGCCGCCGATCCGCCCGGCCACGCCGGCCAGGCCCTGCGCGCCCAGCAGCGTCGCCGCCGTCATCGGCGCGATGCCGCAATCCACGGCATAGCTCACCATGTGGAAGATCGGCCCGGAATGGGCGGCACAGCAGCAGAAATAGGTGAAGGCGACCGCCAGCAGCGCCGGCGAGCGCAGCGCCTGCCCGGCCGTCATCCCGCCGCCGGCTGTCCCGGCCACGGGCACCGCCGGCGGCGCGCGCAGCAGCAGCGCCATCGGCAGCACCACCGCCCACACCATCAGCCCCAGCACGGTGAAGGCCATGCGCCAGCCGTATGCCGCAATCAGCCAGGTTGCCAGCGGCGCGGTCACCAGCGTGCCCATCCCCATGCCCGCCGTCACCAGCGCCACGGCCAGGCCGCGGTTGCGCTCGAACCAGCGCGAGGCGGAGGCGGTCAGCGGTGCCATGTAGGCGCCCGCCCCGATCCCGCCCAGCACGCCGAAGGCCAGTTGCAGCTCCAGCACTGTCCCGGCCCGCCCGGCGAGCACCAGGCCCAGCCCCTGGATCGCCCCCCCGGCCAGCACCACCGCCCGCGTGCCGAAACGGTCAGACAGCGTGCCCCAGCCGAACCCCGCCACCCCCATCGCCAGGAAGGCGAACATGGAGGCAGTGGCCACCTGCGTGCGCGTCCAGCCCTCGGCGGCTTCCAGCGGCGGCAGGAACACGCCCAGCGCCAGCACGCCGCCCATCCCCAGGCAGGTGATGGCGATCCCCGCGGCCACCACGACCCAGCCGTACGACCTGTCCATCAACGTTCCCCTTGCAGGAGCATGCCGACATACCGCCGCAGATGTGCCACCTGGCCGCGGGCCGTCTCGATCGTTCCGGTCGCCTTGGCCAGCACGAAGGCGCCCTGCAACACCGTCTGGGTGAACAGGGCGAGGCTGGTGGCGTCCCATTCGGCACCTTCAGGCCGGGCGGCCTCGATGTCGGCTTCCAAGGTGGCAGCATGGGCGGTGATCGCGGTGCCGCAGGCCGTGCGCATCGCCGGGCTGCTCGCCCAGGTTTCCTGCACCAGCGTGCCGGCGAAGCAGGTGCAGGCGGCGAGGTCGTCGTCCAGCAGGGCGGCGCGGAAATCGATATAGGCCAGCACGCGCTCGGCGGGATCGGCGGGCGCATGGTAGGGCGCGGCGGCGAACATCGCCGCGGTTGTTTCGCCCCAATGCCCCGCGGCCGCCACGCCCAGGGCTTCCTTGGTCTTGAAGTGGTGGAAGAAGCTGCCCTTGGTGACGCCGGCGGCCAGGCACAGCTCATCCACCGAGGCCGCGGCCCACCCCTTCATCCGCACCAGCCGCAAGGCGGCCTGCAACAGGCGGGTCCGGGAATCGGGTTGGTTGGTGCCATCCATGGCGGACTCCATACCAACCAGTTGGTATGGAGTCCAGCGCGATCCTCTACTGGAAGGTCGATTCCGTTGCCGCGTCGATCAGCAGCGGCCCATCGCCGGCCAGGCCCTTCTTCAGCGCGGCGATGAAGGCCGGGATCGTCTCCACCCGCTCTGCCGCCACGCCCAGGGAGCGGGCGAGGGCGGCGAAGTCGATGGCGGGTTCCGACAGCTCCATGCCGACATAGCGGCCGCGCTGGGCGGCGGTGCCCTGGGTGGCGGAGAGGCGCTGCTTCAGGATGCGGTAGGAGCGGTTGTTGAGGATCACGAAGACCATCGGCAGCTTCTCATGCGCCGCGGTCCACAGCGCCTGGATGGAATACATCGCGCTGCCATCGCCGATCACCGCCACCACGCGGCGCTCCGGCAGGGCGAGCTGCACGCCGACGGCGCCGGGCAGGCCCCAGCCGATGCCGCCGCCGCGATTGCCATAAAGGCCGCCGGGCTGGGCGTTGCGCAGGAACTGGAACATGCCGGCGCCGGAGGAGATGCTTTCGTCCACCAGCACCGCTTCCGCCGGCAGCGTGTCGCCAAGCGCCTTCATCAGGGCCAGCGGGTGGATGGGCGAGCGGTCCATCAGCGCCTCCGCCTGCGCCGTGAGCTTGGCGAGGTCGGCGGCCACCGCTGCGGCCACCTCGGCGCGGCGGGATTGGGCGCGGGCGATGCCGTCTGCCCCCATGGCGGCGTTCATCGCGGCGGTCAGGGCCGGCAGGGTGGGCTGGGGGTCGCCGAACAGGGCGGCGTCGGTGGGGAAGTTCTTGGCCAGCTCCCACGGGTTGGTGTCCATGTGGATCACCTTGATGCCCTCCGGCAGCGGCTCGATCTCCGGCGGCAGGGAGAGGGTGAACATGTCCGCGCCGACCGACAGCAGCAGGTCGTGCGGGCTGAGCATATTGTTGATCCAGCGACCCAGGCGGGTGATCGGGCCGCGGAACAGCGGGTGTGCCGGCGGGAAGGGCAGGGTGGTGGGCTCGCCTTCCAGCCAGACCGGCGCGCCGAGGGCTTCGGCCAGGGCGACCAGTTCGGCGGCGGCACCGGATTGGGCCACGCAGTCGCCGGCGATGATCACCGGGCTCTTGGCGGCGGCGAGCAGCTTGGCGGCTTTCGCGATCTCCGCAGCGTCGGCGGCGATGCGGGGGGCGACGCGGCTGGGGGTGCCGAGACCGATCGTGGCCTCCGCGTTCATCACGTCCACCGGCAGGGAGACGAAGACCGGGCCGGTGGGCGGGGCGAGGGCGGTCTTGGCGGCGCGGTGGATCAGGCGCGGCAGGTCCTGGGCGCGGCGGGCTTCGACGGCATACTTCACGAAGGGCTGCGCCATGGGCGGCAGTTCGGCGTAGAGGTTGGGCTCGGTGATGCCGAAGCCCTGGGCCTGCTGGCCGGCGGTGAGCAGCACGGGCGAGCCGGCCTTGTGGGCATCGAACAGCATGCCCATCGCGTTGCCGAGGCCGGGGGCGACATGGACGTTGGCGACGCCGAGAGTGCCGGAGGCGCGGGCGTAGCCGTCGGCCATGGCCATCACCAGGGATTCCTGGAGCGCCAGCACGTAGCGGATCTCATCCTCCCCGGCCAAGGCATCCATCAGCGGCAGCTCGGTGGTGCCGGGGTTGCCGAACATCACGCGCACGCCTTCCTGCTTCAGCAGTTCCAGGAACAGGCGGCGGCCGGCGGTGGGGGCGGTGGTCATCTGGGCGTCTCCGGGTCTTTGGCCGGAGGTTAGCGCAATGGCGGTGGCGTGACAGTCCCTGGGAACGCGCCCTATGGTTTCGCCCGGAAACGACCAGCGGGATATCGCGCATGAATCTCAACATCTCCGCCCCCGGCAGCGATGCCTTCGACATGACCGGGACGGACGAGTTCCGCAGCCTGCTGACATCGGCGGGCGAGCTGGGGATCGAGCATGATCCCAGCGTGCCCTATGCGGCGCGGAACATCGTGCTGCGGGGGCATCGCTTCCATTACCTGGAATGGGGCCGGGCCGATGCGCCGACGGTGGTGCTGCTGCATGGCGGGCACCAGCAGGCGCATTCGTGGGACCTGGTGAGTTTGCACCTGGCGAAGACGTATCGGGTGCTGGCGCTGGACCAGCGCGGCCATGGCGACAGCGAGTGGGCGCGGGACGTGGACTATTCCGGGCGGGCGATGGCGCAGGATGCGGCTTCGTTCCTGGCGGCGGTGGGTGGTGGCTCCCCGGTGGTGGTGGGGCATTCGATGGGTGGGCGCAACGGGATGCTGCTGGCGCGCGACCATGCGGGCAGCATGAAGGCGCTGTGCATCGTGGATATCGGGCCGGAGATCTCGGATGCCGGGCGGGCGCAGATCGCGGGGTTCGTGGCGGCCAACAACGAGTTCGACAATCTGGAGCACTTCATCGAGAACGTGCGGAAATACGATCCGTACCGGCCGCGCGAGCACATCGAACGCACGGTGAAGTACAACATGTTCGAGCGGGTGGACGGCAAGTACATCAGCAAGTGCGACGCCACCCTGCGCCGGCTGGGGCTGCGGCCGGGCCAGAAGCCCGGGGACAACGTGACGCTGGAGGATTGCGGCAGGTTCGAGTTGCCGGTGCTGGTGGTGCGGGGCGAGACGAGCAACATCCTGGCGCCCGACGCGGCGGAGCGGCTGCGGGATGCACTGCCGAAGGGCGAGCTGGTGACGGTGGAGAAGGCGGGGCACGGGGTGCCTTCGCAGAACACCAAGGGGTTCCTGGCGGCGCTGGTGCCTTGGCTGGGGCGCGTCGCCACGACGTGAACGGCCCGTGGCGCGCGCCGCTGGCGGTGGTGGCGGGCGCCGCCGCCTATGGGATGGTCGATGCCGGCAATGGGTTCGGGCAGTTCCTGCTGTACGGGCTGATGATCCTGGTGATTTCTCCGCTGGCGTTGTTCCTGGGCGTGGCGACGTTGGTTGCCGTGATCCGTCGACGGCCCGCCACCGACCTGCCGTTGTTCCTGGCGGTCGTGGCGGTGCTGGGGCTGATTCCGACTGCCGGTTATCTTCTGGCCTGGCCGCGCGACCAGCTCTGGTTCTTGCTGTGGTCCTTCGGGCATGAGGAGGCCCTGGCCCGGCGGGAGGTGTTGCGCGAGTGGGACGCGTGGGGGATCGCGGGGATGACGAACGTGGCGTTCCTGGTGTCGGACCCCGGCGATGCGCTGACCCTGGATGTCGCCTCCGCGCTGTGGGGTGGCGAGGGGTGCGATGTCGTCGCGCTGCGCCGGCTGCGCCGGGGGGTCTATGTGGTGACCACCCTGAACTGCTCGCTGCCCGAGGGGCCGTGGTAGCGTTTCGGTTCGGCTGATGCCGAAGGATGGCGCCTTGGCGGTTCCCGTCCTTCCCTAGCTCCAGCCCTTCTCCACCTTGTGGACGACGACGGCCGGCGGGGCGTCTTCGCTGAGGTCGCAGATGATGTAGGTGGGGCCGCGGCCGACCTTGTCTGTCGGGGAGCCGGCGAAGGCGGCCAGGGTGCGGTCCTCGCCGATTTCCATGGCGGCGTGGTGGTGGCCGAGGGCGATGTAGTCGCAGGGGCTGGCGTCGATCTCGCGGGCGTGGATGGGTGAGGAGCGGTCGGTGTCGCCGCCGTGGGGCACGAAGAGGCCGTGGCCCATGGCGAGGTACCAGCGCATGCCGGCGGGGCGGGGGGGTAGGCCGCCGAGCGGCGAGTAGAGGCGGTGGTGTTCCACCATGCCGCGGCCCCAGCAGGCGAGGTCCAGGTGGGGGACGCGGACGGTTTCGCCTTCGTGGGCGAGGATCATCTGGACGTTGGGCAGGCTGTTGAAATCGTAGCGGTGGTAGACGGAGCCGGTTTCCAGGCAATCGTGGTTGCCGGGGATCATCAGCACCGGGATGGGGATGGCGGCGAGGGTGGCCATGGCCCATTCGATGGTGGCGGGGGTGGCGCGGTTGCTGTCGAACAGGTCGCCGGCCAGGAGGAAGAGCTGCGGGTCGTGGGCGAGCATCGCCTCGATCGCGTGGGCGAAGGCCTGGCGGTGGAATTCGCTGCCCTCGGCACCCAGGGCCTGGCCGTAGCCGCTGGCGTCCAGATGGATGTCGGCGCAATGGGCGATGCGCAGGCGGTCGGTCATGCGGCGGCAGGCTCCGGGTGGGCGGATGTTCGTATGGGAAGTGACGGTGGGGGGCAAGCCGGGGGTGTTCCGAGGTAATTACGATAACGGAACAATAAGGGCGTGCGGAAGCGTGGGCCAGAGGAGGCCCGAACGGCGCATGGGTGGGGCGGTTGCGATGGACGCACGAGAGGTGGGGGATGCGGCGGCGCGCGCGAGGGCGCCGGGCGGAATGCGGGCAGGTGAACGGTCTGCGGGCGCAATTCGGGTGTGGGGATGCCATGGGAGGCCGCGCGGACCCGGCGGGTGCGGCTGGTGCGGCCTTCGGGGTGGGTGGCCTGGCGGCCGGCTTCCCACGCGGCGGCCAGGATGGTCAGGCAGCCCAGCACGGCGGCGATCCAGGCCAGAATCAGGGCGTGCGCCACCTCCCCGCGCCATGCGCGAGCTTGGGCCATCGAGCCCATCGCGGCAGCCATGCCGGCGAAGTGCTGGGCCAGGGAGGAGGGTTCCTGGGTCATGAAGGTGAATATAATTCACCAACGGTGGCGGCGCAAGGGGTTTTGGAGAATTTTCTTAGGCAGCAAGGAAGGTCTTCTTTTTCTGAAGAAAAAGAAGCAAAAAGACTTTATTCGTCTGCGCTGCGGAGCGCCCGGTCCTCCGTGAGGAAGACCGGGTGGTTCAGCCGCGTAGTCATAAAAGTTTTTTGGTTCTTTTTTTCAAAAAAGAACCGCTTTCTTTCAGTGCCCGATGTAGTCTGTCCGCCCCCCATCCGCCGTCAGCACTTGCGCCGTGACGAAACTTGCATCGGGCGAGGCGAGGAACGCCACGGCGGCGGCGATTTCGTCGGGTTCGCCGACGCGGCCGAGGATGGTGATTTTGCTGAAGGCGGCGGTGGTTTCGGCCCATTCCTCGGCGCTGCGCTTGCCTTGCGTCATGTCGGAGCGGGTGAGGCCGGGGGCGACGGCGTTCACGGTGATGCCGTGCTGGCCCAGCTCGTAGGCGAAGCGGCGGGTGAGCAGGTTCACTTCGGCCTTGGTGGAGGCATAGAAGTGGTTGCCGACGAAGCCGGTATTGCCGAAGGAGGCGACCGAGGAGATGTTGACGATGCGGCCGTAGCGGCGGGCCTTCATGCCGGCCATGACGGCGCGCACGCCGTGGATGACGCCATCCACGTTGACGGCACGCAGGCGGGCAAAGCCTTCGGGCTCCCAGCTTTCCAGCGTGGCGGGCCAGCCGATGCCGGCGTTGTTGACCAGGATGGTGAGCGGGCCGAGCTCGGCTTCCGTGCGGGCGACCATGGCCTGGACGGCGGCCTGGTCGGCCACGTCGGCGCCCACGGTGATGGCGCGGGCGCCGGCGGATTTCACCTCGGCGGCGAGTTCCTCGGCGGCATCGGGCCGGGTGGTGTAGTTGATGGCCACGGCGCAGCCCGCGGCGGCGAGGCGGCGGATTGTGGCGCGGCCGATGCCGCGGGCGCCGCCGGTGACGAGAGCGACCTGGTTCTGCCAGCTTGCGGTCATGCCATGTTCCTCCTGGAGTTCGATCCAGTGTCGGGCGTGGCGGGCGCGGCGGCAATCCCTGGCGGGTGGATGCGGGGTGCGGTTACTCTTGCAAAATGCGACGCAAATCAGCGCAGCGGGGATTCACGCTGGCTCAGTTGCAGAATGCAATCGTGGAGGGGGTGGCTGTTACAGTGCCGTGGGCCAGGGCGAGCCGCTCCTCGATGGCCTGGGCGTGTTCGGCCCACTGGGCCATGAGGGCGGAGAGCATGCGCAGATCGGCCATCTGGCCTTCTTCCAGGTCGTCGAACTCGCCCTGGTCGATGCGGCAGGCCAACTCGTCGGCGGCGTCGGCGATTTCGCGGCTGAGCACGGCGGGGGGCGGCAGCGCGGAGGCGGGAAGGCGGCGCATGCGGGTATCCTCTGGAACAAGGCATTGAAAAGGCGGGGGTGAAAGCGAGGCGATGTGGGGAAAAGGGGGGCCGGGTGGGGAACCAGGGTGCCCCTTGCGGGGTCACCCTGGCGTCGCCCGGATCAAACAGGCGGTGCTGAAACGCAGCGTTGCGGAAAGGCAGGGTTTGGCAAGGCAGTGTCACGTCTGGGCGCCGGGGTGAAATCCGCCGGTGCCAGGGTCTGTGCAAGCGTTATGCCAACGTGACACGTGTGTGATGCTCCCGGCACGGCGGCGTCTACGTACGGGATGGGAACCGGAGGGCGAGGCTGCGCCTTGGTGGGGCGTATGGGCGCAGGAGGTTGCGATGCCGAGGATGCTGGTGGCTGCCTCTCCGGTGGAGATCGATGCGCAGGCGGAGGCGGCCGGGCTGCCGCAGGGGACGCACCTGGCGGCGCGGCGGATGTTCCATGACCTGACCGACCAGATTGCGCAGGCGACCATCGCGCGCGAGCGGCAGCATGAGGACTGGCCAAACCACCGCTTCTATTTCGGCACGCAGGGGGCGGAGATGGAGGCGCTGGTGGCGGGGCTGCGTGGCCGGGCGGATATCGTGGACGTCGCCGACGGCCTGGGCAGTGGCCTGCCGGAGGGGCTGTATGCGCAGGCGCGGGAGGGGGAGTTCCTGGGCGTGCTGGTGGCGCACCGGAACCTGGAGGGGATGCGGTCTGCGCATTCCGGGTGAGGGAGGCCCTGCCGGGGGCGGAACGGCCGCCAACGGAATGGCGCCTGCCGCGTTTGCCATGGGCATGCGGCAAGGAGACCTGCCATGGCCCGACCCTTCCTCGAACTGATCGCGCTGGGCTTGGTTGTGCTGGCAGGGCCGGTGCTGGCCCAGGCGGAGGCGCCGGGGCAGTCGTGGCAGGACCGTTCCAGTTGGGATTGGGGACAGCATCGGACCGGGTTCGCCGAGGAGGCGCATGAGATGCCCGTGATGCCGGCGCCGATCTGGGATCATTGGGATTATCCCGGGGCGCCGGTGCGCTTCGCGGGGCAGCCGCAACGGGGCTGATTGCGGCCCGGCTGCATTGCGCTACCTTTCGCGCGGCCTGCGAAAGGATTCCCGATGCCGCTTGATCTTGCCCATGTGCGTTCCTGCTTCCCGGCGCTGGCCGACGGGTTTGCCTATTTCGACAATGCCGGCGGATCGCTGGTGCTGCGCGGGGTGGCGGAGCGGGTGGCCGACTACCTGCTGACCACCAGCGTGCAGACGGGCGCGAGCTATGCCCATTCGCAGCGCGCCTCGGCCCGGCTGGCGGAGGCGCGGGCGCGGGTGGCGACGTGGATCGGCGCGCGGCGGCCGGAGGAGGTGGTGTTCGGGCCTTCCACCACGGTGCTGGCGCAGTTCCTGGCCAAGGCCATGGCCGGCCGCCTGAAGCCGGGCGACGAGGTGGTGGTGACGGATTTCGACCACGAATCGAACATCGGGCCGTGGCGCGCGCTGGAGAAGGCGGGCGTGGTGGTGCGGGAGTGGCGCATCAACCCCGAGACGATGCGGCCGGACCTGGCGGACCTTGATGCGCTGCTGGGGCCGCGCACGCGGCTGGTGGCGGTGACCCATGCCTCCAACATCCTGGGCACGATCATGCCGGTGGCGGAGATCGCGCGGCGGGTGCATGCGGCGGGGGCGGAGCTGGTGGTGGATGCGGTGGCCTATGCGCCGCATCGGGCGCTGGATGTGGCGGGCTGGGACGTGGATTACTACATCTTCAGCTTCTACAAGACGTACGGGCCGCATTTCGCGGTGATGTACGGCAAGCACGACAAGCTGCTGGAGCTGGACGGGCTGTACCACTGGTTCTACGGGCGCGAGAAAGTGCCGGCCAAGCTGGAGCCGGGCAACCCGAGCTACGAGGCGGCCTGGGGGGCGGCGGGGATCGTGGACTACCTGGAAGGGCTGGGCGGCGGTACCGGGCGCGCGGCGCTGGAGCGTGGCTTTGGCGATATCGCGGCGCATGAGGCGGCGCTGGCGGAGCGGCTGCTGGGCTTCCTGCGCAGCCGCAACGATATCCGGGTGATCGGCGAGCGGACCTCGGACGCGGCGGTGCGGGTGCCGACGATCGCCTTCAAGGTGGCGGGGAAGGACTCCGCAGCGATCGTGGCAGCGGTGGACCAGGACCCGATCGGCATCCGCTTCGGGGATTTCCACTCGCGCCGCCTGGTGGAGCGGCTGGGGCTGCTGGAGGGCAACGGCGTGGTCCGGGCCTCCATGGTGCACTACAATACGCTGGAGGAAGTGGACCGGCTGGTGGAGAGTTTGCAGCGCGCCTTAGTGTAAGGAAGCGGTTCTTTTTTGAAAAAAAGAACCAAAAAACTTTTGAAACTTGCACCCGCCTCTCCTTGGAGAGACGGGTGCCATTCAGAAAAGTCTTTTTGCTTCTTTTTCTTCAGAAAAAGAAGAGTCCTTGCTTAGTAGCGCCCACGCCCGATCATCATGCCGATGGCGAAGCAGGCCAGCCCGGTGACGGCCAGCGCTGTCATGGGTTGGTCGCGCACCATCTGGCCGGTGCTTTCCATGGCCTGGCTGCCGCGGGTGGCGATGGTGTCGCGGGCGGTGCTGGCGGCGTCGCGCACGGTGTTGGCGACGCGTTCCATGCCTTCCTTGGCCTGGCCGGCCATCTCGGCGCCGGCCTGCTGCCAGTTGTCGGAGGACGATTCGTCGCGGCGATCCTTCTTGCCGTCGCCCTGGCTGACGCCCGAGGACTGGCTGCCGCCGTGCTGGCCCATCGTGCCGGAGGCGGCGGAGGACGCGCCCTGGCCTTGCGGGCTGTCCTTGCTGTGGGCGCCGAGCGCGCTGCCGGCACTGCCCTGGGATTTGTTGTCGCTCATGCTGCGCACTCCGGTTTCGCGTTGCTACGCGGGTTGAAACGCCGACGAGACCGGCAATGCCGGCCTCGCCTTCATGGTTCCCTTGCCGTGGGGGGATGATTACGGCTTGGTGGTCTTGTCCTTGGCGCGGCTGGCGAGGTTTTCGCCCTGCGGGTTGGCGCCGCTGACGTTGGTGCCCAGCGTCTTGTCCATCCCGCGGCTGGCCATGGTGCCGGGCGGGTTGCCGGGGGTGCCGTCTGGCGCGGAGCCGTGGCGGGTGCCGAGGCGGGCATCGGTGTGGGTGCCCTTGGTGGTGGTGTCGTCTTCCACCTTCACCTCGGTGTGGCGGACGGTGTCTGTGACGGTTTCGGTGCGCTCGGTGGCATCCTTGCGCAGCACAACCTCCTCCGTGACGCGGGTTTCCTTCGCCACCACCGCTTCCTCGCCGCGTTCCACCGCCTCGATGGTGCGTTCGCGGAACAGGTCGTCGTTGGCGGTGGCGGGGCGGTCCACGCGGCGGCGCTGCACTTCCACGTGCTCGCCGCGCAGGGTGACCTGCTCACTGACGGGGCGTTCGACGATGTAGGAGCGCACGCGGACGCGGCCGCGCTCCACGTCGCGCTTGCCGATCTGGATGTGCTCCTCCACCACCGGGATCACTTCGTCGGTGGTGCGGCCCGTGGTGGTGCCGGCCGTGCCGGTGCGGCGGGTGGCATCGGACGCGCTGTCCATTTGGCCCGGGGCGGGGTTGGTGGTGAAGTCGCCGCCGGCGCCGCCGGGGCGTTCGGTGATCGTCTCACGGGTGGTGCCGGCCACGCCGAGTTCGGGCGAGGTGGGCAGGGAGGCGACGGTGCCGGTGCCCATGCTCTCCTGGCCGGACCAGCCGCCGGCACGCCACTGCGCCTCGCGCGTGTCCAGGTCCACGGCGCCGTGGGATTCCAGCAGGTCCATGGCGCGATCCACCGCGGTGTCGTCCACTTCGGCGGTCACGAGGAAGCTGCCGCGGCGGATGCCCTCGGCGTAGGTCGGGCGGTCTTCGTCGGGCACGAAGAGGTCGCGCAGCGCGCTCCAGAAGCCGACATCCTCGGCCCCGGCGGCGGCGCTGGCGGGGGTGCGCGACGTTCCTGCGGCTGCCTCGCCGCCATGGACCTGCACGGCGGAGCGCTGGATGCCGATGTCGCGGGCCAGGTGGTCGGCGGCGGCATCGGCTTCGGCGCGGGTATCGAACATCGCGGTGATCATGCGGGTCATTCGTGGTTCTCCTGATAGCCTTTTCCGGCACGGGACGGGGTGGGGTCGTCCGCCGGCGGTGTGCCGTGGAGGCGATGCACCTCCGCGTGCTGGACGCGCCGGCGCACCGGCAGTGCGACCTCCTCCTGCGTGGGGACGAGGTGAAGGCGGATTTCCTCGCGCAGGCGCAGGCGGCGTTCCACCACCAGCACCTCCTCCACCACCGGCACGACGATGGTGTCGCCCTCCTGGCGTACGGCGGGGGCTTCGGTGACTTCGATATCCATCGCGATGCGCTCGACGGTGGCGCGGCGGCCGGCAAGGGTGGCGTGGACCACATCCTCCACCTCCTCGGTGGCGAGGCGGACCTGGACGCGGCCGGTGACGACGTCGCGCGTGGTGATGCGGGCGTGCTCCTCCAGCAGCGGGATCGGGTCTGGCGACGTGTCCTCGGGCGGGTGCGCCACGGGCGATCCTTGGGTTGTGCGGGGAGGCACCCCGGGCGGCGGTGCCAGGGAGAGAACGGCGCTTCGGCGCGCGGGTTCCTGCGGGCGTGTGCCGGCGCCGGGATTCAGCGCGCGGCGGGTTCGCGGGCGATGGCGGCGCAGGCATTGTCCTCGCCGATGCCGAGCTGGATGGTGGGCAGCAGCGCGGCGGGGGCGAGCAGCAGGCCGAGGCCGACGGCGGCGGCGCCGCGGAGCGCCAGCTCCCCGCCCTCCGGTGCGAATTGCGGATTCTTGAGTGTGCCGCTGACCAGGATCGGCGTGGCGAGTGTTCCGATGGTGAAACGCTTTGCCTGGGTCCGCAGCACGGCGGAAAGGGTTTCCGTGCGCAGGTCCAGGCTGCCCTGGACGGTGGTGCGGTCGCCCTCGGTGTCCAGCAGCAGGGTGCGGGTGGCCAGGGCGCCGCGGCCGAGGGCGAGGTCGCCGATCAGGCAGCGGACGCGGGTTTGCGCCGGCAGGCCGAGGCTGGAGAGCAGGGCCTCGCCCAGTTGCAGGCCGGAGAGGTCAACGATCATCTGGCTCATGGAGCCGCCGGCCATGACGAAGGTGAGGCGGCCGGTGCCCTGCTGCAGGATCTCGGCCAGGGAGCGGCCGACCGAATCGACCTCGATGCGCCCGCCGATCAGGCCGTTGCCCTGGAAGATCTCGCCGGCGGAATCGAGCAGGCGGCGCACCTCCAGGCGCTGGAGCCGGAGGTCGGCGCGGGTGCGCATGCCGCCCTCGCCTGGGGTCATGTCGATCTGGCCCGCGATGGCGCCGCGGCCGACGGCGAGGCGGAGGTCGGAGACGCGGATGCGGCCCTGTTCGATGTCGAGCTTCAGGCCGATGGAATCGAACGGCATCCAGTTGCCGAGGACGCGCTCCGTCCGGTAGGCGATGTGGAAGTCGGCGGCCTGGATGCGCGGGAGGTCCATCGGGATGTTGGGGATCAGGCGCGGCTTGCCTCTGCCCGGGCGATGGCCTGGCGTTGGGCGGGGGTGATGCCGGGCGTGGTGGCGCGGCCGGGCTGGGAGCCGATGAAGCCGGCGAGGTCCTGCGGATCGAGCCGGGCGGAGGCCAGCGTGCCGGAGAGGATGGGGCGTTCGGCGCGGAGATCCAGCGCGAGGTCGCCGCCCAGGTCGCTGCTGCCGAGGCGGCCCTGCAACCCGTCCAGCTTGGCGATGCCGCCTTCGTAGGTGGCGGCGCCGGCGAGGCTGAACGGGGGCGTGGGCGGGAAGGGGATGCCGGTGAGCGCTTGCAGGCCCTGCAGGTCGGTGCCCGAGAGTTCCAGGCGGAGCTGGGCCGCGGCCGGTTGCAGCGGGCCGGCGATGGTTCCGGTGGCGCGTAGGCGGGCGCTGCCGCTGTCCAGCTGCGCTTCCACGGCGTAGGGCAGGGTGGCGTCGGTCAGGGCAGTGGCCGGCGCGCCGCGGATGCGGCCGGTAACGGGCTGGCCGGCGTATTGGCCCTGGAGCTCGGCGACGATGGCGCCATCGGCCTCCGTTGCCAGCGCGACCTGGGCCTGCACCTGGCGGCGGGCGAGGTTGAGCTGCACCGTGCTGTCGGCGATCCGCACCGTGCCGATGCGCGGCAGGCCGCCGCCGCCCGTGCCGGAGACGGTGAAGGTGTAGTTGTTGGCGCCATCCAGCGCTTCCACGGCGGTGACGTGCAGGCCGGCGAGTGCGACCTCCGGCAGGTTGGCCAGGCCGCCGCGCCAGACCGGCGCGAGATCGAGCGTGAGGGCGACTTCGCGCGCGGTGGCGAAATCGGGGGCGAGGGCGGCGAGCTCCGGCGGGCTGGCGATGCGCAGGTCGTGCAGCACCACGTGCGGCGGGTGCCAGGAGCGGATTTCCAGCCGCTTGATGGTGACGTTGCGGCCCAGCGCGGCGGAGGCGCGGGCGGCCAGGATGGGGCGCAACCAGTGCGGCGCCGTGGCCACGCCGACTCCCAGCAGCGCCACAACGCCGCCAGCGGCGAGGAGCCAGCGCCCGGTGCGGGTCATTGCATCCTCCTGTTTGGCGGCATGGCGGGTCAACGCGGGGGTGTGGCCGTGGGTTGCGCGCTTGGCCGCGCCGGACAACGTTGCACGGGAGGAGACCCGCATGGACCCGATCGACCCCAACGACAGCCCGCAGCTGCGCTCGCCCAGCTACCGCCTGCCCGCCCAGGACAGCGACTTCCTGCTGCGCGAGGAAATGCGCGCGATGCGCTTCGCCCTGGAATACGCCAAGGCAGACCTGCTGCTGCGCGACTGGGGCGTGCGCTCCACCCTCATCGTGTTCGGCAGCGCGCGCGTGGCCTCCCCGGAGCAGCTGGCCGCGGCGGAACTGTCCATCCGCACCGAGGCGGACGAGGAGGTGGTGGCGCGGCTGCGGCGGCAGGTGGCCTGGTACGAGGCGGCGCGTGCCTTTGGCCGCATTGCCTCCGAGCGCGGGGGCGCGCTGGCGCCGCGCGAACGCTGGCACGACAACGTGATCGCCACCGGCGGCGGCGCGGGGATCATGGAGGCCGCGAACCGGGGCGCGCAGGAGGCCGGGGCGCCCAGCATCGGCTTCAACATCACCCTGCCGATGGAGCAGCTGCCCAACCGCTACATCACGCCGCAGCTGGCCTTCCGCTTCCACTACTTCGCCATGCGCAAGATGCACCTGGCGATGCGGGCCAATGCGCTGGTGGTGTTCCCCGGCGGGTTCGGCACCTTCGACGAACTGTTCGAGATCCTGACCCTGTCGCAAACCCGCAAGATGCCGCCAGTGCCGATCGTGCTGTTCGACGAAACCTACTGGCGGCGGGTGATCAACTTCGAGGCGCTGGCGGAGGAAGGGCTGATCAGCTCGACGGACCTGAAGCTGTTCGACTTTGCCAGTAGCGCGGAGGAGGCGTGGGCGCTACTCGAAGCAAAGATCACAAGAAAGTAAGCAGTTCTTTTTTGAAAAAAAGAACCAAAAAACTTTTATGACTGGCGCGTGTGCCGGGCGACCCGCGCGGGTGCAATGTAGAAAAGTCTTTTGCTTCTTTTTCTTCAGAAAAAGAAGACTCTTAATGATCCCTGTTCCGCAATTCCCCGGCCCGCACGGAGGCGATGGCGTTGTTGAGCACCTGGATCACCGCGTCTTCCGACAGGGCGCGCGACAGCATGCCCATGGCGCCGCCGAGCAGGGCGGAGGCGATGGCGAGTTCGCCGATGTTCTGGCTGGCCATGTATTCGATCGCCTTGTCCACCACCGCGCCGGCGTGGCTGAGGTCGGCGGGGGCGCCGCCCTCGTCGAAGCCGTCGTCGTGCTGGGACATCGGTCGTTCTCCTGTCGTGGTGGCGGTATGCGGCAGGCGGGGCGCGAAGGGAAGCTACTTTGCCGGCGCGTCCTCGGCCTGCTGCTCGGCCTGCATCGCCCACATGTGGGCATAGGTGCCGCCGAGCGCCACCAGCTCCGCGTGGCGGCCGCGTTCCACCACGCGGCCTTCGTTCAGCACGATGATCTCATCGGCATCCACCACGGTGGAGAGGCGATGGGCGATGGTGAGCGTGGTGCGGGTGCTGGAGACGGCGCGGAGCGCGGCCTGGATGTCCTGCTCCGTGCTTGTGTCCAGCGCACTGGTGGCTTCGTCCAGGATCAGGATCGGCGGGTCCTTGAGGATGGTGCGGGCGATGGCCACGCGCTGCTTCTCGCCGCCCGAGAGCTTGAGGCCGCGTTCGCCCACGCGGGTGTCGTAGCCGTCTGGCAGGCGGAGGACGAAATCGTGCACCTGGGCGAGGCGGGCGGCGTGCTCGATCTGGTCCTGGGTGGCGCCGGGGCGGCCATAGGCGATGTTGTAGCGGATGGTGTCGTTGAACAGCACGGTATCCTGCGGCACGACGCCGATGGCGGCGCGCAGGCTGTCCTGCTTGATGTCGCGGATGTCCTGCCCGTCGATCAGGATGCGGCCGTGGGTGACGTCGTAGAAGCGGAACAGCAGGCGGCTGATGGTGGACTTGCCGGCGCCGGTGGGGCCGACGATGGCCAGGCGGCCGCCCGTGGGCACGCGCAGGGTGAGGCCCTTGAGGATCTCGCGTTCCGGCTGGTAGCCGAAGCGCACGTCCTCGAACACCACTTCGCCTTGGCGACCAGAGGCGGGGGGTGCCAGGGCGGGGGCGCCGGGCTTGTCGGCCACTTCCTGGTTCAGCGAGAGCAGGCGGAACAGCTGCTCCATGTCGGTCAGGCCCTGCTTGATCTCGCGATAGACGAAGCCGAGCATGTTGAGCGGCTGGTAGAGCTGCATGAGGTAGGTGTTCACCAGCACGAACTTGCCCACCGTCATGCTGCCATCGGCCACGCCCTGGGCGGCCATGAGCATCACCAGCGAGAGCCCCGCGGCGATGATGACCGCCTGGCCGAGGTTGAGGATGTTGAGCGTGACCTGGTTGCGCACGGCGGCGCGTTCGTAATGGGCCCAGGCTTCGTCGAAGCGGCGGGCCTCGTGCGGCTCGTTGCCGAAATACTTGACGGTTTCGTAGTTCAGCAGGCTGTCGACGGCCTTGGACTGCGCCTCGCTGTCGGTGGCGTTCATGCGGCGGCGGATGCGCACGCGCACGTTGGAGAACAGCAGGGTGAAGGTGAGGTAGAGGCCGACGGCCACGAGGGTGACGCTGGCGAAGCGCCAGTCGAACACGTACCAGAGGATGCCGACGACCAGCAGCACCTCGAACAATGTCGGCAGCACGTTGAACACGGCCAGGCGCAGCACCTGCTCGATGCCCACCGTGCCGCGCTCGATGGAGCGGGAGAGGCCGCCGGTCTGGCGGTCGAGGTGGAAGCGCAGGGAGAGGCGGTGCAGGTGCTGGAAGGTCTGCAGCGCGATGCGGCGCACGGTGCGCTGCTGCACGGCGGCGAAGATGGCGTCCCGCATTTCGCCGAAGCCGCTGGCGGCCACGCGCAGCAGGCCGTAGCCGACGATCAGCGCCATCGGTACCGCGATGATGGCGGCGGCGCCCCCGGCCCTGGGCACCAGTGCATCCACCGCCCAGCTGTAGACCACGGGCACCCAGACCAGGGCGAGCTTGGCGCAGACCAGGAAGATGGCGGCGACCACCACGCGGAAGCGGGCCACCATGTCGTCGCGCGGCCAGAGATAGGGCAGCAGCGAGCCGATGGTCTGCAGGGCGGAACGGGTCTCGCCAGGGGCGAGGGAGAGCTGGGGTCCACCGGTGCTTTTCATGGATCACGATGTGGCATGGCGGGACAGGGCTGGAAAGGGATGCTCTGGCGGGGCCTGCCATTCCGCGCTAACGCGGGTGGATGGATATCCTGCTGCGCCGCCTGGCCGAACTGAACGCCGCCACCCTGCCGGGCGGGCGGGTGCCCTTCCTGCTGGGGGCGGAGCAGGTGGGCTGGCTGGCCCCCGCGATGGCGGCGGCGGTGGCGGAATTCGACGATGTGCACCAGGGCCCCCGCGGCGTGGTGCTGGCGGCACCGGCGGCGCTGCCGGGCATCGCCAAGGCGCTGGCGGCGCGCAAGCTGCTGCGCTGGCGGCGCGAGGCGTTCGATGTGCGGGCCACGCCGGACGGGCCGGTGCTTTCCACCATCGACCGCGGCGCGCTGCCGGCCTTTGGGATCGAGGCGCAGGGGATCCATCTGGACGGGATGGTGGCCCGGCCGGACGGGCTGCATGTCTGGATCGGCAAGCGCGCGGCGGACAAGGCGCTCGATCCCGGCAAGCTGGACCATATCGTGGCCGGGGGCATGCCGGCCGGCCACACGCCGGAGGAGACGCTGGTGAAGGAGGCGGAGGAGGAGGCGGCGATGCCGGCCGAGCTCGCCCGCCGCGCCGTGCGCACCGGCGTGCTGCGTTATGCCATGGACCGGCCGGAGGGCCTGCGCCGCGACCTGCTGCATTGCTTCGAGGTGGAACTGCCCGAAAGCTTCACCCCCACCCCGCGCGACGGCGAGGTGGAGAGCTTCTCGCTGTGGCCCTTGGCGCAGGTGGCGGACGCGCTGCGCGCCGGCGGCGAGGCGTTCAAGTTCAACGTGGTGGCGGTGCTGGCCGCGCTGCTGGTGCGCCACGGCCTGTTCAGCCCAGCGGAGGCAGCGCGGATCGAGGCCGCGCTGCCCCGGTAATTACATCACGTAGGGCACGCCGTAGTAGTCGTGCACCGTCTGGCCATAGCCCGGGCGGGACCATACGTCGTCGTCGCGCCCGTAGCTCGGGGCGCCTTCCAGCTGATCCTGGGTGAGATCGACCACGTAGCCGCCGCGCGCGGTGTCGTAGGTGAGCGTGCCCCAGGGCAGCGGGTGATATCGTTCGCCGATGCCCAGGAAGCCGCCGAAGCTCATCACCGCATAGGCGACGCGACCGCTGATCTTGTCGATCATCAGGCCGTAGATGGAGCCCAGCGTGTCGCCGTTGCGGTTGTACACCGCCGTGCTGGTCACCTTGTCCGACGAGATCAGGCGGCGGGTTTCGTCGATCTCCACGTCTTCGCCTGCGCCCGCCCCGGTGGCGGCCATGTCCGAGCGGAGGCTTTCGTTGCCGTGGCTCATCCCGGTGCCGCCGGAGGTGGGGCGTGCGGTGCCGGGGCCGGTGCCGGCGATGTCGGAATCAAGACTGCTGCTGCCGCGATCGCGTGAGCCGGACATGGCGTGCTCCTGTGGTGATGCTGCGGGGGCAACCGCCCCGCGGCCCAGGCGGTTCCCGCTCACGTAGCTGTTACGAAACCGGATCGGGATGGCTGCATTGCCCGGCGCATGCACGCCGACCCGAAGGAGCGCCCGCCGGTGCGGCAGGGCAGGTGGCGCCGGTGGTGGCGCTTCGCACGGCTTGGCCTGCTGCTGGGGGCGGTGGCCGGGCTGGTGCTGGCCGGTGCCGCCGCGGCGGTGCTGCTGCGTCTGCCGCCGCCGGCCGCCGTGCCGGAGGCCTTGCCGGCGTTCCTGGCGCTGGAGGGTCAGGATGGCAGCCTGTTTGCCCAGCGTGGCGTGCTGCGCGGCGATGCCATCGCCGCCGACCGGCTGCCGAAGCCCCTGGCCGATGCCGTGGTGGCGATTGAAGACCGTCGCTTTGGCCGGCATGCCGGGCTCGACCTGCGCGGCATGGCCCGGGCGCTGTGGCGCAATATCGCCGAGGGCCGCACGCGCGAGGGCGGCAGCACCATCACCCAGCAGCTTGCCCGGCTGCTGTATCTCTCCCAGGACCGCACCCTGCTGCGCAAGGGGCAGGAGGCGCTGATCGCGCTGTGGCTGGAGCGGCAGCTGCCGAAGGACGAGATCCTGGCGCGCTACCTCTCCCAGGCCTATTTCGGCGCCGGCGCGCGCGGGGCGGATGCTGCGGCGCGGCGCTATTTCGGCAAGCGCGCCGGCGAGCTTTCGCTGGCCGAGGCGGCCATGATGGCCGGGCTGGTGCGCGCGCCCACCCAGCTCGCCCCGACCCGCAATCTGGATGGCGCGCGCCGCCGGGCCGAGACGGTGCTGGCCGCGATGGTGGAAACCGGGCGCATCACCGCGTCGGAGGCCGAAGCGGCCCGTGCCGCCCCGGCCACGCCGAAGGTGCCGCCGGAGCCGCCGCAGGGGCCGGGCTATTTCGCGGATTGGGCGGAGGCGGAAGCGCGGCGCCTGGCCGGCGGGCTGCCGATCGACCTCGCCGCCGGCACCACGCTGAACCCCGCCCTGCAGGACCTGGCCGAGCGCGTGGTGGCCGCGCAGCTGGAACGGGCCGGCCCGCGTGCCAGGGCCGGGCAGGCGGCACTGGTGGCGATGGCGCATGATGGGGCGGTGCTGGCCCTGGTCGGCGGGCGGGACTATGGCGCCAGCCAGTTCAACCGTGCCACCCAGGCTCGTCGCCAGCCCGGCTCGCTGTTCAAGCTGTTCGTCTATGCCGCCGCGCTGGAGGCCGGCATGGCGCCGGACAGCACCGTGGTGGACCAGCCCGTGCGCCTCGGTGGGTGGGAACCGCGCAATTTCAGCGAGGGGCATGTGGGTGCCACCACGCTGCGCCTGGCCTTTGCGCATTCGATCAACACCGTGGCGGTGCAGCTGTCGGAGGCGGTGGGACGGGCGCGGGTGATCGAGATGGCCCGCCGGCTGGGCCTGCGCTCTGCCGTGCCGCCGGTGCCGAGCCTGGCGCTGGGCAGCGCGGAGGCCACGTTGCTGGAACTGACCGGCAGCTTCGCCACGGTCGCGGCCGGGCGGCGGGTGGAGCCCTATGGCCTGCGCGAGTTGCGCACGCGCGAGCGCACGCTGTGGCGCTTCACGGACCCGCTGGCCCATGCCCCGCCCCCGCTCTCCCCCGCGGTGCGCCAGGGGATGCTGGACCTGCTGCTGTCGGTGGTGCGCGAGGGCACCGGTGCGGCGGCGCGGCTGGACCGGCCGGTGGCGGGCAAGACCGGCACCACCCAGGAGCATCGCGACGCCTGGTTCATCGGCTTCACCGCCGACCTGGTGGTGGGGGTGTGGGTCGGCAACGACGACAACACGCCGATGCACAACGTGATCGGCGGCGAGCTGCCGGCCACGATCTGGCGGGAGGTCGTCGACCAGGCCTATCGCCGCCGGCTGCTCGCCCCGCAGGGCACCGCCGTGGCGCAGCCGGCGCCGCTGCCGGCGGTGGTGCGCCCCACCGCCCTGCGCGGCGCGCCGGAAGTGCTGGACACGGCCACGCTGCGCCTGGGCGGCCAGGTGGTGCGGCTGGCCGGTGTGCTGGGCCTGGACGGGGAGCATGCGGAGGACATGGCGGCCTTCCTGGCCGGGCGGGAGGTGGCCTGCGAGCCCGATCCCGCCACGCCCGGCTTCCACCGCTGCCGGGCGGGGGAACGCGACCTGGCCGAAGTGGTGCTCTCCAACGGCGGCGGCCGGGCGGCGGCGGATGCGCAGCCGGGGCATTGGCGGGCGGAGCAGCAGGCGCGCAGCGAGGGGCGAGGAATTTGGGGAAGATAAGAAGGTTCTTTTTTGAAAAAAAGAACCAAAAAACTTTTATTACTTTGCTGATCGTCCTGGAGCGAGCCCAGTATATGAAGTCTTTTTTGCTTCTTTTTTCTCCAGAAAAAAGAAGATTCTTAAATCTTCTTACCGGTCAACTCTTGGATGCGCTTCGCATAGGCAGCGAGGTGCAGCTTCATGTCCAGGTGCTTCTCGGCATAGCGTCGCGCCCCGGTGCGCAGCTTGGTGGCCAGTTTGCGGTTCTCCAGCAGGTCCAGGACCGTATCGGCCAGTCTCGCGGGGTCGAGGCAGGGGGTGATCAGGCCGTTGCGGCCATGGGTGATGAACTCGCGCACCGAGTCCACGTCGGCACCGATCACCGCGCAGCCGGTGGCCAGCGCCTCGCGCAGCGACCAGGAGGCGACGAAGGGGTAGGTGAGGTACACGTGTGCGTCGGAGCGTTGCAGCAGGCTCAGGTAGGTGGAGTAGTTCACCTGGCCGGGCATCAGCAGGCGGGCCGGATCGTATTTGCCGGCGATCTCCTTGAGGTAGTGCTGGCGCCAGCTGCCGGTGGGGCAGCGCGCGCCGTAGCTGACATCGTCGCCGCCCACCATCACCACCTTCAGGTCCGGCCGCGCGCGCATCAGCGCCGGCAGCGTCCGGATCATGGTGTGGGCGCCGCGGTACGGCTCCAGGTTGCGGGCCACGTAGGTGACCAGCGTTTCATGGGGCGCGACGATGAAGGTGCCGAGGGCGAGCGGGCGGGTGCGGGCGGTGGGGTCCGGCTTGCAGAGATCGAGCTGCGCGCCTTCCGGCAGCAGGGAGATGCCGGGGCGCATATGCTCGGGATAGAGGCTGAGCTGCCATTCCGTGGGCGTTTGCCCGGCCTGGCCCAGGCCGTAGGCGAGGTGGTTGACGGTGTTCATGGCCCGGATGCGTGGGCGCTGGGCGGGGTCCAGCGGGAATTCCGGGTCGAAGTTCACGTCGATGCCCTGGGACCAGTAGTAGAACTCGAAGTAGCCGAGCAGGGGCACGCCGGGGAACACATCGGGGAGGTTCAGCAGCTCGCCCCAGCCGTGGTGGCCGATGATGATGTCGGGCGTGAAGCCGAGCTTCTTCAGGTTGGTGGCGGCGGCGGCCACTTTTTCGGCGCGGCGCACCGCGCGGTCCAGGTCCTGGGCGGCGGGGTGGATGTATTCCGGGGTGCCGGGCTCCGGCTTGTAGAGCACGCGGCGCACGCCGGGGATGGCGTTGTCGTTGGCTTCCGAGATGAACACGATGTCGTGTCCACCGCGGTCCAGCAGGTGCATGATGAGATGCTGGTACTGCGCCGGAAAATTCTGGTGGATGAAGAGGAACTTCATGGCCGCGCCCCGGGGCTGCCCCAGGCCGGGGTGCCCATAGCCTCACGGCCCCGGGCCTGGGGCCCGGGACGTATCAACGACCGCGGCATGGCGACGCGCGCCGTGCCGGAGGTGCCGCTCAGCGGCGGCGCGGCGCCGGCTTGGCGGGGGCCTTCGGAGCCGGCTTGGCCGGCGCCTTCGGGGCCGGCTTCGCGGCGGCGGCCTTGGGCTTGGGTTCGGCGGCCGGGGCCGGGGCTGCGGCGGCAGGGGCGGTGCGGGCCGGGGCGGCAGGAGCCGCCGGCGCCGGGGCTTGGCCGCGGCGGCGCAGATGGATCTGGAAGGATTCCAGCGGCGACAGGCTTTCGGATTCGCAGGCGGCACCCGCGGCCACCGGCCCGGCCTGGGTGCCGTCGGTGAAGCTGGCGGAATAGGTGCACTCCCAGTCCCGCGCCGCATCGCCGCGCAGGCGCAGGCGCAGGCCCAGCACCGGCAGCGCCATGCCGCGGCTGCCGCAGAACTCGCCGCCCTCCACCCAGGGGGAGAGCCAGCCGCGGCCCAGCACGGCCTGGTATTCGATGTCCGACGGTGCAACGTCGTGCGTGGGCGCAATCGCGAAACCTTCGATCCAGCGCTTGCTGCCGACCTCGCCGAGGCGATCCTGGATGAGGGCGCCGACATCGCCGAGGCCCTGGATATGGGCCACCATGTCCATCACCCGCGGGCTGCCCTGCGGCGCGGCGGATGCGGCGGCTGCCACATGCGCGTCGCCCTGCGCAGGGGCCATGGCGTGCGGCGCGACGCGTGCGGCGGTGGCGCGCGGTGGGGCGCGGTCCAGCAGCTTCACCACCTGGATGTTGGGCGACGATTCCTGGTGCGCCGGGTCCTGGTAGACCGTGACCAGCACATGGGCCGGGCCCTGGTGCACGCGCACGAGGGCGGCATCGCCGAAGCCGGAGAGCCAGCCATCGTCGCGGAAGGTGGTGATCTCCACCTGTTCCGGCCGGCTGTCCACGCCCGGCGCGGGGGAGAGGCGCACGCCCGGCATGCCGCTGCGCAGGTCGGCGTTCGGTGCCGGCTTGTTGACGATGCAATACAAGCCGGTCTCCAGCCGCATCAGGTTGCCGGAGACACGCAGCTCAACCACCCGGTTCCCGGCATTGCCGGCCTGGCGGCCGGCCGCATTTTGCGGGGCGGTCTGGGATGCAACGGCAGCGTCTGACATCAGGATCTCACTTCTCGAACGGACGGTCGGGCAGGCACGTTGGCGTTTGGTAGGTGGTATGTCTCACCTACTGTTGAACGCAAGGTAGCATACATTGCGCGGTCACGGTTCCACGGCAAGCAACGCATTGTTGATCGCTGCCGCGGGCAGGCCCAGCGGCAGTATCCACCCGTGGCCGGAGGCGCGCACGCGCTCCGCCTGGGCTCCGATATCGAACACCGCGGTGCGCAGCCCGGCACGCCAGGCAACGCCAAGGGTGAAGCACCACGTCTCCGGCCAGAGCGATGGCAGGAAGGCCAGATGCGGCCGATGGGCACGGACAAGCGCCTCGCCATCGCCCTCGCGGTAGCCGCCTGTCACCAGCACGCGCCCGGTGTCCAGCAGCCGCCGGTCGTCACGGGTATGTCCCACGATGGTGAACTGGATCTTAAGGTTGCGCATCCGTGCGTCGCGCGCGCAGGCCAGGATAACGTCGTAGCCCTTTTCCGTGCCGATCCCGCCGATGATCGCCACGCGCCGTGCCTCCCCTTCGCGCAGGGCCGGGCGCGGCAGGCTGCGCGCGGCGGCGAGTGCCGCGGCATCGTCCTCCAGCGCCACCACCTCGGGCGCGAGGCCGGGGAAGTGGCGGCGCATCCGCGCGGCGGTATCGGCCGAGGGCGCCACCACGCGCCGCGCGCGCGCCAGGTCGGCGGCGGAGCGGGCACGCAGGGCGGCGGCGGGCAAAGCCTCCTCGATCACACTTCCGGCATCGGCCACGCAGGCATCACATTCGCGTGGATCCTCGGGCTCGCCGCAATAGCGCCGTTCCGGGCCCAGAAGGGTCACGCGCGGGCAGAACCAGGCGTAGTCGTGCAGGTGCACCTCCTCCGGCACGCCCAGCAGTCCGGCGAGGCCCAGCAGCGCGTGGTCGTGGCCGAGCAGGTGATGCACCTCCAGCAGCGCCGGCCGGTCGGGGCGCAGCAACTGCGCCAGGGCCGGAAGCTCATCGGGCAGGGCGAAGACGAGGTTGGGATAGGGCGGGCCGCCCGCTTCCTCCACCCGCACCAGCCCGGGCCGGGCGGCGGGGCCGGTGGCGGAGGCGCGCATCCGGTCCGTCACCGGGCGGAGCAGGATCGCGCGGCGGCCCTCGGCCTGCAGCGCGTCGCAGCGGGCCCGCACCACGCGCTCCACCCCGCCGCCGCTGTCATGCGTCACCAGCATCACCGCCGGGGAAGCGCCCTTGCGCCGCGCTGCCTGCCAGCGGGCGGCATCCAGGCGCCGGCGCGCTTCGGCCAGCGGGTCGGCGGCCTGGAAGGCGGCGATCAACGCGGCGTAGCCGGGGTGCAGCCGCTCCAGCACGGCGAGGTTGCGCGCCACCAGCGGGGAGGTGGCGGCACCGAAGGATTGCCCGCCCTCATGGGCCACGAATACGCCGGGCACGCCGACATGGCGCCAGCCCAGGTGGCGGGCGCGCAGGCACAAATCGTTCTCTTCGCCATAGCCCTGGGCGAAGCTGTCCTCGCGGAACAGCCCGGTGGCGGCCAGGCATTCGCGGCGGATATACATGCAGACGCCGCCGGCGGTGGGAATCTCCACCGCCACGCCGGGGTTGGCGCGCGCGGCGAGCTTCGCCAGCCGGGCCAGTGCGGTGCCCTGCGGCGGCGGGGTGGCGCGGGTGGTGTCGGGGTAGCTCAGGATGGTCG